>CAZKLA010000032.1:6007-15289 GCA_964553455.1 uncultured Aquiluna sp. | reverse complement strand
AAGAGCTAACTACTGCGCGCAGTGAACGGCTTCGTCACCAAAGCCAATAAACAAAGCATCTAAGGTCTGCAGCATGGTGTCACCATCGCTGTCAGCAATGTTCTGGTTTAGGTAGCTGGTAAGCGCACTCATGCTGGCAGCCCACTGGGCCTTCTCGCCTTCGGATCCTTCGGATGCTGCGGTTAGATCGGCAGCGGCCTGGGTGAAGACTATGGTTGCTGACTCAGGTGTGGCATTTGGGTCATCGAAGGTGAATTTCATGGAGTTCAGTGCGCCAGAAATTAGGTCACAGCTCTCGGCATCGGTCATCGATGGGCCAGTAGCGCAGCCGGTTAGTAGCGCAAGGGAAGATAGTGCTGCGATGTATTTGATGTTCATTAGAGCCTTCTTAGGAGTCAGGTAATGGTATCGCTTTACAGGGATTGGGCGATAGGGGCGTATTGCCGAGCACGCTGACGATCTAGGACTAAGCAACCCCTTTAGGTTTCAATAAACGTATGTTATCTTTCGTTTTATGAAAACTAACTATGCGAGCTTGATGCCGATCCTTCGAAGTCAGGTGCAGGGTCGAATCCTGGCAATTTTGATCGTCAATAAGGACAAAGAGTTCTCCGTATCTGATCTGGCGTCTCGTGCCGAAACCTCGCTGCCAACGGCACTTAGAGAAATTCGAAGGTTAGAGGCGGTTGGTTTTCTGATTGTTCGAGCTTCGGGCAACATGCAGTTGGTCACAGTAAACCCAAACCACAGGTTGTTTGATGCTCTGAGCCAGATAGTCCTTTATAGCTTTGGCCCCTTTGAAATACTCAAAGGGTTAGTTGAGCAATTGCCAGGTGTTGATGAGGCCTGGATCTATGGCTCTTGGGCGCATCGTTACGAGGGTGGCGAGGGTGAAGACCCCGGGGACATTGATGTTCTTTTGGTTGGGGACTTTGATCGTTCTAAGGCTTTTGAGATTGGCCTTACGGCCAGCTATCAAATCGGCAAAGAAGTGGCTGTGAATAACTTAAGCGCGGCCGAATGGAATCAGCAAGAATCAGGCTTTGTAAAAACCGTGCGGTCCAGACCGATGGTGAGTCTCAAGGGAGATTAGTTGGAGCCAGCAATCCAGCAACTGCTGAAAGAGGATCAACTAGAGCACGTGATAGTTGACACACAAAGACCCCATCTTGAACTTGAAGTTGCACACCGTCACTACAAAACTGCGCAAAAGATTGCGGTCGAGGATCCGGAAGCGGCCTTTACGGTGCTTTACGACAGTGCGAGAAAAGCACTGCAAGCCGTCTTGTTTTCCCATGGCCTGAGGGTTAGAAGGCCTCCCAGAGGGAATCACTACACCTACGTCTTAGTTAGTCGAACCGACCTGGTGGACCAGGTGGTGTGGCGACCGCTGAACTGGATGAGGGAATTGCGAAATGAAACCGAATACTGGGAGCCAGATAGCGTCGCCGCAAAGTATGAGGACGTTGTCCAAGCGCTAGTACACGTTTCGAAAATGCTCGACGACGCTTCCAACAGGCTTTCAACGCCTCAAGCAAATCCTGATTGACTGGGTTTAACCAAATAGCTCAGGCAGGGTGTTAGCCCAGCCCTTGCGAACCTCGTTGAGTTCCAAGGTTGCCAGGTCCTTGATCTCGATTGATTCAGACGCCTTGTCGGTCACACCAATTCTTAGAACTGGCACTCCGCGTGCTTCGCAGAGCGACTGGAACTTGACGTCATCCTCACGACCAACGCTCACAATCACCCTCGCCTGTGACTCGGAGAACAGTGCTGCGGTTAGGTCAAGGTTGTCGCGCTCTAAAAGTTCATCGAGCCAGATTCTGGCACCAACGTTGAACCTCAGTGCTGCCTCAACAATCGCGATTGCCAGGCCACCCTCTGAGATATCGTGAGCTGCCTCGATCATGCCTTGGATAGCAGCGCCGTGCATCAAGTCGGCAAGCTTTCGCTCCGCGGGTAGGTCAACAACAGGTGGTTTACCGCCAAGGTGCTGGTGGATGGTCTCGGCCCAGGCCGAGCCATCTAGTTCGTCTCTGGTGGTGCCGAGCAGGTAGATGTTGTTGCCATCGTCTTGCCAGCCAGAAGGGATTCGTCTTGCGACGTTGTCGATCACACCTAAAACGCCAACCACTGGGGTTGGGTAGATCGCGACGTCACCGGTCTGGTTGTAGAAAGATACGTTTCCACCGGTGACTGGAATGCCCAGCTCCATGCAGGCATCGGCGAGACCAGCAGTTGCCTGCTTGAACTGCCACATCACCTCTGGGTTCTCAGGGCTTCCGAAGTTTAGGCAGTTCGTTACTGCTTTTGGCTTGGCTCCGGTTACGGCGACATTTCTGTATGCCTCTGCCAGAGCGAGCTGCGCTCCCTGGTAAGGGTCAAGCTGGCAGTACTTGCCATTCGCATCGGTTGCCAGCGTGATACCTAGACCGGTTTCTTCGCTCACGCGAATCATGCCGGCATCATCCGGCATCGAAAGTGCGGTGTTGCCCATTACGTAGCGGTCGTACTGCGCGGTGATCCATGATTTGTCTGCCTGGTTGGGGCTGGTGACAATCGCCATGATTTGCTTGGCAAGTTCTGCCGGTGCGGTTGCTCTTGAAAGTGAATGGGAGCTGTTGGCGTTTAGTGCGTCCTGGTACTTCGGGTATTCGACTGGGCGGTGGTAGACCGGTCCGTCGTGTGCCACGGTTCTTGGTGGGACATTGACGATCTCCTTGTCTCCCCAGTTGATGTAGAGGCGGTCCTCGTCGATTACCTCACCGAGAACTGAGTACTCAACTTCCCACTTCTGCACGATCTGTTCGAAAGCCTTTAGGTCGCTCTGTGGCACGATGGCCATCATGCGCTCCTGGGACTCACTCATCAGAATCTCTTCTGGGGTTAGCGAGTCATCTCTGAGTAGCACATTCTGCAGCTGCACCCTCATGCCCTTGCCACCGTTAGAGGCAAGCTCTGAGGTCGCACAGGAAATACCTGCTCCACCTAGGTCTTGAATACCGGCAACCACTCCGGCATAGAAAAGCTCAAGGCAGCACTCGATGAGCACCTTCTCGGCAAATGGGTCACCAACCTGCACCGCGGGGCGCTTGGTTGGTCCGGTTGAGTCAAAGGTTTCTGAGGCTAGAACGCTCACGCCACCGATGCCATCGCCACCGGTTCTAGCGCCAAACAGGATCACTAGGTCGCCAGGGTTTGATGCCTTGGCAAGCTTTAGGTCTTCGTGCTTCATAGCACCTACGCCAAGGGCGTTGACTAGCGGGTTGCCCTGGTAGACCTTGTCAAAGACAGTCTCGCCACCGATGTTTGGCAGTCCCAGGCAGTTGCCGTAGAACGAGATGCCGCTGGTAACACCGTGAACCACACGTGCGGTGTCTGGGTCATTAGGAGCACCGAATCTCAGCTGGTCCATAACGGCAATAGGTCTTGCACCCATGGTCAAGATGTCGCGGACAATGCCACCGACACCGGTGGCGGCTCCCTGGAAAGGCTCGATGTAGCTTGGGTGGTTGTGGCTCTCTACCTTGAAGGTCACGGCTAGGCCCTCACCGATATCCACTACACCTGCGTTTTCACCCATGCCGACCATCAGGTCTTTTTTCATTTCCGGGGTGACCTTCTCACCAAACTGGCGAAGGTAGATCTTGGAGGACTTGTAGCTGCAGTGCTCGGACCACATCACCGAATACATGGCTAGCTCGGAAGAGGTTGGGCGCCTGCCCAAGATGTCTCTAATGCTCTGGTACTCGTCTTCTTTTAGACCGAGTTCTTTCCAGGGCTGCTCTTTGTCCTGGGCGATGGCGTCTGAGACGGTGTCGACGTTGGTAGGTCTCTTACTCATTAGCTGTTCACCAAAGCCTTCAATACCGACTGGAAAAACTTCAAACCATCGATGCCTGATCTAGTTGCGATATCGGTGTCCGGGCCAAAGCCTGGCTCAACCGCGTGCTCAGGGTGAGGCATTAGCCCAACCACGTTGCCGCGCTCGTTGGTAAGTCCTGCGATGTCATTCATCGAACCGTTTGGGTTTACGTCTAGGTAGCGGAAGACCACGCGGTTCTCGGCCTCCAGCATCCTTAGGGTGTCGGCGCTCGCGATGTAGCCGCCTTCACCGTTTTTCAGCGGAATGGTGATTTCTTCATCCTGCTCGAACAGGTTGGTCCATGCGGTGTTGGTGTTTTCAACCTTTAGTCGCTGGTCTCGGCAAATAAAGTGCTGGTGTTCGTTGCGAATTAGGCCACCAGGCAAAAGGTGAGCCTCAACCAACACCTGGAAACCGTTGCAGATACCTAGAACCGGTAGACCCTGAGCGGCAAGTTTTACAACTTCTTGGGTCGCCGGTGCCTGGGCCGCGATTGCTCCGCAGCGTAGATAGTCACCGTAGGAGAAGCCGCCTGGTAGCACCACCGCATCAACCTTCTTGATGTCGTTGTCGGCATGCCAAAGTGGAACAGGAGTGCCACCGGCTAGTCGAATTGCGCGCTGGGCATCCCGGTCATCCAAGGTGCCCGGGTAGGTGATTACGCCAATCTTCATTAGTCCTCTTTGGTGATCGCAACCACGTCTTCAATGACGTCGTTGGAGAGGAAAGAGTCAGCAACGCTCTTGGCATTATCTAGGTCTGCTTGGGTAATTGGGCGATCGAAGTGCAGCTCGATGCGCTTACCAATTCTCACGTTCTGGATGTCGCTGTGTCCGGAGCGCTTTAGAGCGTTGGCTACCGCCTTGCCTGGTGGGTCTAGCAGATCCTGCTTTGGCATGATCTCGACGATGATCTTTGGCACTTTTCCCCTTCGGTTTGCTGGAAATCCAGTTTCGGGATGGATATTTGGCTCGCGGCACTGCGGAATACCAATAGTTTACTGGGCTATTTGGCGGTATTCCACAGACACCCCAAGAGGTTTGTTATCCACAGATTCCAATCCCACAGAATGCCGGCGGTAGCAACTCTGTAGCTTTTCCTTGGGAAAAAGATTGACCAGATTGGTCATAGTTTCTACGATTGAGGCATGGAGAAATTCGTGAGTGTTTTTGAGCTAAAGGCCAAGCTTTCTGAGCAACTCGAGCGCGTCGAGGGCGGCGAGCAGTTGGTGGTAACCCGCAATGGAAAGCCGGTTGCAAAACTTGTGCCTTTCGAAAGCTCGAGATTGCCACTGGGGTCTTTCGCCACTGAGATGGCTGGCTGGGATGCGATCGAAATCGATGGCGCAAACTGGCTTGAGGACTACCCGAACTGGGAAGCTAAGTTCAATTGATGTTGCTCGACACCAATGCCCTGATCTGGGCGCTTTCTAGCCCAACCAAGTTTGGCCGGCAGTTTCTTAGACGGTTTGAAGGTGCCGGTTGGGCTTACTACTCCCCGGTCAGCATTTTTGAACTGCAGCTTCTCAGTCGAAAGCATCGTGGCCCAAAGCTAGCCAAAGACATTTCCAAAATGCTCAATGACATTGGCTTGGTCGAGCTGAGCTACAGTTCCGAAGCTGCTCTAGCTGCGACAAACTTTGGCCACTTGGCAAATACCGATCCATTTGACTGGATGTTGATAGCCCAGGCCTCAGCTGCGGGGGTGGACTTCTACACTTCGGATTCGAGGCTGTTAGGGCTCGACCTTGGCTTTGTCAAAGACTCCACCAAATAGCTATTTACCTACTTTGAAAGCCAGCCACTGCCTCTAGAACCAAGAGCGCAGCCAACCTCACGGTTCTCTGGTCTTCGCTGTCCTTGCTGGCGTCAATTTCTGTGATGTCGAATCCACGAACAAGCTCATGGCTTGCGAGAATTCTGGTTGCTTGGCGAAGTTCAAAGGCAGACAGTCCACCGGGGGCGGCAGCCGGGCAGGCTGGCACCACACTGCGATCGCAAACATCAACGTCTAGGTCCACATGTATTGGCCCTTCCGCGCTGCCGGCAACATTTAGTGCGATGTTGCAAGCCTCTTTGATCCCGATTTCCGCAACCATCTCGCGTGAAATCACAGTGATGCCAAGGTCACCGGCCAATTGCGCATACTGAGCCGAGTTCGAAAAGTCATTGATGCCAATCTGCACGATTCGTGTTGGATCAAGTCCTGCCTCGATCAGCCTTCGCACTGGCGAACCATTTGAGATTCCATCTCTAAGGTCGTGGTGAGCGTCCAAGGTGATAAGCCCCGCGGTGGCAAGGTCAGCGCCAAAGACGCCGAGCCCAACGGCATAGGTAATTGAGTTGTCGCCACCTAGGGCAATGGTTAGCTCTTTGCCTGCGTCCTTGATTACGGCGGTGGTTTGTGCTTCGTTGCTATCCGGGCTCTCGATTGCGCCGAGGTCTTGAATACTGAGAGTCGAAAGATCTCTGCCGGTTGAGTAGCTATAGGTGCTGTATCGAAGCAAAGCTTCCCGAATTGCCTTGGGGGTTAGATGAGCGTTGGTCTCGGAGATCGAGGTCTTGGAAGCTGGCACGTCGATTAGACCAATTGGAGAGGCTGCTTTGGAGATTAGCGATGCCGCTCTGGGCCACTTCGCATCTTCAGCCATGGTGACCAAACTTTCTCGACAGATCGTTTGCGGATGCGATTAGCATCTGCGCTAATTGAGATAACTGTAGCTTTTCTAACTCTCTGGATTGCAGTGTGATGGCAAGTCCCGCCATCGGGTGATCTAGGTGATCGACAATTGCCACCCCGACCGAGGCATATCCCATGGTCACCTCATCAACCTCAAGGGCAAAGCCTTGCCCTTTCTCAGTGGTGAGAATGTCCTTGAGATCCCTAAGGGTCTTTGGCCCAAGGTTTGTTCTGGTCGTAAGTTCACGACCTCGGAAGGATGCCGATAGCTGCTTTTGATCAAGGTGAGCGAGCATCGCGCGACCTGAGGCGGTGAGGTGAGCGGGGAGCCTCACCCCGACATCTGTCACCAGCTTGAGCGACTTGGCCGGACGCTGCTCTAGGAGGTAGAGCACATCGGATCCATCCAGGACACCAAGGTGACCAACAACTGGAGTTTTTTGAGCTAGCTCAGAAACCAAATTTGTAATGACTGGCTTCGCCAGTCTTTCAAGTGGTGCATGCCGCTGGTAGGCGCTGCCGAGCTCCCATGCCGCAAGACCTAAACCCCAACGCTTATCGTCTTGGAAGTGGATGGCGAAGCCTTGGGACTTGAGGACTTCTAGCAGCTGGTAGCAAGAAGATCTCGGTATCCCGATGCGCTTAGCGAGCCTGGCCGCGGTCACCGGTTGACCAATTTCGGCCATCGCACGCAGCAGGTTGAGCGTGCGCTCGGCCGCCGGGATTTTGCTCATGTTAAAAGTATGTCTGAAATCCCAGACACATCTTTGGATAGCCCATTGTTTGTCGCATTGGATAGTTGTGAACTTTAGGTATGAATGCAATGGCGCGTACTCTCAGGGCAGCAACCGGATCGACCTTGACCGCTCAGGGCTGGCAACAAGAAGCCGCTCTTCGAATGCTGCACAACAACCTCGACCCATCGGTTGCCGAGCACCCAGAAGAACTTATTGTTTACGGTGGTAACGGTAAGGCCGCAAGAAACTGGGACAGCTTCGATGCACTGGTGAAGACACTTACCCACCTGAAGAACGACGAGACCATGCTGGTGCAGTCCGGCAAGCCGGTAGGCGTCTTCCAAACCCACGAGTGGGCACCAAGGGTTTTGCTGGCAAACTCCAACCTGGTTGGCGACTGGGCCACCTGGCCGGAGTTCCGCAGGCTAGAGAAGCTTGGCCTGACCATGTATGGGCAGATGACCGCGGGTTCTTGGATCTATATCGGAACTCAGGGCATTCTGCAGGGCACATACGAAACTTTCGCCGCGGTTGCTCAGAAGCGCTTTGGCGGCACCTTGGCTGGAACTCTCACCCTTACCGGCGGCTGCGGTGGAATGGGTGGAGCCCAGCCACTTGCGGTAACCATGAACGAGGGCACCTGCCTCATTGTTGATATCGACGAGTCACGCTTGCGCAAGCGCATCGAGACTCGTTACCTAGATGAAATTGCCGACAACCTTGACGACGCCATTGAGCGCGTGGTGCGCTACAAGAACCAGCGCAAGGCAATCTCGGTTGGAGTGGTGGGTAACGCAGCGACTATCTTTGCTGAGCTGCTAAAGCGCGACGTGCCAATCGACATTGTTACCGACCAGACTTCGGCACACGACCCGATGTATTACATCCCGGAGGGGGTGGACTTAGCTGACGCCCGCGACTACGCGCTGGCAAATCCAAAGGAGTTTTCGGATCGTGCGAAGGCCTCGATGGCAAAGCACGTTGAGGCAATGGTTGGATTTATGGCCAAGGGTGCGGAGGTTTTTGACTACGGTAACTCGATTCGCGACGAGGCTCGCCAGGGCGGCTTCCAAGACGCCTTCAAGTTCCCAGGTTTCATTCCGGCATACATTCGCCCGTTGTTCTGCGAGGGCAAGGGTCCATTTAGGTGGGTAGCGCTTTCTGGCGATAAGAAAGACATCTACCGCACCGACCAGGCGGTATTGGAGCTGTTCCCAGAGAACGAACACCTGCACCGCTGGATCAAGATGGCCCAGGATCGCGTCGAGTTCCAGGGTCTACCAGCTCGCATTTGCTGGCTTGGCTATGGCGAGCGTGACAAGGCTGGCGCGGTCTTCAATGACCTCGTGAAAAAGGGTGAGGTTTCTGCGCCGATTGTGATTGGTCGCGACCACCTCGACTGCGGCAGCGTTGCGTCTCCTTATCGTGAGTCCGAAGCAATGCTGGATGGTTCAGATGCGATTGCCGACTGGCCACTACTTAATGCCATGCTAAACATCGCCTCCGGCGCCTCTTGGGTTTCTATCCACCACGGCGGTGGCGTTGGCATGGGTCGCTCGATTCACGCCGGCCAGGTTTCGGTTGCCGATGGCACCGAGCTTGCCGCTCAGAAACTGCAGCGGGTATTGACCAATGACCCTGGCATGGGTGTGATTCGTCACAGCGATGCCGGTTACCCAGAAGCTCAAGCGGTTGCCCGCGAGAAGCACGTTCACGTCCCGATGTTGGACACCGAATAGTGCCTAAAACCCTCTTCACCAACATCGGTTCGCTGGTCATGCCAGCGACCGAAGTCGGTGTTTTGGAGACATTGCCGAATGCTGCCTTTGTGGTTGAGGACGGGCGAGTGGCGTGGGTTGGAAGCGTGGACAGCGCTCCATCCTGCGATGAAGTAGTTGATGTTGATGGTCGCTGCGTGATTCCTGGTTTTGTCGATAGTCACGCTCACCTGATGTTCGCCGGCAGTCGCGAGCAAGAGTTTGCTGCTCGCATGGCAGGAGT
>CAZKLA010000032.1:0-5907 GCA_964553455.1 uncultured Aquiluna sp. | reverse complement strand
ATTGCGCTTGCGGTTGAGCTTGATTGCGCCTCGGTTGATCACTGCACACACCTAAGTGATGCGGACATACAACTATTGGCAAAAAGCAACACAGTTGCCACCTTGTTGCCAGGTGCTGAGTTCTCAACTCGAAGCCCATATCCAGATGCCAAGCGCTTGTTTGCTGCCGGTGTAAAAGTGGCCCTTGCCACCGACTGCAATCCAGGTTCCAGCTATACAACCTCTATGCCGTTCTGCATCGCGGTAGCAGTTCGCGAAATGGGCTTCAGCGTAGATCAGGCAGTGTGGTCAGCCACGCGCGGTGGTGCGCTGGCGCTGCGTGATGACTCGCGCGGCAACCTGCGAGTCGGCATGCGCGCAGACTTCGCGATTTTGGATGCACCAAATCATTTGTTTTTGGCCTATCGGCCAGGAGTGCAGCTGATTGCCAGCACATACGTGGCTGGGGCAAAGGTTTACGGAAGGTAAGTCATGGAAAAAGTAGTTCTCTCAACTTCTGGGTTGACCGCGGGCGATGTGGTGGCAGTTGCCAGGCGCAATGCCAAGATCGAGATTAGCCCTGAGGCACTCAGTGCTATGGCGGAAACCCGAGAGCACATCGAGCGCTTGGCAGTTTCCGATGAGCCGGTTTACGGCATTTCTACTGGCTTTGGAGCTTTGGCTCAGCGCCACATTCCGATGGCCGATCGCGTGCAGTTGCAGAAGTCTTTGATCCGCTCACATGCCGCAGGCATGGGGGAGCCAGTTGAGCGCGAGGTTGTTCGCGCGCTCATGTTGCTGCGCCTGAAGACCATGTGTTCGGGGCAAACCGGTGTGCGTCCAGTGGTGGCGCAGACCTATGCCGAGATTTTGAATGCGGGTATTACCCCTAGGGTGCTGGAGTTTGGTTCGCTGGGATGCTCGGGAGACCTGGCTCCGCTCGCACACTGCGCAATGGTCCTAATGGGCGAAGGTCGAGCCTTTGGCAAAGACGGCATTGAGCGTCCAGTAGCCGAGCTGTTGGCTGAAGCCGGCATAACTCCGGTTGAGCTGCGCGAAAAAGAAGGCCTTGCGCTAATCAATGGCACCGACGGAATGTTGGGCATGCTGCTGCTCGCCATTCACGATCTCGATATCTTGTTAGACCAGGGCGATGTGATTGCCGCGATGAGTGTCGAAGGTCAGATGGGCACCGACCAGGTATTCCGATCTGCCCTGCATGAGGACCTAAGGCCTCACCCGGGTCAGGCGCAGAGTGCTCGCAATATGTTTAATGCGCTTGCCGGCAGCGAGATTGTCGCCTCACACCGCCACGGCGATGGCGTGGTGCAGGATGCTTATTCACTTCGCTGCGCGCCTCAGGTTGCCGGTGCTGTTCGCGACACCGTGACTCATGCCAGGTTGGTGGCGCAGCGCGAGCTGGCGTCGATTATCGACAACCCGGTGGTGCTAAAAAATGGTGAGGTCACCTCGAACGGGAACTTCCACGGAGCTCCAGTTGCCTATGTCTTGGACTTCTTGGCAATCGCGGTGGCGGACCTAAGTTCAATCTCCGAGCGTCGCACTGACCGATTCTTGGATGTGGCTCGAAACCGCAAGCTGCCTGCGTTCTTGGCCTTTGACCCAGGTGTGGATTCGGGTCTCATGATTGCCCAGTACACCCAGGCCGCCCTTGTAAGCGACAACAAGCGTCTAGCTGTCCCCGCCAGTGTTGATTCGATTCCGTCTTCGGCGATGCAGGAAGATCACGTATCAATGGGCTGGCACGCAGGTAGGAAGCTGCGCAAGTCCATTGACAACCTGCGAATGGTGCTCGCAATCGAGTTGGTGGCAGCTGCCCGGGGTGTCGAACTCCGAGCACCTTTGAAGCCAGCGCCAATCACCGGAGAGCTAATCGCGATTTTGCGTGAGCGCGTGCCAGGGTTTGGACCCGACCGCGATCTCAGCGTTGAGCTTGAGGCAGCCAATCAGCTTTTGATGCCTCACTAACATCCTCAAAAAAGAGCCAGTTATCCACAGATTCGTTCTTTTCAAAGTGGTATCAAGTTGATACCATTACGTTATGGCTATGACAATTAGATTGACCGCAGAAGACGAGCAAGTCCTAGAACGCCTGTCCCTTCAGCTTGGGTTGTCCAAACAAAAGGCGCTAATCGAGGCGATGCGAATGGTTGAGCACCAGTCTCAAAAACGACGCAAACTCGACGAAGCTCTCAAGTTTGTCCTAACCCATGACAAAGATCTCATGGAGCGTTTGGCTGACGCATGACCGTCTACCTCGATTTAGCAGACGCACTTTATGTGATCAAAGCTTTGGGGTTCTTTGTGAAGGATGTTGGGCTGCTGGACTCTGCTCTGGCCAGGCCACAGACCACAGTTTTTGGCGAGGACGCGTATCCAACACTTGAGTTGAAGGCTGCCGCGCTGTCGCACTCGGTCGCAAAGAATCACGCATTGGTAGACGGAAACAAGCGCACTACCTGGACCTTGATGGTGGCGTTTTTGTTTCAGAACGGATACAAGCACAACTTCACTGAGCCAGAAGGCATGGAGTTTGTTCTGGGTATAGCTACCGATGAGATCACTCTGGAGCAAGCGGCCGAAATGATCCGGCAACACCTAGTTCCGCTGGATTAGTTCTTGGCGAAGCTTTCAATTGGTGGGCAGGTGCAGGTCAGGTTCCTGTCACCAAATGCGCCGTCAATACGCCTCACCGGTGGCCAGTATTTGCTCTTGCGCTGCGAGTCCGTTGGGAAGACAGCTAGCTCTCGAGAGTAAGGGTGGTTCCACTCTGAGACCAGGTGGTTTGCGGTGTGTGGGGCATTCACCAGCGGATTGTCATCCTGTGGCCAGACGCCATCTTGAACCTGCTGGGCCTCGGCGCGGATTGCCAGCATCGCTTCGATGAAGCGATCTAGCTCTTCCATCGGCTCAGACTCAGTTGGTTCAATCATGAGGGTTCCGGCAACTGGGAAGCTCATGGTTGGTGCGTGGAAACCGTAGTCAACTAAGCGCTTCGCGATGTCATCGTTGCCGATGCCCGCTTCCTTCTGCAGTGGACGAATGTCAATGATTGCCTCGTGCGCTACTAGACCGTGCTTACCGGTGTAGAGCAGCGGGAATGCCTTGGATAGTTTCTTGGCAACGTAGTTTGCGCTCAACACCGCAACCGCGGTAGCGGAGCGAAGGCCATCGTTACCCATCATCTGAATGTATGCCCATGAGATTGGCAGGATGCTAGGTGAACCAAATGGCGCCGCCGATACAGGACCATATCCGGTCAACTCGGTCTGTGCCATGGAGTGACCAGGTAGGAATGCGCTCAGGTGCGAGCGAGCTACCACTGGACCAACACCAGGGCCACCACCACCGTGAGGGATGCAGAAGGTCTTGTGCAGGTTTAGGTGCGAGACATCGCCACCAAACTCACCGAACTTCGCAAATCCCACCACTGCGTTGGTGTTGGCGCCATCGATGTAGACCTGACCTCCGGCTGCGTGAACCAGGTCGCAGATCTCAACGACCGCTTCCTCGTAAACACCATGGGTGGACGGGTAGGTGATCATCAGAGCAGAGAGCTTGTCTCCGGTCGCCTGAATCTTGGCCTTCAGGTCATCAACGTCAACGTTGCCGTTCTCGTCACACTCGACAACCACAACCTCCATGCCGGCCAGCACGGCGCTCGCGGCATTGGTGCCGTGAGCAGAAGATGGGATTAGGCAGACATTGCGCTGGAAGTCCGAGCGCGAGCGGTGGTAACCGCGGATTGCGAGAAGTCCCGCAAGCTCGCCCTGGCTTCCGGCATTTGGCTGGAGAGATACTGCCTCATAGCCGGTGATGTCGCTTAGCCAGCTGGTTAGCTCACCAATTAGTTCGAGGTAGCCCTGGGTGTCTTCGGCTGGAGCAAATGGGTGAAGGTTGGCAAACTCTGGCCAGGTGACTGCTTCCATCTCGGTGACCGAGTTGAGCTTCATGGTGCAAGAGCCCAGCGGAATCATGCCGCGGTCGAGCGCGTAGTCGAAGTCAGCGAGCTTCTTTAGGTAGCGAAGCATCGCGGTCTCGGAGTGGTAGGAGTTGAATACCGGGTGCTGCAGGTATTCACTGGTTCGGTGATTGCGGAGGCGGTCCGAGGCGTCGGTCGACTTAGGCGCTCTCGCACCAAAAGCAGCTGCCAGGTCGGCAAGGTGCTGCCAGCTGGTGCTCTCATCAACCGAGATACCCAAGGTTGAGTCGTCCACCTTGAGGATGGTTAGGTCTTTGGCTCGAGC
Organism: uncultured Aquiluna sp.; assembly: GCA_964553455.1. Classification (GTDB taxonomy): domain Bacteria; phylum Actinomycetota; class Actinomycetes; order Actinomycetales; family Microbacteriaceae; genus Aquiluna. Next base: position 1,660 of record CAZKLA010000032.1, on the reverse strand, counting down.
AGCCTGATAGATCTTCTGAGCATCAACGCCTTGGACTCGAATGGTGTCAAAGTAGTGGCTGTTTTGCAGCGAGAAACCGGCTTCCTCCAGCACTTTCGCAAGGGCTGTGGTTTTGGCGTGGATTTCCGAAGCGATCGCCTTTAGGTTCTTTGGTCCGTGGTAGACGGCATACATGCCGGCAATTACCGCAAGCAAAACCTGAGCGGTGCAGATGTTGCTGGTGGCCTTCTCGCGGCGAATGTGCTGCTCGCGAGTCTGCAGCGTTAGTCGGTAGGCAGGTGCGCCTTCGGCATCAACCGAGACACCAACTAGGCGTCCTGGCATGGTGCGCTCCAGCTTGTCGCGAACCGCGAGGTAGCCGGCGTGTGGACCACCGAAGCCCATCGGGACACCAAAACGCTGGGTGGTGCCACAAACCACATCGGCGCCGTGCTCTCCCGGAGGGGTGATGAGGGTGAGCGCCATTAGGTCTGCGGTTGCGATTGCTAGGCCACCGAATTCGTGAACCTTGGCAAACAGGTTGTCAAAGTCGATGATGCGGCCGGAAGCTCCCGGGTACTGCACCACAGCACCAAAGCACTCTTGATCCAGCTCTTGGGGGTTTGCTGGGTTGAAGTAGCGAATCACAATCCCCATTGGGTCAGCGCGGTGCTCAAGTAGCTGCTTGGTCTGTGGGAATAGGTCTTCGTCGGCGAAGAAGATATCGGACTGAGAATCAGCGCTGCGTCTGGCAATCATCATCGCTTCGACTACTGCGGTTGACTCATCCAGCATCGATGCGTTGGCAGTCTTCATGCCGGTGAGGTCGGTGACGACAGTCTGGAAGTTGATTAGAGCCTCTAGTCGGCCCTGGCTGATCTCCGGCTGGTATGGGGTGTAAGCGGTGTACCAGCTTGGATTCTCTAAAACATTGCGCTTGATTACCCCTGGGGTCCTGGTTCCGTAGTAACCGAGACCGATAAAGGTTTGTGTGATGTGGTTCTTGCCTGCGATCTCGTGCAGTCTGGCAAGCGCCTCATCCTCGCTGATTGGAGCTGGCAGAGTGCTGCCACCGGAGTACTGGATTGCTTCCGGCAGCGCCTTTTCCATCAGATCGGTTAGAGATTCAGCACCAACGAAATCCAACATCTTTTTTTGCTGGGCAAGGTCGGGACCGATGTGGCGGAACTGGAAATCGTGGTGCTTCTCTAGCAACTATTACTCCCCGGTTAGCTGCGCGTACTCGGCAGCAGTTAGTAGCTCTGGCAATTGGGTGTAGCGGATTTTGATTAGCCAACCAGCGCCGTATGGGTCCTGGTTGATGGCCTCTGGAGCGCCAGACAGCGAGGTGTTGGCCTCAACAACTTCGCCATCCATTGGGGCGTAGAGCTCACCAACCGACTTGGTTGACTCGATCTCGCCACAAATCTTCATGTAGCTGGTTGAGCTGCCAGGCTTGGGTAGGTCAACGTAGACAATCTCGCCCAAGGCATCTGCTGCGTACTGGGTGATGCCAACGGTTGCGACGTCGCCATCGACGAGCACCCACTCGTGCTCTTTGGTGTACTGAAGGTTCTCTGGATTTGCCATCTTTATCTCTCTGCCTTGTAGAACGGGAGCTTCACAACTTCATAGGGGACTCTGGTGCCACGAACATCGGCCTCCAGCTTGCTGCCGGGGG
>CAZKLA010000031.1:5890-15797 GCA_964553455.1 uncultured Aquiluna sp. | reverse complement strand
TCATGTATTGAATAAAGCCAATTGTGGAAAGCGGGATCCTGGAAGCGGCAGCCCCGAACAAAATCAATGGCACCGCAGTCAGGATTCCGAAGCTAATCAACACAAAGGCGTTTGACGGACTCTGCAGCAAGGTAATGGGCTCTTGGCTTGCGATAAATGCCAACTGGGCCAAAGCGATTGGCATGACCAAGAGTGACTCGAGAGCAAAAGACTGGGTGGCTTGAATCTTGCCGCCCACCTTGTTTTTGGCCAGCGAATAAATTGCGAAGCTAATCGCGAGCACGAAAGCAATCCAAGGTGGCCTGCCATAGTCAAAGGTCAGCACCGCTACCGCTACCAGTCCTATTGCCAGTGCTATCCACTGCGGGGTCCTTAGCCGCTCCCCTAAAAAGACAACGGCAAACACAATTGTGATCAGCGGATTTATAAAGTAACCGAGCGAAGACTCAATGGTGTTACCGGTGGCAACCGCTACAACGTAGGTCTCCCAGTTGATAAAAATGAAAACTGAGGCAACTGCCAACCAGCGCAATTTTTTTGGTGACTTCAGAAGCTCAATGATTTTGCCCCAGCCACGAATGACAGTGAGCACGAGGGCTGCGAACAGGAATCCGAAGACCACTCGCCAGACCACAACCTCAAATGGATTGGCAAAGCTGGTAGCGCTAATGATCAGAGGAAATGATCCCCAGATGAGATATGCGCTGACACCCAGCAGTAACCCATTTGAGTGGCTAGAACGTGTCTTCACCCCCACAGCCTAGGGGTTAAACGAAAACGACCCAGGTTGCCCTGGGTCGTCCTCTAAATGATTTAGCGCTCGATGATTGCGAGCACGTCGCGAGCAGAGAGCACGAGGTACTCCTTGCCGTCGTACTTAAGCTCGGTGCCGCCGTACTTTGAGAAGATAACGCGGTCGCCGACCTTTACGTCAACTGGAATGCGGTCACCCTCATCGCTAAAGCGACCTGGACCAACCGCGACAACCTCAGCCTCCTGAGGCTTCTCCTTTGCGGTGTCTGGAATTACCAGACCGGATGCGGTTACCTGCTCTGCCTCAATTGGGCGAACAACAATGCGATCTTCGAGTGGCTTGATAGAAACCGACACTTTGACCTCTTCTTTTCTTAAAGATGTGGATTAGCAGACTCGGTGTTCGAGTGCTAATAAAACTTTAGGGGCAATTTAGCACTCAGTCAAGGTGAGTGCTAGTAGCAGGACCGCTAGCCTTGTTTCATGAATCAATTACTGACCGCCGAAGCGCTGAGGCTGCTCGATGAAGTAGGCGAGATTGATTCCAAGGCAGATGTGCTTTCGATAATCACCAAATTGAGAAAAGCCGGCCATCCTGCCCTTTTGGTCACCGAGGTTATTACCCAGGCAAGGCTTAGAACTCGAGCCAAGTCGAAGTTTGGTGAGTTTGCCTCGAGCATGCTCTTTTCTGAAGCTGGGCTAGAGCAAGCCACCAGGCTGCAAGTTGCGGCTGTGCACGCAGAGCGCTTTAGGCTTCGCGGATACTCAAAGATTGCGGATCTGGGCTGCGGAATAGGTGCGGATTCGCTTGCCTTCGCATCACTGGGCCTGACAGTAACCGCTGTCGAACAAGACCCGCAGACCGCGGCTCTCGCTTCATTCAACCTGGCACCCTTTCCAACTGCAGAGGTAAAGGTTTCGGATGCCGAGGACTTTGACCTCGAAGCTTTTGATGCAGTCTGGCTAGACCCGGCTCGCCGAGACTTGGGCCGCAAGTCAGCACAGCACATCACACTGGCCCCAGCAGATTTCAGCCCAAACCTCGACTGGTGCTTTGGTATCCCAAAACCCAAGGGAATCAAACTTGGCCCTGCTTTCCCGCTGGAGTTGATTCCTAGCGATGCTGAGGCGCAGTGGGTCTCTCACCAGGGTGACCTTGTGGAGCTAGCACTTTGGTTTGATGGCCTAACTGAAAGAGTCGGGCGTTCGGCCATGATGCTCAGGGATGGCCAGCGCTACGTCTTCGAGGGTCAGGGCATAGATCGTTTCGCCAGCGAAGCGCTGAAGCAGTATGTATATGAACCGGACTACTCGCTGATTCGATCGCAGCTACTCGGTGACTTTGCGAATCAGCAGGGACTTACGGGAATCTCAGACGGCATCGCATATCTCTCGAGCGAGCAACTCAACGATTCTCCCTGGCTCAAGGCCTATCAAGTTTTGGATGTCTTGCCTTTGGATGAGTCGACAATTCGAAAAGCCTTGGCGCAGCGAGGCATTGGAAAACTTGAAATCAAAAAGCGGGGTGTGGATATCACGCCGGAAGAGCTTCGACCAAAGCTGAAGTTAAAAGGCGAGGGCGCCGCCACCCTGATTCTCACCAAGGTAGGCGACGCCCGTCGTGCTCTTATCGTTCAACCGATTCGCTAGATGGCTCTCCTAGCGAAGTGGTTAGCGGTCACCGAAGTGCATTCCGCCGAATCCGCGTTCGAATTCGAAGTACTCAGGGCCCATCGGCTGGAGTCCTAGGACGCCCGAGAAGATAAGAACCTTTGTAATAACACCTAGGATGCTGAAAATAATCCATCCCGCTAGGTGGACATATCCGATCACAGTTCCCGTTATTGCGAGTGCTCGACCAGATTCTCCGCTGGCCTTGATTTGCTTGAGTGCGATGTGACCTGTGATCACTGCGATCAGCGCTCCCACAATGCTCAGTGCGCTCGCAAGCGAAACCACCGAGAGGGTATTGAGCGAAGTCCAATCGAACTGCTTTTTTGCGACAGCTGGCTGAGTGACCTCAGCGGCATTTTCTGGTTCAGATTTCTTGTCAGGCATGTTTTCCTTTAGTTGTTGACAGCCAAAGGATGACAGCCATGCGTGACAGAACGCTGGAGGTTAGCTGGGAGATTCTAGGGAGTCTGAACCTGGGTGACTTCCAAGGTGGATTCCGATCCAAAGCCCAAACCAGACGGCGCTCTGCCTGCCATGACCAGCTGAGAACCTAGGGCCGCAATCATGGCGCCGTTGTCGGTGCAGAGTTGGAATCTTGGGATTCGAAGCTCAATGCCGTTTTCGAGGCAGCGCTTATGGGCCTCTTCGCGCAGCCTGGCATTTGCCACCACCCCACCACCAAGCAGCAGGCGATAAACCCCGAAGTCTTTGCAGGCGTTGATGGCTTTGGTGAGCAAGACATCAACAACTGCTTCCCTAAAACTTGCGGCAACATCTGCCTTGGAGAAATCCTCACCTGAGTCCTGAGCCTTCTCAACATGTCGAGCCACCGCTGTCTTCAGGCCAGAGAATGAGAAGTCGTAGCGATGCTTTTCCATATCCTTGGGCAAGGTCAGGCCGCGTGGAAAACGAATAGTCGGCGAGCCATCGGCAGCCAACTTATCGATTTGTGGACCGCCCGGATATGGCAAGCCCAAAACTCTTGCCACCTTGTCGAATGCCTCGCCGGCAGCGTCGTCAATGGTTTCACCCAAGAGTTCAACATCATTCAGCAGGTGTCTCACCAAAAGCAGCGAGGTGTGGCCACCAGACACCAAAAGCGCAATGGTTGGAAGCTCGACCGCTCCGCGCTCCAGCACATCCGCACCAACGTGGCCAACCAGGTGATTGACCGCGTAAAGCGGCTTGTTATGGGCAAGTGCCAGGCCTTTGGCAGCGCCAATGCCCACCATCAGAGCACCTGCCAGGCCAGGGCCATTGGCAACTGCGATGGCATCGATCTCCGCCATGGTGATATTCGCCTCTTTCAAGGCTTTCTCCAAAGTCGGCTTGATTGCCTCAAGGTGTGCTCGAGCGGCAACCTCAGGAACCACACCGCCATACTTCGAGTGCTCATCCATAGAGCTGTGCAGCGCATTCGCAAGCAGTCGATTTCCCTGAACAATACCGACGCCGGTTTCATCGCAGGTGGACTCAATGCCAAGCACAATCGGCTGTCTGATCGCCAGCCTCATGATTAGGGCATCCACTCCAGCCGGCTGGTAGTAACGCTTGCGGACATCGATCTGACTAAATCCAAGGTCTTTGTAAAGCGCGATGGCGGGTTCGTTGTCGGCACGAACCTCCAGCATCACCTGCTCTGATCCAAGTTCTTTGGCCTTAGCGACAAGGCGCTGCATCAGATCCCTGCCAAGACCCTTGCCGCGTTGATCCTGAACGACTCCGATGGTTTGGATATCTGAGCTTAAGGCTCCCGGCGGAGTGGACAGGCCGGCATAGCCAATTAGTTCCGGGGCAAAGATTCCCAGGTAGTAGGTGTGACTGGCAGCCAGCTCAGTAGCCATGCTGGTTGCTGACCACACATCCTCAGGGAACAACTTCTGTTCCAAATCCATCACGGTGGTGAGGTGCTCTTTGTTTAGTTCCCAAAAATCCATTAGCCAGTCACCCGCTTTCCAGCAGAGGGTGCAACATCAGGAGATCTCAAATACAGGGCTGTTGAATCACTTAGATCTAAACCTTGTCCATTGGCCCAAATCGCGTAACGGCCAACCAGCTCTGCGGTGCACTTACCCGCGACAGCGACAAAGTCTGCGAATTGTTCTAGCTCTTCTGGCTTTAGCACCGAAGGGCCGAAGACTTTCTTGCCCTGGTCATAAGCCGCAACAAAGAGTTCTTTTCGCTTGGCATCTGAGGTGATGACAATCTTGCCCAGCCCACTGGCCAGAGCCACGGCATCCAGATTCATCACCGAGAAAATCGGCAGCTCCAATGCGGTGGCGAAAGCTGTTCCAGCGGCCATGCCAACTCGAAGCCCGGTGTAAGGCGCTGGTCCGCGGCCGATTGCGACTGCGGTTATTTGACTGGCAACTACTTGAGCCTTTTCAAGAGCCTCGGCTATCGCATTTCCAATGTTCTCGGCATGGCCGAACGGGTCATCGTATTCAACAAATGCCAGTAGCTTTTCGCCGTCGAAGACAGCGGTCGAGGTTCCGGCGGAAGTATCAATTGCTAAGAGCAATTTCCACCCCCTGCCAGCGATTCCCGATGCCGGATATGGTTACCACTCGCGACTCATCTTCTGACTCGCGATTGATGTCAACCTGGAGCCAGTGTTCGGCGATGCCGTCGATGTAATCTCTGGCCCACTCCACCACAACGATTGAATTAGCAAAGTCAATATCCAGATCATCAAGCTCAACCGCGGAGTTCAAGCGATAGGCATCAACGTGAACCAACTTTGGTCCAGCCGCTGTTCTATGGGTTCGAGCGAGCACAAAGGTTGGAGACTGAACAGTTCCAGAGGCACCAAGGCCCTCCCCAATGCCACGGGTCAAAGTTGTCTTGCCAGCCCCTAGTGGACCATTGAGTAAAAGTAAATCGCCTGCTCGAAGCACTTTGGCGACAGCTAACCCCAGCTGGTGCATGCGCTCTGGGTCTTGAATTTGAAATTCCATACCTAGAGGTAAACCCTCTTGGCCCTGCCACCAATCCTGGTGACAATCTCATAGTTGATGGTGCCGGCCGATTCTCCAAGTGCCTCCGCCGACGGCTCAGATTTTGCGGGGTCACCAAAGATAACCACCTCGCTGCCAAGCGGGACATCGTGATCACCAATATCAACCACAAACTGGTCCATGGCGACTCGACCCGAAATCTCAAACAATTTCCCGGCAATCAAAACTTGAGCACCAACCGCAATCCTTGGCATGCCCTCGGAGTAACCGAATGGAACCAGGGCCAAAGTGGTCTCTTTGGTCGTCCGATAGCGGTATCCGTAGGAAACGCCTTGGCCTGCCGCTACTCGCTTTAGATTCACGACCTGAGCGATTGCCCGCATCGCGGGCTGAAGCTTGTACTCGCCGTATTCGCGATCATCCCAGGGGTTTAAGCCGTAGATGCCGATGCCACAGCGCACCATTTCATATCTCATGCTGGGATAGCTAAGAGCTCCCGCGGTTGCTGCCAAGTGCCGCTGAGAAATCTGAACTCCCGCAACAAGTGCGACCTGTTCGGCTTCTAGGAACAATTTCTCTTGGTTGCGATCTTCTTGCTCAGAGGTATTTGAAAGGTGTGAGAACAAACCAATGGTCTTTCCCGAAAGCTGCTCGAAAACCTCTGGCCACTGCGCCTTGGCAAATCCAGCCCTGCCGAGACCGGTGTCTACCTTGATGTGAATGTGCTTCACCCCAGCCGCAAGCGCCGCTTCCAAAATCGCGAAATTTGAAATCCCTAGCTCAATGTCCTGCTCGGCTGCCATCTGGAAGTCGTCTTCGGTCGAAAGAATCCAGCACATGATTCGAGAGTTGATGCCGGCGGCGCGAAGCGCTAGGGCTTCCTCCAGATCGGCAACGCCAAGCGCATCTACTGAAATGTCCTCGAGAGCCTGGGCGACCTCGTGCATACCGTGACCATAGGCATTGGCTTTCACGATTGCCATGACCTCGCTGGGCGCAACCAGCGTTTTGAGCTGGCGATAGTTGCCCTGAATTTTGGCTAGGTCGACCTGGATCTCACGCATCTAGTTAGCCTCCAACACAACGAAGGCAGAAGCAAGGTCTTGTTCGTGGCTGAGGGAAAGCTGAATCGAGGTGATGCCAAGACTCGCGACCCTTGATTTGGAATCGCCATGCAGCTCAATGCTTGGCTTACCGAGCGAATCCTTCACAATCTCAATTTCTGACCAGCGCAATAGTTTTGGATCACCGAGAGCTTTAGCCAGTGCTTCCTTGGCGGCAAATCTTGCAGCGAGTGACTCATTGGAGAGCGAAAACTCATTGGGGTGGAAAAGTCGCTCTTTCAAGTTTGGTGTGCGAGCCAATGCATCTGACATGCGCACCACTGAGCAAAGGTCAGTGCCGACCCCGTAGATCATTTATTCGACCGTAACGCTCTTCGCCAAGTTTCTTGGCTGGTCAACATCCAATCCCTTTGCGCTGGCAAGCTCTAGCGCGAAGGTCTGCAGTGGAATCACGGAGAGCACAGCAGCCATCATCGGGTGGGAGGAAGGGATGCTAAACACCTCATCGGCAAACTGAGCAACCAGCTCATCGCCTACCTCGGCAATCGCAATCACCTTTGCGCCACGAGCTTTAATCTCCTGAATGTTGGAGATTACCTTGGGGTGTAGCGAGTCTTCGCCGTTGGGTGATGGCACCACAACAATCACAGGCTGGCCGGATTCAATAAGGGCAATAGGACCATGCTTTAGCTCGCCTGCCGCAAAGCCCTCAGCGTGGATGTAAGCGAGCTCCTTTAGCTTTAGAGCACCTTCCATCGCAATTGGGAAACCGACATTGCGACCCAGGAACAAGACAGACTTCGCATTGGAATATTCGCGACCCAAATCGCGCATGCGATCTAGTGACTCCAGGACCTTCTTGACCTGGCGTGGAAGCTTTAGCAGTTCCTTGCCAAGGTCAGTTAGTACCGACTCCTGGTGCGCCTTGCGCATCCAGCCCAGTGATAGCGCAACCAGCAGCCCTGCCGTGATTTGAGCGGTGAAGGCTTTGGTGGATGCCACCGCAACTTCTGGACCGGCGTGGGTGTAGATGGTGGCATCTGACTCGCGTGCCAAGGTAGCACCCTGGGTGTTGCAGATGCTCAAAACCTTCGCACCCTGTTCTTTGGCGTATCGAATCGCCATCAGGGTGTCCATGGTTTCGCCGGACTGGCTGATCGCAAGGATCAAGGTGTTGGCATCAATGATGGGGTCGCGGTAGCGGAACTCATGCGCCAGCTCAACGCTGACTGGAATCTTCGCCCACTTCTCTATGGCGTACTTTGCCACCTCACCGGCATAGGCGGCCGTGCCACAGGCGGTGATGATGATTCGGTTTACCTCTGCGAGCTTTTCCAAGCCAGCGAATTCATCAAGCTTGACCCTGCCGTCAGAATCTAGGCGACCCATCAGGGTGTCGCCCACTGCCTGTGGCTGGTCAGCAATCTCCTTGGCCATAAACGATGGCCAACCGCCCTTGGAAGCGCTCGTGGCATCCCAGCTAACTTCGAATTCCTCAAGCTCAACCGGTTCACCCTGGAAGGTAGAGACCTGTACTGAGTCACGGCGGAGCTCAACAATCTGGTCCTGACCAACCGACACCGCACGCTTGGTGTGCTCTACGAAGGCAGCGACGTCACTACCGAGGAAGTTCTCCTCATCGCCCAGGCCAATTACCAAAGGCGAGTTTCGGCGAGCAGCAAGAATCAGGTCTTTGTGATCCTCGTGAATGCACAGCAAGGTAAAGGCACCGTGCAGGCGGTTTACCACCGAGACAAAAGCAGTCTTTAGATCTTTGGTTTCGTCGTAGGCACGGGCAACCAAGTGAGCCGCTACTTCAGAGTCAGTCTCAGAGGAGAACTTGACCCCCTGAGCCAAAAGCTCAGCCTTGAGCTCAGAAAAGTTTTCAATGATGCCATTGTGAATTAGGGACAGCTTTAGGTGTTCACCACCAAGGTGAGGGTGGGCATTGCCGTCAGTTGGGGCACCGTGGGTGGCCCAACGGGTGTGGCCGATTCCGATGTGCGCATCCGATAGCGGGGAGTCCTTTAGGTCTTCTACCAAAACCTGCAGTTTGCCGGCACGCTTGCGAGTTTGCAGACCCAAATCTGGGTCAATTACAGAAATACCAGCGGAGTCATAGCCTCGATATTCCAGGCGCTTTAGGCCTCCAAGAAGTACATCGAGTGTTGACCCCGGCCCTACATAGCCGACGATTCCACACATGGGGTCTAATCTACGGCAGAATAGCCAATTATGAGCGCAGCACTGGGCCTTGGAGAGCTATCTCCCTACCTCGCAATTGAACGCGAGGACTGGGCTGAACTTGGCAAAAACACGCAATTGCCGCTCACCGAGCAGGAACTGCAGAACCTCAAAAGCCTCGGCGACTTTCTGGACATGAAAGAGGTTGAGGAGGTCTATCTTCCGGTCTCTCACCTGCTTTCGCTCTATGCCAGTCAGATGCAGAAACTTCACTCCGCATCCTCCAAGTTTCTAGGCGAGAGATCAGCCAAGACCCCCTTCATTATTGGTATCGCAGGATCGGTTGCGGTTGGCAAGTCGACCGTGGCAAGACTCCTGAAGGAGCTGATGTCGCGCTGGGAGGGAACTCCAAGGGTTGAGTTAGTAACTACCGACGGTTTCCTCTACCCAAATGCTGAGCTTGAACGTCGCGGCATCATGGATCGCAAGGGATTCCCTGAAAGCTATGACCGCAAGCGTCTTTTGAAGTTCGTAAGCGATGTGAAGTCAGGCGTCGAAAGCGTTACCGCTCCGGTCTACTCTCACCTGTCCTACGACATTGTCGATGGGGAGTACGAAGAGGTAAAGACTCCCGATGTCTTGATTCTTGAGGGCCTAAACGTGCTTCAGCCGCCAGCCATTGGCCAGGAACTTGCCCTTAGCGACTTCTTTGATTTCACCATCTACATCGATGCCAACCCGAAGACCATCGAGAAGTGGTACCTCTCTCGCTTCCTACAGCTTTGGACCAGCGCGTTTACCAACCCGCTGTCTTATTTTCACCCGCTCACCAAGCAACTCAATCAGGAGCAGGCCATCGAGAGAGCCCAGGGCTTTTGGAAGAACATAAACCTTCCGAACCTGAGAGAGAACATCGAGCCAACCAGATCTCGAGCAAAGTTAGTTATGCAAAAAGGTGACGAACACCGCGTTCAGCAGGTATTACTTAGGAAGATCTAGGGCTTCAACGAAGCTAATCTGCATCGAGTCGATGCACTTGGGGAAAGTCTCAAAAGCCTTGGCTCGCTCGGCAGAAGCGTTGTATTCATCTTGAATCTTCAGGAAAGAGTCCTCGTCGCCGGCTAACGATACGCACCAAACAAATTCGTTTGCTTCGTGATCTACCAGCTGAAATTCGATTTGGTACCCGAACCCCTCGCGCACTGGGATCAAGGTGCTGTTTAGCCATGCGGTGAAACCGCTCATCGCTCCGGCGGCAATCTGGTAGCGGCGAAG
>CAZKLA010000031.1:0-5790 GCA_964553455.1 uncultured Aquiluna sp. | reverse complement strand
GCCAAAGCGATGCGCTCGGCCCATGATTGCGCAGTGCCCTGATCTTGAGCCTCTACCATCACGCGAACCAAAGACTCAGTGCCGGAGGCGCGAAGCAGCACTCGACCGTTATCGCCAAGCTCTTCCTCTGCGGTGGCAACCAACTGATTCAGCTCCTCGTCGGATCCAACCTTGGTCTTATCTACCCCTGGAACGTTGATCAAAACCTGTGGGTAGTTAGGCATTACGGCTGCCAACTCGTTCAGACTTTGCCCCGATGAGGCAACCTTGGCTGCGATGTGGAGGCCAGTAAGGACACCATCTCCAGTGGTTGCGTACTGAGCAAAGATCACGTGGCCGGACTGCTCACCGCCGAGCGAATAGCCACCCTCGCGCATCGCCTCAAGAACATAACGGTCACCCACACCGGTCTCGACGATGTCGATTCCTGCATTTCGCATGGCGACCTTCAAGCCAAGGTTCGACATCACGGTCGTAACCAGAGTGTTTCTAGCCAAAGCACCCTTTTCACGAAGCGCGAGCGCCAAAATCGTCATGATGTGATCGCCATCCACGATGGCACCGGTGTGATCTACCGCCAGGCAGCGATCGGCATCGCCGTCGTGGGCGATACCCAGGTCTGCCTTGTGGCTGATAACCGCGGCCTGGAGGGCTGAAAGATGAGTGGAACCGTAACCGGAGTTGATATTGTTGCCGTCTGGATCAGCACCAATCACAATTACCTTGGCACCAGCATCGGAGAAAATCTGCGGTGAGATCGCGCTTGCGGCACCGTGGGCGCAATCCAGCACTACCTTCAAGCCGTCGAGTCGGTTTGGAAGAGTGCCCAGCAGGTGAACAATGTAGCGATCTTCGGCATCGGAGAAGCGGGTTACGCGGCCAACCTCAGAACCAAGAGGAGTTAGGGCCTGGCCCATTGCTTCCGCAATCTTGTCTTCGGTAGCATCGGCCAATTTGTGGCCCCCGCGGGCAAAGAACTTGATGCCATTGTCCGGGGCCGAGTTGTGACTGGCAGAAATCATGACACCAAAATCGGCATCGATATCAGCGGTTAGATAGGCGGCGGCAGGGGTGGGGACCACGCCGGCGTCAAATACATCTACGCCGGAAGATGCCAATCCAGCTGCCACGGCAGCAGAAATGAAGTCAGATGAAATACGGGGGTCGTGAGCGATTACAGCGCGTGGGCGATCGCCACGTTTTCTAGCATCCGCGCCCAATACCAAGGCAGCAGCTTGCGCCAAACGTAACGTGAATTCTGCGGTGATGTCTTTGTTCGCTGTTCCGCGAACACCGTCAGTGCCAAATAGCCTGCCCATGGCAGAAGCGTATCTTTAGCGCTTGGAGAACTGAGAAGCCTTGCGGGCCTTCTTCAAACCGGCCTTCTTGCTCTCAATGATTCGAGAGTCACGGCGGAGGAAGCCAGCCTTCTTCAAAGCAGCGCGGTTGTTGTCGGTGTCAATCTCGTTTAGCGCACGAGAAATGCCTAGGCGAAGTGCTCCAGCCTGACCAGCAATACCGCCACCATCGATGCGAGAGATGACGTCGTATGCGCCCTGTAGCTCTAGCACCTTGAATGGGTCGGTGATTAGCTGCTGGTGCAGCTTGTTTGGGAAGTAGTCCTCAAGGGTGCGACCGTTTACGGTGATCTTGCCGGTACCTGGGATTAGGCGAACGCGAGCAACTGCCTCCTTGCGACGGCCAGTTCCAGCACCGTTCTGAGTCAGGTTGCCACGAGAGCGCACTGGCTTCTCAGGAGCACTCTCGGTGGTGTAAGAGGTCTCTACTACTGCGTCTTCTGCGACGGTCTTCTCAGCCAATTGGTATTCCTTACTGGGCAATCTGGTCAATGACGAACGGCTTTGGCTGCTGTGCCACGTGTGGGTGAACAGCGCCCTTGTAAACCTTTAGCTTGGAGAGCTGCTGGTCGCCGAGGGTGTTCTTTGGCAACATGCCGCGGATCGCCTTCTCAACAGCGCGCTCAGGGTTCTTCTCCAATAGCTCGGAGTAAGTGGTAGCGGTTAGACCACCTGGGTAACCAGAGTGACGGTAAGCCTTCTTCTGGGCCAACTTAGAACCGGTCAGTGCAACCTTCTCTGCGTTGATGATGATGACGAAGTCACCATTGTCCATGTGAGCAGCAAAGGTCGGCTTGTGCTTTCCGCGCAGCAATGCTGCGGCGTGAGAAGCAAGGCGACCCAAAACCACGTCGGTGGCGTCGATGACAAACCACTCGTGGGACAGCTCGCTGGCCTTAGGCGAATAAGTACGCACGCTAAATTACCTCTTAGTTTCTTATGTGTGATTCCGCTTCAGTACCGCGGTTTCAAACCCTTTCGGCATAGCCGAACCAAGGGCTAATTCTAGGGGACTAATTAGTCTTTGGTCAAACAGATATTTCCTCTGCGGTACGCCTTCTTCTAGCGCGCTGAGCCTGTTCGGCAAGTTTTTCGTCACTCGGGTAAGAAATTGCGTCCAAAGTGAGCCCTTTGGGGTCAATAACCTTCACTTTTGCGCCTCGAACCGCAGACTCTTGCATCGCCTGAAGTTCAGCCAGGGTTTGGCGCTTTTCCCCCACCGCGATCAGCGAACCAACGATTGCCCGCACCATATTGTGGCAAAAGGCATCTGCTTCCAGGAATACCTCAATCGAGTTATCCTCGAGCCGCGTGACGGTTAGGGTTCTGAGGTCGCGAATGGTGGTTGCTCCCTCACGCGGCTTGCAGAATGCTCCAAAATCTCTCAGACCAACCAGCAGCTGAGTGGCTTGTTGCATGAGGTGGACATCGAGTTCTTTTTTTACACTCAGTGCGTATCGCGCACGCTTGGGGTTTGGCTTACACAAACCATCTGTGATCAGGTACTTGTAGCTGCGACCAATCGCCGAGAACCGGGCGTCAAAGCCATCGGCTGCGAGCATCACGCTGTGGACCGCAATATCAGCTGGCAGCAGGTTGTTTAACCTGGTTGCGGTGAGCGGTGTTCTTCCCAGGCGCTTTTGTTGCTCTGGTGATAGATCGAAGTGACAAACCTGGTGGTCCGCGTGAACTCCAGCGTCAGTTCTTCCGGCGACTCGCATGCCAAAGTCGTTATCGGTAGGTCCAAAAATCTGCTCTAAAACCTTGAGAAGGTCGCCCTGAACCGTGCGAAGCTTTGGCTGTTTTGCCCAGCCGTTGAAGTCTGTGCCGTCGTAGGCGAAGTCAATCCGGAAACGAGAAAACCCGCCGGCAAGACCAGCGGGTTCACTCATTGGTAATTCCTTATTAGGCCTTTGGCTCTTCTGCCTCTGCAGCAGGAGCCTCTTCAGCAACAACTTCAGCCTCAGCAGCAGCCTCTTCGACTACCTCGGCAGCAGGAGCTTCCTCCACTGCCTCAACTGCTGGTGCCTCAGCCTCAACAGCTGCGGTCTCAACCTCAACAGCTGCCTCTTCAACAACTTCCTCTGCCACAACAGCTGCTGCTGCGGTGGTTGCGACGTTGTTAGTTAGCTTGACCTTGTTGGACTTTGGCTTTGGGTTTACAGCCTCAAGCACTAGCTCGATAACTGCCATAGGAGCGTTGTCGCCCTTACGGTAGCCAAGCTTGGTGATGCGGGTGTAGCCACCCTGGCGGTCTGCGACTAGCGGTGCGATCTCAGCGAATAGCTCGTGAACCACACCCTTGTCGAGGATCTGCTGCATTACGCGGCGACGTGCGTGTAGGTCTCCGCGCTTCGCGAAAGTCACTAGGCGCTCGGCTACTGGACGCAGGCGCTTGGCCTTGGTCTCAGTGGTAACGATGCGCTTGTGCTTGAACAGCGAGGTTGCCATGTTGTTGAGCATCAGACGCTCGTGGGCAGGACCGCCTCCGAGACGTGGGCCCTTAGTTGGGGTTGGCATTTCTTTCTCCTTGAGTTTCTAAGCGTTTAGATCTGGTCGTCGTCGAAGCCGCCACCGAAGTAAGCGCTGTCGAATCCTGGGACTGCGTCCTTGAAGCGAAGGCCTAGGGAAGCAAGCTTCTCGCGAACCTCGTCAACAGACTTGGAACCAAAGTTGCGAATGTTCATCAACTGGTCCTCGCTCAGAGCGATTAGCTCTGAAACGGTGTTGATGCCCTCGCGCTTTAGGCAGTTGTAAGAACGAACGGTTAGGTCCAGGTCCTCAATTGGGGTCGATAGCTCGTTAGAAGCTGCAACCTCAACTGGAGCTGGTCCAATCTCGATACCCTCGGCCTCAGCGTTTAGCTCCTTGGCCAGGCCAAATAGCTCAACCAGAGTCGAACCGGCAGATGCAACCGCATCGCGAGGCTCAACCGAAGGCTTGGTCTCAACGTCAACAATTAGCTTGTCGAAGTTGGTGAACTCACCCGCACGAGTTGCCTCAACGCGGTAGGAAACCTTTAGAACTGGGCTGTAGATGGAGTCAACTGGGATAACGCCAGCTTCTGCATCCTGGTTGCGGTTCTGGGAAGCCTGAACGTAGCCGCGACCGCGCTCGATAACGAACTCGATCTCTAGCTTGCCCTTAGCGTTCAAAGTCGCAATGACTAGCTCTGGGTTGTGAACCTCAACACCAGCAGGAACCTGGATGTCGGCTGCGGTAACAGGACCGGCAGCGCTCTTGGTTAGATGCGCAACAACTGGAGCGTCGTGCTCAGATGAAACAACTAGGTTCTTGATGTTCAGGATTACCTCAACAACGTCTTCCTTGACACCTGGGATGGTGGAGAACTCGTGGCTAACACCCTGAATACGGATGTTGGTCACAGCAGCACCTGGAATCGAGGACAACAGGGTGCGGCGTAGTGAGTTTCCAAGGGTGTAGCCGAAGCCTGGCTCCAGTGGATCCAGGATGAAGCGTGAACGGTTTGGTCCTAGAACTTCTTCGTGAAGGGTTGGGCGCTGTGCAATTAGCACTATTTGGTTCCTTTCATCTGAGCATCCGCTATTTGATGCTCGTCTTTACACTCAGTGGCTTAGCTGAATGCTTTGAATCTTTAGTTTTGAAAAAGCTGTAGTTAGACGCGGCGACGCTTTGGAGGGCGGCAACCGTTGTGAGCCTGTGGGGTCACATCGGAGATTGAGCCAACCTCTAGGCCTGCGGCCTGAAGCGAACGGATTGCAGTCTCACGACCAGAGCCTGGGCCCTTTACGAAAACGTCAACCTTCTTTAGACCGTGCTCCTGAGCCTTGCGGGCTGCGGACTCGGCTGCCATCTGAGCTGCGAACGGGGTTGACTTACGAGAACCCTTGAAGCCCACGTCACCAGAAGACGACCAGGAGATAACAGCTCCGGTTGGGTCAGTGATGGTGATGATGGTGTTGTTGAAGGTCGAGCGGATGTGCGCCTGACCGGTTGGGATGTTCTTCTTATCCTTGCGGCGTGGCTTGCGGGCCGCTGCGGATGCCTTAGGTGCTGCCATTTTTTATCTCCTAAATCCTTCGGCCGCTACTAGCGGGCTGCCTTCTTCTTGCCGGCGACAGTACGCTTTGGACCCTTGCGAGTACGAGCGTTTGTCTTGGTACGCTGACCGCGGACTGGAAGTCCCTTACGGTGGCGCAGTCCCTCGTAGGAACCGATTTCAACCTTGCGGCGGATGTCTGCTGCAACGTCGCGTCGCAGGTCACCCTCAACCTTGTAGTTCTTCTCGATCTCGTCACGAAGTGCAACCAACTGGTCGTCAGTTAGGTCCTTTACGCGAATCGACTCATCGATCTTGGTGGTCTTTAGAATCTCGCTTGAGCGAGTGCGGCCAACGCCGTAGATGTAGGTAAGGGAGATAACCACGCGCTTGTCGCGAGGGATATCTACT
>CAZKLA010000030.1:14988-16127 GCA_964553455.1 uncultured Aquiluna sp. | reverse complement strand
CGAATTTCTCGAACGGTCACAGTTACCTACTCAATGACCGCAATCAAATCGCCACCTTCGACGGCGGTTGGGCCTGCCACCCCTAGCCTTGCGATTCGTCCAGCAATGGGGGCCGCGATATTGGCCTCCATCTTCATGGCTTCAATACTCGCAATTGGCTGGCCAACCAGGACGCTGTCGCCAATCGCAACCTTCGGCGTCACAACACCGGTAAATGGCGCTGCGGCGTGACCGGGTTTGGTTGGGTCTGCCTTCTCGGCACTGGCAACCGCAACCTTGATGCTGTGGTCACGCACCGTGATTGGCCTGAGCTGTCCGTTGAGCTTTGCCATAACTGAACGTAGTCCCCTGGCATCAGCCTCACCGATTGCCTCGAGGCCCACAAAGAGCTGGATGCCCTTGCGCAATTCGACCACGTGCTCAACATCGGACTCAAGGCCGTAGAGATAGTCCAGGGTTGCGAGCTTGTCGAGCTGTCCGTAAAGATCACTGGTGCGCTGGAAGTCCTTGGTTGGGCCAGGGAAAAGCAAGCGGTTCAGAGTTGAGCGAATCTCTTGAGGATTCTTGGAATTCAGCTTGGCCAAATCTTCCTCGGAAACCGGAGTGATCGAGATGTCAACACTGCGACCGCTGAGAACCTTGGAGCGGAAAGGCTCTGGCCAACCACCGGGCAGATCCCCCAGCTCTCCAGCCATAAAGCCAACTACGCTCTGGGGAATGTCGTAATTCTGCGGGTTTTGCTCAAAGTCTTTCGGGTCTGCGCCAACCGCAACCAGGTGCAGCGCCAGATCTCCAACCACCTTGGACGATGGGGTTACCTTTGGCGGCCTGCCTAGAATTCGGTTTGCCTCCGCGTACATCTCCTCGATCAGCTCGAAGCGATCGCCAAGGCCAAGTGCGATGGCCTGCTGTCTTAGATTCGACAGCTGACCGCCTGGAATCTCGTGGCGGTAA
Organism: uncultured Aquiluna sp.; assembly: GCA_964553455.1. GTDB lineage: Bacteria > Actinomycetota > Actinomycetes > Actinomycetales > Microbacteriaceae > Aquiluna. Next base: position 15,173 of record CAZKLA010000030.1, on the reverse strand, counting down.
ACCCTACCGGTTGGGCCAGGCAGTCCAGACTCAAAAGGTGCGTAAACGCGGCGGACCGCTTCCCAGTAAGGCTCAAGGTCAGTTACCTTGTCCAGGTCCATCGTGGTATCGCGCTCGGTGAATGCCAAGGCCGCAACCAATGCCGAAGCCGAAGGTTGGCTGGTAGTTCCCGCCATCGGAGCACT
>CAZKLA010000030.1:1577-14888 GCA_964553455.1 uncultured Aquiluna sp. | reverse complement strand
GGCAACATCGTAGGTCGCACCACCCCAAGCTTCGATGGAGAGTAGCTCAGGCGTCATCCGCGCCACGTATGGTGCGGCGGCAACCAAATCACGTCCGCGAACTCGGGTGGCCAGCAACGACTGGTGCGCATCTCGGAAGGTCGAGTCCGTCACCAAAATACGCTGTTGCTCGCGCATCCACTTGGCAAAACCCTCTGGGCCGAGCTCGGCAAGCAGCTGCCTGGTGCCAGCTGGCGCTGGAGCGGTGATGTCGATATTTGGAAGCTTTAGGGCAGGGTCAATCTTTCCCTCGCGGGTGCCCCAAGGCTTGTTTACCGTGACCTCCGCCAACCACTGCAGCACCTTGGTACCACGGTCCTGAGAAACCTTGCCGTGCATGAGCTCTGGGCGCTCGTCGATGAAGTGAGTCGAGAGCTCGCCGGAGGCAAAGGTCTCGTCATCCAAAACCGCCTGTAGGAAGTTAATGTTTGTCGCTACACCGCGAATTCTGAACTCGGCAAGCGCACGCTTGGCGCGGTCAACCGCAGATCGGAAGTCGCGACCTCGGGTGATCAGCTTTACCAGCATGGAGTCAAAGTGTGGTGAAACCTCTGCTCCGGTGGTTACCGTTCCACCGTCAAGTCGAATACCCGCACCGCCTGGTGAGCGATAGGTGGTGATCATGCCGGAGTCTGGCCTAAATCCAGCGCTCGGGTCCTCGGTGGTGATGCGGCACTGAAGCGCAAAGCCATGGGGCTTGATATCTGCCTGGCGCAAGCCAAGCTCATCCAGGGTGGCACCAGCGGCAATTCTGAGCTGAGACTGCACGAGGTCAACATCGGTGACTTCTTCGGTGACGGTGTGCTCGACCTGGATGCGAGGGTTCATTTCGATGAAGACGTGCTTGCCGGCATTAGGGCCAACTGTGTCAATCAAAAACTCAACGGTTCCAGCGTTCTGGTAACCAATCTCCTTGGCGAAGGCAAGCGCATCGCGGAATAGCTGCTGTCTTAGCGAGTCATCCAACTTTGGCGCTGGCGCAATCTCAACCACCTTCTGATTTCTGCGCTGAATGCTGCAGTCGCGCTCGTGAAGGTGAATGATGTTGCCGTGCATGTCGGCAAGGATCTGGACCTCGATGTGTCGTGGCCGAATAACCGCTTGCTCTAAGAACACTCTTGGGTCACCAAACGCACTGCCTGCCTCGCGCATAGCGGCCTCTAGCGACTGAACCAACTCAGACTCTTGCTCCACCTTGCGCATACCGCGCCCGCCACCACCGGCAACGGCTTTAACAAAGAGTGGGAATCCGATCTTCTGGGCCTGCGGCACCAGAACATTGATATCATCCGAGGACTCGGTGGACGCGAGCACAGGAACCCCGGCGCGAATGGCGGCAGCCTTGGCATTCACCTTGTCTCCGGCCAGCTCCAAAACCTCAGGGGCAGGACCCACGAAAGCAATTCCCGCCTCAGCGGCAGCCCTAGCTAGATCTGGATTCTCAGACAGAAAGCCATAACCCGGGTAAATGGCATCCGCGCCAGATTCTTTGGCGACTCGAATCATTTCGGAGACTGAAAGGTAGGCCTTTACCGGAGAGCCTTCAGCGCTAATTTCATAGGCTTCGTCAGCCTTCAGGCGGTGAACCGAGTTGCGGTCTTCGAAGGGATAAACGGCAACCGTTGAGGCGCCGGCCTCATAGGCAGCGCGGAAAGCGCGGACAGCGATTTCACCACGGTTAGCAACCAGAATTTTCTTGAACATAGAACCTCACTGAAACGGTGGGGTGCTTCGGCGAACCCGTGTATAAAAAGGGTAGCCTATTGCAGTGCAAGTTCTAAGCGTGAGCTCTTTAAAAGGTGGCGTCGGAAAAACAACCGTCGCCCTAGGTCTAGCGTCTGCTGCCCTGAACAAAGGGCTGAACACCCTGCTGGTTGACCTTGACCCGCAGTGCGATGCCACCAGCGGCCTTGGAGCGGTTAGCGACTTTGGAACCTCAGTTGCCGAAGTACTTCAAAACCCAAAGCTTCCGATCATTCGTCGGGCAATTGTTCCTTCGCCTTGGAACGCCAGCTCCAAGATGGACGTGCTGGTTGGTTCCCCTCGCTCTCTACTATTGGACAACCCCGCTCCATCGGTTGCCGATGTCTGGAAGCTTGAAGAGGTTCTGACGCAGCTTGAAGATGAATATGACCTCGTCATTATTGACACCCCGCCATCGATTAATGCGCTAACCCGAACCGCCTGGGTTGCTTCTGACCGAGTCATCTTGGTCACCGAACCTTCGCTTTACTCAGTCATCGCAGCCGATAGAGCTCGCAAAGCGATTGCCGAGATTAGCGCAAAGCTAACCCCTCGACTTCAGCTGCTAGGGGTTGTGGTCAACAGACTTCGCCCGCAATCGAATGAGCACGAATACCGCGTCAAAGAACTGCGCGAGATGTTTGGCGAGCAACTTCTGATGCCATTCTTCGAAGAGCGCGCGGCGATTCAGCAGTCCACCGGAGCTGCCCGCCCGATTCACGCCTGGCCAGCCGAGGGAGCGCCAGAGATTGCTAAGGCATTCGACTGGCTACTTGCTGGTGCGGTTTCTGATATTGATCACGGCACCGAGCGTCGTGATCGAGTTGGCGTTGTGGGTCGAGCAACCCGTGGTCGCTCCAACCCAATTACAGAATTGATTCCAACCGAAGAAGCTCCGCAATCTAGGTCGGAAGCAAAAAAGAAGCGCTGGTTTAGACGCTAGGAAATCTTGCGAGCTCTGCGAGCCGCTAGTTCATCCTGAATGTTGGCCTCTTCGGCAGCAAAGTCAACCAAGGTTGCCTCAACCTCGCGAAGCACGCGACCAACGGCAATTCCAAATACACCCTGACCTTGACCCAACAGGTCAATAACTTCGTCTTGCGAGGTGCAGAGGTAAACCCTGGCGCCATCTGACATCAAGGTGGTGTTGCTCAAATCACTCATGCCAGCAGCGCGAAGCTGCTCCACGGCCAAACGAATCTGCTGAAGTGATACACCGGTGTCAAGCAAGCGCTTCACCAGCTTTAGCACCAAGATGTCGCGGAAGGCGTAAAGTCGCTGGGAGCCAGAGCCGGTTGCGCTCTGGATCGAAGGGATCACCAAACCGGTGCGGTCCCAGTAGTCAAGCTGACGATATGAAATACCTGCTGCTGCGGCAGCGGACGCACCACGGTAACCGATGTCCTGCGATGGCAGGCCGTCGGTGAACAGCATTGGGGATTCAATCTCCACGTTGCCTTCTCCCTGTGGTCAAGTTCCGTTAAGTCTGCCTTCAACCTGAGGTTTATGGTTTATCCACAGCTCGGCGTGTCGGAACCTAGTTCTCGATGGAGTCGATTGCCTCAGAAATCAGGTGCGAACGAATCGCACCAAAACGCTCCGCGATCTCTCGCGCGACGTGGGCTGCTCTAGCCGCAGAATCGGGGGCCTTCTTGCGCAGCACCGGCTCGGTGACACCGGTGATAATTCCGACCTCGCGCTCAGCGGCTGACTTCAGGCCCCTGAGGTGTCTCGGCTGGATACCAAACTGCTCAAGGCCTACCAAGGCGAAAGCAATCTCAACCTCGTGAGAGGAGTGCGGCTGAGCACCGAACAGGCCAAGCTCAGCACCTTCACGGAAAGCGTGATCGCTCAGGCCGGTCTCGGCTTTGAGCTGAGCGGTTGAAAAGCGCTGACCCTTGCGAAGTGAGCCAGGGTTGGTCGGCGGCAAAAGCGGCTGCCGTCCGGCGTCAATCTCATCGAGGTAGTCCCTAATCACCTTGAGCGGCAGGTACTGATCGCGCTGCAGGGTCAAGATAATTCGAATGCGCTCAATTTGTGACTCGGAGTACTTGCGGTAGCCAGAGTCGGTTCGATCGGGAGTGATTAACCCCTGATCCTCCAAGAAGCGAAGCTTAGAAGGGCTCAAATCTGAGAAGTCAGGCTTGAGCACCCCAAGCACTTGACCGATGGTGTAGAGCTTGAGGTGGTCTTGGATTTTCCTTACGGTGTTATCCATAACTACCTGTCCTTGTCTGAGGCAAAGAAGGTCATCCGGAACTTGCCAATCTGGACCTCGTCACCGTGGCTCAGCTCTGCGGAATCAACCCTCGCACCATCAGCATAGGTTCCGTTCATGGAACCTAAATCGTTCACTGTGAATCTGTTACCAGATCGTAGAAATTCAGCATGCTTTCGAGAAACTGTTACATCATCCAAAAAGATGTCGGCATCTGGGTGGCGACCAGCAACAGTTAGATCTTGGTCAAGTAAGAATCTCGACCCAACGCCGGCACCGCGGCGAACAATCAAAAGAGCCGAGCCAGCGGGTAGTGCAGAAACAGCAGCTTGTTCCTCGGAGGAAAGGGAGTCAACATCTTGCGGGACCAGGTTCTCCGCGAAGCGAGCTGTCTCGTCGCTTGACTGAAAATCCTTAGCCACTTGGTCCTCCCCTAGAGTCACAATGCTAGAGGATTTATGGCTTGCTAGAAACCAAATCTTTAACTTGCTTGACGTAAATAAAGCCAGCCAGCCAGTACAACGCCACACCCCAGTAAGCAAAGGCCCAGGACAGTGGCAAGATTATGAATTCTGCGGCCGGCCAAATATCTGCCAGCAGCATCAAGGGCAACGCGTAAAGCAGGGCGAAGGTGCCGGCCTTGCCGAGAAAGTGAACCGGAAGTGGCCCATAGCCATGGCTGGCCAAAATCGGATAGACAATCAAAAGCATTACGTCTCGAGCGATAACGACCACCGCTAGCCAGGCTGGAATGTTGCCGTTGATCACCAGACCAATCAAGCTGGCAAAGATGTATAGCCTGTCGGCGGCAGGATCCAAAACTCTGCCAAGTTCCGTCATTTGGTTGAAGCGTCTTGCGATTTGACCGTCTAGCCAGTCGGAAGCTCCCGCGAATGCGAGCACGAAAAGCGCCCAAAACATGTAGTCACTGAGCAAGAGCCAAAGAAAAACCGGCACTAAGACAAGACGCAAAATACTCAGCATGTTAGGAATGCTGCGCAGCTCTTGCCTAAGGCTCATGAGCGAGATTCTAACGCTGGATTGCCCTAAACCAGGCCAGCACGCCTAAGCACTTCTGTGACGTTCTTAAACTCGTTGAACGCGTAAAGGTGAATGCCTGGGGCGCCTTGAGACACCAGCTCCGAGACAACGTTGGCAGCCCAATCAATCCCCACCTCTAGGCGTGCCGAGGAGTCTGATGCCGCGTACAGAGCGGATGCGAGCTCGCTTGGTTCACGCTCTCCGGTGAGATCCAAAACCCTTGAGAGGCGCTTCGAGGAGCTAATGGGCATGATGCCAGGGATGATCGGAATGGTTACCCCAGCCTGGTGAGCCAATTCCAGAAAGCGGAAGTAATCCTCGGCATAGAAAAACAATTGAGTAATCGCAAAGTCCGCACCGGCATCCTGTTTGGCCTTCAAGGCCAAAAGGTCCGATCTCCCTGCCCCGGACTCAGGGTGTCCATTAGGAAATGCGGCTACGGCGACCTTTGCCCCAGGGGTACTTGCCACGTCTCGAATCACCCCCACCAGTTCACTTGCGCTAGAAAGCGAGCCCGGTGCAAGCTGAGTTTGACCCTCGGGCAGATCTCCGCGCAACGCTAAGAAGTCGAGGATTCCAGCATCTAGAAACTGCTGGATTGTCGAGCGTGCCTCGGCTTCGGTAGTGCCGACGCAGGTGAGGTGAGCTAGCGGAACAGCCTGGGTTTGGTTTCTGATATAGCTGAGGACTTCGATTGAACCAGAGGTATCCGAACCGCCAGCGCCAAAGGTCACGGAGATGAAGTCTGGAGATAGCTCAGAAAGTCGATCGATCGCCTCATAGAGCGCAGGGGCAGACTCAGGTTCACGTGGAGGGTAGACCTCGAAGGAGATTGGGACTGGCATCATGCCTCCGCGAACTTGTGATGAATGCGGGGCCCCGCTGATAACCCAATACTAGGTTCAAGCGAAGCGAAGTTCAATTTCTTGTGAAACACAAGGAAACCAAATGTCGGGCTGGCGGGATTTGAACCCACGACCCCTTGACCCCCAGTCAAGTGCGCTACCAAGCTGCGCTACAGCCCGTTGTCTAACAACCAGTGAAGTCTATTGGCCTTGGGCTAGCTCTCGGTAAAAGTTGGGCAATTGACTAGTAGCCGAGAGTCCTCAGCGAGTCTTGAATTGCCGCAGCCGAAGCGAGGAACTTTGTGTGCTCCGCCTTCGTCATTGGAACTTCGACGGCGCGGATTGCTCCCTGACGGTTCACCACCGTTGGAACGGAAAGCGCCACTCCAGAGACTCCCTGGTAATTTTCAAGAACTGTGCTCACAGATAGTACGTCATTTGAGTCCGACAGGATCGCCTGCGCGATTCTGGTTGCCGAAAGTCCGATTGCGTAGTTAGTGGCACCCTTGCCCGCAATTACCTTGTAGGCGGCATTCTTTACATCAAGCGCCATTTGATCAAGCTCCTGCTGGGTGATGACCACGCCGGGCGAGAGCTCCCACTCTGTGATTGGAACTGGACCAATTCGGGTCTGACTCCAGAGCGCAAACTCACTATCGCCGTGCTCGCCAACGATGTACGCGTGAACAGAGTTGTTGGAAACCTTGAAGCGCTCCGCGATTACCCAGCGCAAGCGGGCGCTGTCTAGAACAGTTCCGGAAGCGAAGATTCGATTTGGAGCAAGGCCAGTTATCTTCTGCGCCACAACAGCCAGCACATCGCAAGGATTGGTAACCAGCATGAAGATCGCATTTGGCGAGTGCTTTAGCAGCTCGGGCAAGAGCTTCTTCAGAATCTCTACGTTGGTGCTGGCTAAATCGAGCCTGGTTTGGCCAGGCTTCTGCTTGGCTCCCGCAGTGACGATAATCAGATCGCTATCTGCGGTCACCTTGATATCACTGCCGCCGGAGATACGCGAGAAACCCGTAAACAGTGTGCCGTGGGCAAGGTCTAAGACTTCAGCTTCGACCTTTTCGGTTGCTATGTCGAACAGCACGATGTCGCTCGCGACTTCTTTGATCAAAAGTGCGTAAGCGGTGGCGGTGCCGACAGCGCCTGCTCCAACCACAGAGATTTTCGACATTACTTGCCGCGCTTGCGGCGCTCTCTGACTCGAACGCCAATCTCGATTGGGCTGCCCTCAAAACCATAGGTCTCGCGAAGCTTGCGAATGATAAATCTGCGGTAACCAGCCTCAATGAACCCGGTCGCGAACAGCACAAACTTGGGCGGACGCGATGCTGCCTGGGTGCCAAAGAGGATTCTCGGCTGCTTGCCGCCGCGAATTGGGTGCGGGGTTGCGGCCTGAAGCTCTTGTAGGAATGCATTTAGCTTTCCGGTTGGAATTCTGGTGTCCCAAGACTCAAGGGCAAGTTCCAGAGCTGGCACTAGCTTCTCAAGGTGTCTTCCCGTGGAAGCGGAGATATTTACTCTTGGAGCCCAGTCGACGTGCGCTAGGTCACGATCGATTTCCTTCTCCAAGTAGATACGGCGCTCTTCATCTAGAAGATCCCACTTGTTGAATGCCAACACCAAAGCCCTACCGGAATCTAGCCCCAGCTGAACGATGCGAATGTCTGCTTCGCTAATTGCTTCGGTGACATCGAAGAGCACAACAGCAACTTCGGCGCGCTCAAGTGCGGTCGCGGTTCTAAGCGATGCGTAAAAGTCAGCACCTTCAACGCGGTGCATCTTGCGGCGAATACCTGCGGTGTCAATAAATCGCCAGATGCGACCGGAGATCTCTACCTGCTCATCAATTGGGTCGCGGGTAGTACCGGCAATGTCGTTGACGACAGCTCGGTTGGTGCCGGTGGCCTTGTTCAGAAGCGAAGACTTGCCGACGTTAGGTCGACCAATTAGGGCGACACGGCGAGGACCAGAAAACTCATCTGCTGCTATTGCTGACTTCTCGGGTAGAACCTTCAAGGCGGCATCCAGCAGGTCTGCCACTCCCCTTCCGTGCAGTGCTGATACTGGGTATGGCTCCCCAAGACCAAGGCTCCAAAGTGCGTGAGCCTCCGGATCCAGGTGCGAATCATCAATCTTGTTGGCAACCAGCAGCACCGGCTTACCAGAACCACGCAGCATCTTCACGACGCGCTCATCTGATGCGGTTGGACCCACTAGCGCATCAACAACAAACAGCACAGCATCGGCAAGATCTACAGCGATCTCGGCCTGCTCAGCTACCGAGGCGTCAATACCCGAGGCATCGTGCTCCCAGCCACCAGTGTCTACCAGTGTGATGGCACGGCCATTCCACTCTGCGCGGTAAGAAACTCGGTCACGGGTAATGCCCGGCTTGTCTTCGACAACGGCTTCGCGACGGCCAAGAATGCGGTTCACCAGAGCGGACTTACCAACGTTTGGTCTACCAACGATGGCTAGCACCGGTGGTGATGGTCGGTATCCGTCCTGGAACTCCTCATCGAGCTCAAGCTCTAGGAGTCCAAAGTCTTCTTCGTCTAAGTCATACTGCGTCAACTCTTCGCGCAGCACTTGCGCTTGAGCTTCCGCCAATTCTGGATCGAACTCGTCAGCCATGCTTCACCACCTCTACCAATCTCAATACTTCAGCCACGCTGGATTCAAAATCCAAGTCAGTGGTATCAACTAAATAAACACCTTCGGCCGCAGTCATAAACTCGACAACCTTCGAATCGGAAGCGTCTCGGGCCTTGAGGTTCTCAGCGCTCTCGCTGTTTTCCAAACCTCTCCTAGCGAGCCTAACGGCCTCTGAGGCAGTAAGCAATATTCGCAAATCCGCATCCGGGGCAACCACCGTCGTTATGTCACGTCCCTCAACTACGATTCCGGGTTTATCGCAGGCTGCGATTCGTGCCCTGGCGTCCTCAAGTTGGAGAGTTCGAACCTCAGGCAACTTTGCGATTTGGCTCACCGCGCTAGCGGCCCGTTCGGTTCTAATCTCGGCAGTAACTTCCTGATCTCCAAGCATTACCTTTGGGGCGTCGGGGTCGAGCGAAATCTCGTAATTGAAGGAATTGAAGAGCTTTTGAATCTCTAGGTCTTGGTGATTTAGTCCATGTAATGCGAGTGCGCGGTAGCCAGCACCGGTGTCAAGGTAACCAAAGCCAAGCCTCCTAGCCACCTCTTTTGACACGCTGGACTTTCCAGACCCAGCAGGTCCATCAATCGCGATTACGAACTCAGTCACTAAACCAACCGCCAGCCATTTGCCACCAGCTGCTCACCGAGTCTGGCTGCCACCTCGGGCAATACCTGCAGCTCGACCAAACCGATTGGCGCACCCGGTGAGTGCTCCAGGTTTAGATCCTCAAGGTTTACGCCAATCTCTCCGATGAAAGTCAACAAGCTAGCAAGCGCACCTGGAGCATCCTCAATAACCACAGTTACCACCTGGAAGTTATTGCTCTTACCGCCGTGTTTGCCCGGTATCCGAGCGACTCCCGAGTTGCCGCCCTGCAGTAGGCCATGGATCTTTGCGAGACTGCCAGGCTGGTCAATCTCCGAGACCGCCTGAGCCAGCTGCGCCAAGTCAGCTTCCAGCATCGAAATCAGCGGTGCGATGGAATCCGAGTTTTGGGAGATTATCTGAACCCACAGCTCAGGGTCGCTCGCTGCGATTCGGGAGGTGTCCCGCAGGCCCTGACCTGCCAGTGCGAGCTGTTCAGAGGTTCCAAGGTTTAGCCGGTTTGCCAACAGTGATGCGACAAGCTGCGGCAGGTGAGAGACCAGCGCAACTGCCCGATCATGCTCGGTTGAGCTCAGTTCAATCGGCAGCGCGCCAAGACGAAGCGCAACATCTCGAATCAAATCAACAGCTTCCTGGGTTGACTTGGCAGCTGGCGTGATGATCCACGGTCTTGCGAAGAACAAATCTGCTCGCGCCGCTGATGGCCCGCCCTTTTCCCTGCCTGCCATCGGGTGTGATCCGATGTAGCGGTGAGATTGCTCGGGAAGTGCCTGCTCAACGTCTTGGGCCACCTTGCTCTTCACGGAGGCAACATCGGTGACGATAGCGGCCGGGTGTTTTTTCAGCTGATCGATTACCACGTCCGCAGTTAGATCCGGTGGCACACACACGATGACAAGATCAGGCTCTGGCCCTACCTCTACGCCGGCGCCATACTCTACGGCGAGGCGTAGGTTGGCCTTGGATTGATCCTCCAGGGTTGCGACAACCGACTGCCGGGCCAGCGCCAAACCCAGGCTCGTGCCTAAAAGGCCAGCCCCAACAATTTTAATTTCCGGGTTTTTCACTGGGCTAGATCAGCCCTAAGCGCAGCTGCCCCACGAAGGTAAACGTGCTTTATTTCAGAGCGGGAGAGTTTAGATTCGACGTGCATCATCAAGCGAATCACCCTTGGCATAGAGCCGGCTACCGCCATTTCAACCGAGCACATCAAAGGAACGTCGCCCAGGCCAAGCTCCCTAGCTGCGAGCGCCGGAAACTCACTAACAAGATCTGGGGTTGCCGTGAACCAGATGGAGATCAGGTCCGATAGTTCCAAGTTGTTCTCGTGTAGCACCTTGGTGACAAGCTCGGCCGTGCCCTTGAGGACTTCAGAGCGCTCATCCTGACTGATTTGGATGGCTCCCCTAATTGCACGAACGGCCATTAGCGCCTCTTTCTGGCTACTTCTTTCCCGGTGGCAGCTTCCATAAGCATGCTCACCTCAAGTTTACTCAACTCACGGAACTGGCCCGGCTTTAGATTGCCCAGCCGCATCGGACCAAAGCTTTTTCTAGTGAGTTCAAGAACCGGGAAACCAATAGCTTCCATCATGCGCCTAACAACCCGGTTCTTTCCGGAGTGCAGCACTAGCTCAACCAATGAGGTCTGCTCGTTCTGATCTAGCACCCTGGCAGCATCTGCCTGAGCTAGACCATCTTCTAGCTTGACGCCCTCCTTGAGCTTGCGCATCTCAGCGGCGGTGATCTTGCCGCGCACCTTGGCAACGTAGAGCTTTTCGACTCCGAACGATGGGTGCGCTAGCTCATTTGCCAGTTCGCCATCGTTGGTCATCAAGATCAGTCCAGTGGTCTCGGCGTCAAGTCGGCCGATATTGAAGACGCGATCAAAGCCCACAAAGTAGTCAGCCAAGCAAGGCCTACCGTTCTCATCGGCCATAGTCGACACCACGCCCTTTGGCTTGTGGAATGCCAAGTAGATGCGCTCTGGGTCGAGCTGCCATGGCTTGCCATCAACCTGAACCTGATCCACATCAGGGTTGATGCGGGTGCCCAGCTCCTTGACGACCTTGCCATTTACCTTGATGCGGCCCTTGACGATCATCTCCTCAACGGCTCGGCGTGACGCCACGCCAGCTGCCGCCAATACCTTCTGTAGGCGAACGCCCTCATTCTCAGTCAATGTCATCCTGTCCCGGCAAATACGGGCTGATTGCCGGTAGTTCCTCGATTGAATTAATTCCCAACACCTCAAGCAGCATTTCGGTTGACCCGAACATGGCGGCCCCGGTCTCGGCATCGGTGTAAAGCTCAGTGATCAGGCCACGCGAAAGCAGAGTCCTCACCACTGAGTCAACATTTACTCCACGGATGGAAGACACCTGTCCGCGAGAAATCGGTTGGCGGTAGGCAATCACCGCGAGAGTCTCGAGCGCAGCCTGAGAAAGCTTGGCCGGGTTCTCATTAGCCACCAGTAGCTTGACCGCCCAGTCGTGCTGCTGTCTGACATAAAGCCTCCAGCCGCCACCAACCTCACGGAGCTCAAAGCCCCTGCCAAGGCCATCATTCGCAGATTCATACTCTTCGACCAGCCCCTCAAGCTCTTGCTTGACCTGGGCGATCGGAACCTCAAGTGCTCCGGCGAGTGTCACAAGGTTCAGTGGGGTCTCCGCAACGGTGAGGATTGCCTCTAGTGCTGCCCTGAGGGCATAATCAGTCGCCATAGTCAGCCCCTAACATCCCTAGTGAATCCATAGCAAAGGTCTTATCCTCCCAGACCACGGTGAAATCCGCGAATGGATCGCTCTGCTGAAAACTTGCCGCTCCAACCCGGTAGAGCTCCAGAATGCCCAAGAATCTGGCGACCAGCTCGGCTCGATCGGCGCAATCCGCGATTAGCTCCCTAAAAGTAAGGCTGCCGGCCTTGCGTAGGCGATCGACCATGATTCGAGCCTGTTCCCGGATTGAGACCTTGGGTGCATGAAGGTGAGTGAGCCCTACGCCTGGGATCTCCCTTGGGGCAAAAGCTAGCTGTGCGATTTTGGCAAAGTCTTCTAGCGAGGTGTCCCACTGCAGCTGAGGCCTGGCATTTCTAAAGCGCTCTTCGAGGCGCACCTCTCTTGGGATTCTGGAGGATTCGATTTCGAGCGCGGTGCCAAACCAGCTGGCAATCTCCTTGAAAGCTCGGTACTGAAGCAACTTGGCGAACAGAATGTCTCTGGCCTCCAAAAGTGCGATGTCTTCGGCATCGACCACCTCACCCTGCGGCAGCAAAGAGGCGATTTTTAGATCCAGCAGGGTTGCCGCTACCACTAAGAACTCGGAAGCGCTTTCAATGCCAGCCTGCTCGTCCAACTGCTTCACGTACTGAATAAAGTCATCGGTTACTCGCGCGAGTGAGACAGTGGTGATGTCCAGCTCATGCTTGCCGATTAGGCGAAGTAGCAGGTCGAATGGACCCTCAAAGTTTTCTAGTTGAAGCTGAAAATCGATATCAGAGTCAAGCTGCACAGCCACGACTTACCAGCTCCCTTGCTACCCGGCGGTAAGCCTCGGCGGCATCTGAGCTAGGTGCGAATTCGGTAATGGGCTTGCGCGCCACCGTGGCATCTGGGAACTTCACGGTTCGACCAATGGCAGTCTGGAACACCTTGCCAGAAAAAGCTTCCTGCAGTCGCTCAAGCACCTCGCGAGAGTGCAGCGTCCTGGCATCGTGCATGGTCGGGATTAGTCCATCCAGCTGAAGCGTTGGATTGGTCCTAGCCTTGACCTTCTCGATGGTCTGCACGAGAAGTGCCACACCGCGCAGGGCGAAGAACTCTGTTGCCATCGGAATAAGCACTCCGTGGGCCGCAGTAAGGGCGTTGACAGTCAAAAGGCCAAGCGATGGCTGGCAGTCAATAAAGATCACGTCGTACTCGTCTTTTACCTTGTTCAGGATGCCATCGAGCACTCGCTCGCGACCCATCTCAGTCACCAGGTTCATCTCGGCAGCCGAAAGGTCGATGTTGGCTGGAATCACATCAAGGTTTGGAATCGCAGTCTTCTGAATCGCATCGTGTGGATCCATGGTGACATTCATCATCAGGTCGTAGATGGTTGGAGCATCCTGGTAGTCGGCATCTAGGTTCACCGAAAGCGCACCCTGCG
>CAZKLA010000030.1:0-1477 GCA_964553455.1 uncultured Aquiluna sp. | reverse complement strand
GTGGTAGTGGTCTTACCTACGCCACCTTTTTGATTGCACATGGCAATAATGCGTGCCGGACCGTGCTCTTTGAGCTTGGCCGGAACTGGGAATTCCTTCTTAGAGAGATTCACCGGTGCCTCCAACTATTTCTGGCTCTAGCCTACCGCCGTGCGCGGGGGTGAGAAGACGCATAAACCTCTCGCAATGTATCAATTGTGACAAGCGTGTAGATCTGCGTGGTTGCTACCGAGGCGTGGCCTAAAAGCTCCTGAACCACCCTGACATCAGCCCCGCCCTCGATCAAGTGGGTGGCAAACGAATGCCTGAGCGAGTGCGGTGAAACCGTAAGCCCGCAGGACTGGCCCGCACTTTGAATAATCTCCCAGATGCTTTGTCGAGAAAGCCTTGATCCGCGCTGGTTCAAAAACAGTGCTGGGCCGCCAGCTTTGGCCGAAAGCAATGGTCTGGATCGCACTAAATAGGCATCGATTGCTCGCTGAGCAAAAGAGCCAACCGGGACCAGGCGCTCTTTGGACCCCTTGCCTCGGATTCTCACCCAGCCACCCTCAACCATCTCGTCAAGATCAAGCTGCGCGACCTCGCTGACGCGACACCCAGACGAATACATCAGCTCCAAGATGGCTCGATTACGCAATCTGAGCGGGTCAGCGACCTCATCGTCTGGTTCAGGCCCTGAGGCCGCAAGTAAAGCCATGACCTGGTCCTGAGATAGCGCCTTGGGCAGTCGCTTTGGCAGTTTGGGGCTCTTGACCTGCTGACTTGGGTCGTCGGTTCGCAAATTCTCAAGCAGGAGGTACTTTTGGTAACCCCGAACTGCGGCCAGGATTCTCGCGGAAGAGGCCGCCTTGAGGTTTTGGTTATTCAGCCACAGCAGAAACTCACCCAGTTGCGACTTGGTTATCTCAAGTTCAGTCAGGTGGTTTTGCTCCAAAAAGTCTCGATACTTCGCCAGGTCTGCTCGGTAAGCACTCAGCGTGTTTTTGCTCAGGCCCCGCTCCACGGCAAGGTGCCGCAGGTAACCATCCAGCGGCGAAGTCATTTACTGCTCGTCAAATAGCTTTTGCTGCTTCTGGCGCTCTAGGGCAGCTTGAACCAGACCGTGGAACATTGGGTTTGGCTTGGTTGGGCGAGACTTGAACTCAGGGTGTGCCTGGGTTGAGACGTAGTAGGGGTGAACCGACTTTGGAAGCTCAACATACTCAACCAGGTGGCCATCTGGGCTAGTGCCTGAGAAAACCAATCCGGCTGCCGCGATTTGCTCGCGGTAGTTGTTGTTTACTTCGTAGCGGTGACGGTGGCGCTCAGTAGCGGTGAGTGATCCATAGACCTTGGCGACCTGAGAGCCCTCCAATAGCTTTGCCTCGTAAAGACCTAGGCGCATGGTTCCTCCCATGTCGCCCGCTGCCAATACATCCACCTGCTCCGCCATGGTGGCGATCACCGGGTGTGGTGCTCCAGGCTCAAACTCGCTTGA
>CAZKLA010000029.1:0-16193 GCA_964553455.1 uncultured Aquiluna sp. | reverse complement strand
ACCTCAGAGAAGCCAGCCTCGGTGTAGTAGCCCTTGCTGTCAGCGAAGTACTCGCCAGCAAATTCGGCATTCTTGATCCAGCTGAACTGGACGTCTAGCTTGCCGAAGTCGGACTCAGAAGCGCTCTCGGTTGCTGCGCAACCAGCTAGTGCCACAGATGCAACCGCAGCGGTTGCGACAAGTGCCAAAAGGCGCTTGCGTAGTGAGTTAAATGCCATTGGGTGTTGTTGCCTCTCGGGTAGGGGAAATAAGTCGAAGAACATCCGACCACAACTTTGTTTCCGTTGTATTAAACCAGCAAAAAACTAAAAAGCCGGTTGTTGCTGCGTAATGCAGTGAATTCCACCGCCACGTTTAAATAACTCTTTGGCATCAACCAGCACAATTTCCCTTCCCGGGTAGACCTCGCGCAGGATTGCCTTGGCTTCCTTATCTCTTGGGTCATCAAAAGAACACAGCAAAACACCGTTGTTTAGGACGTAGTGATTTATGTAGCTGTAGTCCACATATCCCTCGTGGTCAGAAAGCGTGTCAGGTGCCGGAATCGAAACAACCTCAAGCCCGGCTCGAATAAATGTCTCGCGAACTTCGCTCGAAACCTGATAGTCGGGGTGGTTCGGGTTTTTCTGGTCGTGATAGAGCACTCGCCCGTCCGGTGCGAAGCACGCCACGATGTCAACGTGACCTTGGGTGCCGAATTCTTCGTAGTCGCGAGTTAGTCCACGCTTGAGCCAAATGGCCTTGGATGTGCCTAACCTTTGGTGAATCTCCTGCTCCACCTGTTCTTTGCTCCAGGTGGGGTTCCTGCCCTTACCGAGCTGAACGGTTTCGGTGAGAAGCACGGTACCGTCCTGCGAAATGTGAATGCCACCGCCTTCGTTCACGAGTTCGGAATCTATTTGTGTCGCCGAAACATGGCTTGCAACCTCGGTAGCCAGCTTGGCATCTTTGCCAAACTCTGCCCAGCCTTGAGAACCCCAGCCGTTGAAAACCCAGTTCACAGCGCCTAGCTGACCGTTGTCTACAACGAATGTCGGACCAGAGTCTCGGATCCAAGCATCGTCTAGCGGAATCGGAAGCAGTTCGATTTGCCCAGATAGGTATTTCTTGGCGATCGATTCATCGCCGGGGTTGACCACAACGGTGACACTCTCAAACTCACTGGCTTGGTTTGCGACATTTGCCCAGGTGGTTCGGGCGGCTTCATGCTCGCTGGCAGTATCTCCCAGGGTGTAGCCGGCGGTTGGGAACGCTACCCAGGTTCGCTCGTGCTTTTCCCACTCCGGGGGCATTCTCCAGGTCATTTGCTGAGTCCTGGAATTCCGCCGTTTACTCCCTTGCCACCCTCAGTTCGCTCGTTCACGCGCGGGTTGGTAAGTGAGCCGTAGGTGTCTGGACGTCTGGTGCCAAAAAACGGGAACAGCTCTAGCCAATCCCGGCGCTGGTCCAGATCAAGATCAGCGACCAAAACCTCATCGCCCTCCCTGGCTGCCTGAGCCAAGATTCGACCGTATGGGTCGACGATGAAACTGGAGCCATAGAAATTGATCAGACCCTCATTGCCCCAGCGGTTCGGCACCACGATAAACAGACCGTTTGCGATGGCGTGACCGACAATGGTCTGACGCCACAGCGGCTCGGTGTCAAACTCTGGGTGGTCTGGCTCGGAACCGATTGCGGTGGGGTAGCAAAGAACATCCGCACCGGCTAGGCCGTAAGCTCTGGCAACCTCGGGGAACCACTCGTCCCAGCAGGTTGGTAGACCAACCTCGGGAGCGCCCGGAAGATCCAGTTTGTATGTCGGGTATGGATCTTGGTTTGGACCCGGCTGGAAATACTTGTCCTCGAAGTAGCCTTCGGTGACTGGAATGTGAAGCTTGGGTGTGCGGCCCACCAATTGGCCCTGGTCGTCAATCACGATTGCCGTGTTGAGTCCTCTGCCGTCCTCAAAACCAGTGGCCTCATACAAAGAGGCGTGAATAAAAATGCCCAGCTCTCTGGCCAGTACCGACACGAACCGGAAGGTAACGCCTCCAAGTAGTGGCTCAGCGGTATCGCTTGGAACTCCGGTTGGGCAGACATCTGCCGGGTAGCGGGAGAGTGTTAGCTCGGGAAGAAAAACCACCTTAGCGCCAGCCTCATGTGCTTTTCTGATTCCCAGTTCCAAGTTGGCACGGTGTTCGTTCTCATCACTTCTCCAGCTGACCTGGACCGCTGCCACGCGAACAACAGCGCGCTCAGGGGCGTATTTACGAGCGGGGGACTCAAGGGCATTTGCGATAGTCAGCTTCATGATTACTCCATTGAATCGAGAATCGTAACCAGATCCTCGTACTTGGTTAGCGGGTTGACGATTGCGAAGCGAGTGTTGGGCTTACCTAGGTGGCTGGATGGCACCACAAAAGCGAACTGGTCGCTCAGTAGCTTCTCAGACCAGGCCTCATACTGCGCAAGGTCCCAACCAACGCGCTCGAATACCACCACGGAAAGCTGTGGGTCTCGCACCAGGCGCAGGTAATCACGAGTGGCAATTTCCTTGGCAATCTCGTGGGTGAGTTTTACGTTCGCTGAGATTGCCTTGCGATACAGCTCTGCTCCGTGGCTTGCCATCGAAAACCAAAGCGGCAATCCGCGCACCCTGCGAGTGAGATTGAATCCGTAGTCACTGGGGTTGAAATCATCCGAGTTGTTCAAAACCTCTAGATACTCGCCGTGCTGAGTGTGAGCGATGCGAGCGAATTCTGGCTCTCGGTAAACCAAGGCGCAGGCGTCAAATGGTGCAAAGAGCCACTTGTGCGGATCGACAATAAACGAATCGGCATGCTCGACACCTTTGTAAAGATGCTTCAGTTCAGGCGCCAAAATACCCGCTAGGCCATAAGCGCCATCGACGTGGAACCAAAGGTCATTTGCCTTGGCCACCTCGCTGATCCCATGCAGGTCATCCACAATTCCAAAGTTGGTGGTGCCAGCGGTGCCCACGATGGCAAAAGGTGTCAGACCCTGGGTCTTGGCCTGAGTGACTGCAGCCTCGGCCGCCGCCTTGCCCAGCGAGCCGCCCTCTCCAGCATGCGCAATCACGACCTCGCAGTCCATGACTTTTGCCACGGCCTTTATTGAAGAGTGCGCCTCTGAGCTGCAGATGACCGCCCAGTGCTGCTTGCCAAGTTTGGTCTTTGCTTTTTCCCTGGCCGCAACCAGCGCACTTAGGTTTCCTAAGGTTCCGCCCTGCACGAAAAGCCCACCGGCGGTTTTAGGTAGCCCACATTCAGCGGCCAAGAAGCTCAGCACCTGGTTTTCGGCATAGACCGCACCAGCGCCTTCTTTCCAGCTGCCTCCATATATCGAGCTAGCCGAGACCACCAGGTCAAACATGGTCGAGAGCTCCGTTGGCGCAGTCGGGATAAAGGAGAGGTAGTTGGGGTGGTCAGTTGAGATTGTCGCTGGCGCCAGCACCTCTTCAAATAGCTTGAGCGCTACTTCGCCACCAAGACCCTGCTCGGTGATGGTTTGGCCTGCCAGCTCGGTTAGTTCTTCGAAAGACCTGGGGCCATCAAGCGGCGGATCGATATCAATACGGTCTGATGCGTAATGAAAAATAGCGTTTCTCACCTTGGGGTTTTGGCCCGAGAGGTGCATGGCGTCTGTCACAGGTCTCCTTCGACGGATACCTACTCTACTTAGCCCAGTGGCCCCTTGTGAAAATGGTCGAAGACGATGTTGGTTCGGGTGTTGGCAACCGAGGCGTTGTTTGAGAGTTGCTCAAGCACAAACTCCCTGACCTCATCGGAGTTTCTGACTGCCACGTGAACTATGAAGTCCTCGGTGCCACCGAGGAAGAAGATCTGAATTACCTGCGGATGATTGCGCATCTGGGACATGAACTCGCTGAGGTTAGCCCTGGCTCCAGCCCTAAGGGTCACAGAGATCAGAGCCTGAAGCTGCAGTCCCAGCGCTTCAGGAGCAATTTCGGCCGTGAAGGAGCGGATTACTCCGGCTTGAACTAGTGCTCTGACTCGACCCAGGCAGGTGGACTGCGCCAGCCCAACCTGCTCGGCCAGTTCCGCATTGGACATGCGGCCGTTTTGGGCCAGCAGACTAAGAATCGAACGGTCTATTTCATCCAGCTGCGGAAACTCTTGAATTTTCTTCGAATCCAGCATGGTTTTGGCTTCACTTTCCGAATAATGAGCGATGGATGTCATTCTCCCAAAATCTTCTTCGGTTGACCATCAATTACATCGAATTTTTCGCAAGAATCGTACAAATTTAGTCAAGGAGTCAAAGTGCTTGTTGGAGTTCCTAAGGAAATCAAGAACAACGAAAACCGCGTGGCAATGACGCCAGCCGGTGTTTTTGAGTTGGTAAATCGTGGTCACCAGGTTTTGGTGGAGACCAGTGCCGGTGTCGGTTCAGGTTTCTCGAACCAGGACTACCTTGCTGCCGGTGCCAGGATTGCCGACTCCGCCTCCGAGGTCTGGGCAGCAGCCGAGATGATCGTGAAGGTAAAAGAGCCAATCGCTGCCGAGTACCCACTGATGCGCAAGGGGCAGGTGCTCTTCACCTACCTGCACCTCGCTGCTTCCAAAGCCTGCACCGATGCGATCGTGGCATCCGGCACCACCGCCATCGCTTACGAAACTGTCCAGCTTGCTAACCGCCAGCTGCCACTGCTTCAGCCAATGAGCGAGGTTGCCGGAAGGCTCTCTGCCCAGATCGGCGCATACCAGCTCATGAAGACCAACGGTGGTCTTGGCATTTTGATGGGCGGCGTTCCTGGCACTCCAAGAGCCAAGGTTGTGGTTATCGGTGGCGGTGTTGCTGGAACTGAGGCGGCCCTGGTTGCCAATGGCATGGGCGCGGACGTGACCGTGATTGACCTATCACTTCCAAGACTTCGAGAGCTTGACGCTCGTTTCAACTCCGAGATTCAGACCAGGGTCTCAACCGCATACGAGATCGCAGAGCAGCTCAAGGATGCCGACCTCGTTATCGGCTCAGTGCTTATTCCAGGTGAACGAGCACCGAAGTTGGTTACCGATGAAATGGTCAAGAAAATGAAGCCGGGCGCGGTCTTGGTTGACATCGCAATTGACCAGGGCGGTTGCTTCGAGCACTCTCGCCCAACCACTCACGATGAGCCGACTTACCAGGTCCACAACACCACCTACTACTGCGTGGCTAACATGCCAGGTGCGGTGCCAGCAACCTCAACCAGGGCTCTGACCAATGCGACCCTGCCTTATGTGATTGCTTTAGCCTCAAAGGGCTGGAAGCAGGCTTTGCGGGATGACGCAGCGCTAGCACTGGGTCTAAATGCGCACGATGGCTTGGTTACCAACGCCGGTGTGGCTCAGGCTTTTCCGGACCTAAAGACCTCAACCGTTGAGTCGGTGGTGGCTTAGTTCTTCTTGCGGCCGCGGATCCAGAGGAAAATCACTATTCCCACGGTTCCAAGCACCAAAACCCATAGCGCTACGGTTCGCTCCTGAGCGATTGCTTCGCAGGAAGTCCAGCCTGGCTGCTGGGCGTCCGGGGTGCAGGTGGTTGGGTCAAAAAATCCAATCGCCCAAGCCAAAATGCCGACCCCGGTAATGGTGGCCAACATGGCTAGCGAGTTATTGCGCAAAGTTTGTTAGTTCTCAACCTGCTTGGACATCTCAGCACGAACCTCGTCCATGTTGAGATCTTTCACCTTGCCAATTAGCTCGTTGAGCGCAGGGGCAGGTAGTGCTCCAGCCTGGTTGAAAAGCAAAATTCCATCGCGGAAGATCATCAGGGTTGGAATCGAAGAGATACCAGCCATGCCGGCGAGCTGCTGCTCGGCCTCGGTGTCAACTTTCCCAAAGCGAATCTCTGGGTTCTGCTCCGAAGCTGCCTCAAAGATTGGTCCGAACATTCGACATGGGCCGCACCACTCTGCCCAGAAGTCCACAATCGTGATGCCTTCTTCTTTGATTGTTGACTCAAAGGTATCGAGGGTGAGTTCTATCGTCGCCATGGTGTTACTCAACTACTTTCTGGGCTGATTGCTTCCGCGCAGTCTGCGCTATCAAAATTCCAATGACGACCACGATACCGCCAAGGGCCTGGGTGAGGGTAATTAGCTCACCTAGCCAAGCCAGCGCAAATCCGAAGGCCAGAACAGTTTCACTGGTAGCGATGATGCCCACCACGGTTGCGCTCAGGTGCCTCAGGGCAAGGTAGCTAAACGCCATCGGCACAAAGCTTCCAAGCACTCCCAGCCAAATTAGAGCTCCCCACATCGGCACCTCGGTGCCGGCTAGGTTTCCGCTTAGGTCAAGGCTGGAGTTGATAATCGAGAAGTCAAAGCTGCCGAAGTTAGAAAGCGGTAGGAAAAACAGCGTGGCAAAGAACATTCCGTAAGCCAAGACAACATTCGTGGGGAGTACACGCTGAATGCGTTCACCGGTGATGAAGTAAATGGTGAGTGAGATTGCGGCACCAAACGCCAACAGCACGCCGTATGGGTCTAGTTGGCTATCCCAGATCTGGGCAACCACCGCAAGCCCGCCAAGGACCAGCGCCGCACCGAGCCAAATAACCTTGCTGACCTTCTCCTTGAACAACACCATGGCAACAATTGGCACCCAAAGCACTGCGGTGTACTCAATTAGCAGCGCGATTCCCACCGGCAGGCGCACCAGCGACATTGAATAGGTCCACTGCAGCATACCAACGCCAACTACACCCAGCACAAATAGCCTCGGCAGCATCTTTGGCTTAACCAAGAGTTCCTTGCGGTTCGCGATAAGCGCCCAGGTCAATGCCAGCACAAAAGAAAACAGCGATCGAATAAAGACCACCTGCTCGGCATTTATGCCGGCCTCAATAATCACCTTGGTGGTTGAGGCGTTGAGCCCAAACAGAATCGCTGCGATCAGGGCGAAGATTGCCCCGAGGGTTGGGTGCTTTTGGGTCAATTAGGCTTTACCTTCCAGATTTGCGAAACCAATTTGGAATCACAATCGATATCTGAAAGTTTAGATAGCTATGACTGAATTCGTACTCGCTGGTGGCTGCTTTTGGTGCCTTGACTCTGCTTACTCACAATTTCGCGGCATCGAAGATGTGACCTGTGGTTACACCGGTGGCAAGAATGCCAACCCAACCTACGAGCAGGTTTGCGAGGGCAACACCGATCACGCCGAGGTGGTTTCCATCCGCTTCGACGAGAGCGTCATCTCCGAAGCAGACATTTTGGATATCTTTTTCACTCTTCACGACCCCACCCAGCTCAACCGCCAGGGCAATGACATCGGCACCCAGTACCGCTCGGCAATGTATTACCAGGACGACGCTCAAAAGGAGCTGTTCCTGGACTCAATAGAGCGCGCGAAGGAAATCTGGGGAGACAAGATCGTCACCGAGGTTACCCAGCTCGGGGAGTTCTACGACGCTGAGCCTTATCACCAGGACTTCTTTGCCAAGAACCCTAACCAGGGTTACTGCGTCGCCGTGGTGGCACCAAAGGTAAACAAGGTGCGCTCGAAATTTACTCACCTACTCAAGTAGTCGTAAGTTATCCACAGATATTGGTAGCCCAATTACAACCGAGGTCCTAGCTGCGCAGACTTTCCTTATCAATCAAGGAAAGGACTCCAATGTCAGACAGCATCACTCTTCGCGGACTGGTAGCAACTAGCCCGAGACACATCACTACCGAGAGTGGCCTAGAGGTCACTTCCTTTCGACTGGCCTCGACCACCCGCAAGCTCGACACTGAAACTGGCGTCTGGGTTGATTCAGATGTCAACTGGTTCACCATCAGCTCATTTCGCCAACTAGCCGGCAACGTGGCGCAATCAATCGCAAAGGGCGAGCGCGTTGTTGTTTCCGGCCGTCTCAGAGTTCGCGACTGGGACAACGGCGAGCGCAGCGGAACCAGCGTTGAGGTCGAGGCAGCCGCGATCGGACATGACCTGACCTTCGGAACCTCCACTTTTGAAAGACGCTCCCTAGTTGTTTCCGAGCTTGAGGAAGACGAGGAAGCCGAGCTCGAATCTGAACTACAAACGGCATAAGGCTTGACCCGGGACCCAACCCCCCATTTGCTCGCCCGGGTCAGCAAAGCCCTCTTTGACAAAGCTCTCGGATAAACTATCCAGAGCATGCGGCAAAGAGGGTTTTTGCCGTCTATCCCAAGGACTTCTAATGGCTGAATTTATTTATCAGATGATCAAAGCGCGCAAGGCGCACGGCGACAAGGTGATTCTTGACGATGTCACCCTTGCCTTCTACCCAGGGGCCAAGATTGGTGTCGTCGGTCCAAACGGTGCTGGTAAGTCATCGGTTCTAAAGATCATGGCCGGCATGGATGTGCCATCTAATGGCGAGGCTCGCCTCAGCCCTGGATTCACCGTCGGCATTCTGATGCAGGAACCTCCACTAAACGAAGAGAAGACTGTCCTTGGAAACGTTGAGGAAGCAGTGGCCGACCTAAAGGCCAAGATTGACCGCTTCAATGAGATTTCTGCCGAACTGGCAAACCCAGACGCCGACTACGACACTTTGCTGGCTGAGATGGGGACACTGCAGGAGCAGATTGATGCCGCGGATGGCTGGGACCTAGAAAACCAGCTGGAGCAGGCTATGGATGCGCTGCGCTGCCCTCCGGGAGATGAGCCGGTAACTCACCTCTCCGGTGGTGAGCGTCGCCGTGTAGCGCTCTGCAAGCTGCTACTTCAGAAGCCAGACCTACTGCTCTTGGATGAGCCAACCAACCACCTTGATGCCGAGAGCGTGCTCTGGCTTGAGCAGCACCTTGCCAAGTATCCAGGTGCGGTATTGGCAGTTACCCACGATAGATACTTCCTGGACAATGTTGCCGAGTGGATCTTGGAGCTTGACCGCGGTCGCGCTTACCCATACGAAGGTAACTACTCCACCTACCTGGAGAAGAAGGCCGAGCGTTTGGAAGTTGCCGGCAAGAAAGATGCCAAGTTGGCAAAGCGTCTCAAGGACGAGCTGGACTGGGTTCGCTCAACTCCGAAGGCTAAGCAGACTAAGTCCAAGGCTCGTCTTGCGCGATATGAGGAAATGGCTGCCGAGGCTGACAAGACTCGCAAGCTCGACTTCGAAGAAATTCAGATTCCACCTGGCCCTCGCCTTGGAAACGTGGTTATTGAGGCCGACAAGATTGCCAAGGGCTTTGATGGCAGGCCGCTGTTCTCTGACTTGAGCTTCTCGCTTCCTAGAAACGGCATCGTCGGAATCATCGGTCCAAACGGTGTGGGTAAGTCGACGCTGTTCAAGTGCATCACCGGTTTGCACGAGCTGGATTCTGGAAACCTCAAGATTGGTGAGACGGTTTCGATTAGCTATGTTGACCAGTCGCGCGCGGGTATTGACCCAAACAAGACGCTCTGGGAAGTGGTTTCCGGCGGCCTTGATTTCATGCAGGTGGGTCAGGTCGAAATGCCATCTCGCGCCTACGTTGCTGCCTTTGGATTCAAGGGTGCTGACCAGCAGAAAAAGGCGGGTGTGCTCTCCGGTGGTGAGCGCAACCGTTTGAACCTAGCGCTTACCTTGAAGCAGGGTGGAAACCTATTGCTACTGGATGAGCCAACCAACGACCTTGATGTTGAAACCCTGGCCTCCTTGGAAAATGCGCTATTGGAGTTCCCGGGTTGTGCTGTGGTTATTACTCACGATCGCTGGTTCCTCGACCGCGTTGCCACCCACATCCTGGCCTACGAGGGCACCGATGAGAAGCCGGATCAGTGGTACTGGTTCGAGGGTAACTTCGAGGCCTATGAAGAGAACAAGATTGCGAGACTGGGAGCAGATGCGGCTAAGCCACACCGCTCCACATACCGTCGCCTAACTCGCGACTAAGAAACCTCTGGAATCCTGATCATGCCCTCTTGGGCAACGGATGCCACCAGGTGACCCTCGCGGTCATAAATCTTGCCAAGCGATAAACCTCGGCCGCCCTGCGCGCTCGGG
Organism: uncultured Aquiluna sp.; assembly: GCA_964553455.1. Taxonomy (GTDB): domain Bacteria; phylum Actinomycetota; class Actinomycetes; order Actinomycetales; family Microbacteriaceae; genus Aquiluna. The sequence continues at coordinate 6,224 of CAZKLA010000029.1, read as the reverse complement.
GACTCCTGAACATACAGCAGCCATTGATCCACACGAGCGGGTCGGTGGAGCCACATTGCGTGGTCCAGGCTTGCCGATGCCAATCCCGGGTGTGCCCAGCTGATGCCGTGGCGGCGAAGGATTGACTCCAAAATGCTGTAATCGCTGGCGTAGGCAAGCGCTGCGGCTTGGAGTTGCGGGTCATCCGGCAGTTCAGAAAGAGCCTTAAACCAAATCAGCTGCTCAGCTAGGTGTTCCTTAGCCGGGCGAAGGTAGATCGGTTCGCTGGCGTGACGAAGATCGAACGGCCTTGCCTTTGACCAATAGTTGGTGATTGGGTGATCAAATGCTCCGAGCAGCTCGGCTGCCGAGGGCAATTGCTCCGGGGGAGTGACCCCCTCCGGCATTGTGCTCTGGTGGTCCAGTCCAGCATCAGGCTGCTGGAAAGATGCGATCATCGAGAAAATTGGCTGGTCGTCCTGCAGCGCATGGACTCTTCGGGCGCTGAAGCTTCGACCGTCTCGCAAAATCTCAACCGAGAATTTGATTTCCTTCGTGATATCTCCAGGTCTAAGGAAATAGGAGTGCAGGCTGTGAGGTGGTCGATTGTCAACCATGGTTCGCATCGCTGCCATCAGCGCTTGCGCCAGCACCTGACCGCCAAAGACTCTGCCGTGAGGCATCCACTGGGTGCGGCCAACAAACTCATTGGGACCTAGAGGTTTGATGTCCAATACATCGATTAGGTCAGCAACTGGATCTGAGGGGATTTGGGGTTCTTGCATTTTCAACCTCGATTCGTTAGCTAGTTTAGAGAGCGTCATGTCAGCCAAAATCACCTTTTTCGAGTCTGCCGATGTATCGGACCTCAAATCCTTCTTGGAGCGAGCAAAGCGTCTGGACGAAAACGGTGCTGTGAAGTTCAAGGCTGCCGGCGATGTGTTGGCGGTTTACGTTGCCCCTATGTTTTCCGGTTCGCTTTTAGGTGGCGGAACCACAGTGCTGGGCCTTCGCACCATGAGGCTCAGGGGCGATTTTCAAATCGACGCAAGCTTCGAAATCTCGGCAATCTTGGACCGCTTGGCCAAGCCAACTGTGTTCATGACCTCGGCCCTAGAACTTCCTCCGGTATCGGTGAAGGTTGCCTGGGCTGGCATTACGCCCCCTAGAGAGGGTTGGGTAAGGGTTTCCGGCATTGCTCAAGCTGAGCTGAGTGAAGTTGCGAAGGCTGGCATCGCTGAGGTGGCGAGCTTGTTGCCAACCAGTATCGGAGCATCGATCGCTTCCAAGGTGAGGCAAGAGGTTTGGGGCCGATTGATCGAAGGACCAACCCTTTATCCAGCAGGTGCTGCCTTCGCCATATCGGGTCTGGGGTTCTTAACTCCCGATGTGGTTGTTGATGTTTTTCAAGCTCCGGGTTGGCTAAGGCTTAGCACTCCAAACGGACACGTGCTGTGCCGCTTCCAGTCAGTTAGCTAGCTTTTTCGCTTCAAATTCAGATTTCAAAATGGCATAGATCCACATGTCGCACCACTCGCCCTTGAAAAACTCAACTTCCTTCTGCTCAGCTTCTTTACGCATGCCTAGCTTTTGAGCGACAGCCGCGGAAGCTGGAACTCGAGTGTCCATCTCAGCAACGATTCGGTGCAGGTCCATGACTTCAAATCCAAATTCCAACATGGCGTAAGAGGCTTCAAAGGCAAAGCCCTGGCCCTGAAAGTCTTGGTGGGTAACCCAACCAACCTCGCCACGGCGATGCTCGAGCGATTGGATAGAAATATTTGATTGGCCAATAACTTTGCCGGTTTCCCTGAGCTCCCAGACCAGCACCAAATAGTCGCCCTCTGCTTTGGGCAAGTTCTTGCTGTTGGCGAGGGTCTTCTCAATGTGACGTTGAACGGTTTCTTCGTTGCCCTCGGGCCAGGGGATGTAGCGGACTATGTCTGGATTTGACTGGTACTCGAGCAGGTCAGCGGCATCGCTTGGTCGCATTTCTCGCAGAATGAGCCGCTTGGTTTCGACGATCATCCGCTAGTCCTCAAAAGTGTTCAGCATGGCGTGAGCAGCACGCTCAAGGTAATCCCAGAGCTCGGCATCATCGATGGGCGAGAGTTCGAGCTGGTCAACTGCGGCTCGCATGTGTTTTAGCCAAGCATCTCTGGCGGCTGGGTTGATTTTGAATTCGTAGTGCCGCATCCGAAGTCTTGGGTGACCTCGTTCCTGCTGGTAGGTGTCTGGACCTCCCCAGTACTGCTCCAAAAAGAGCTTCAGCCGTCGCTCTGCCGGCCCTAGATCCTCTTCCGGATACATCGGTTTCAGAAGCGGGTCTTGCGCTACGCCCTGATAAAACAGTTTTGCCAGTTTGGCGAAGGTTGCCTCTCCGCCAAATTGCTCGTAGCGAGAACTATCCACGTTTTTGGCTTGCGTTTCCGACCCTGAGAATCTCACCGTTGCGCAGGTACCAGAGCGTGCCCTCGGCATCTCTGACTCGAGTCACCCTGAGCTCAACCGCTTCAATCACGCCTACTACGCCGTCAAGATTTACGGTGTCGCCGACTCCGTACTGGTCCTCAAACACGATGAAGATTCCGCTAATCACGTCTTTTACCAGGGCTTGGCCGCCAAAGCCCAAGGCAGCTCCCAAGATTGTGGTCACCGCAATAAGCGCTCCAGTGTCAACTCCAAGCTCGCTGAGCACCATAACCAAGGTGGTCACGGCGATCGCCCAGGTCGCAAAGTTATTGCTGATTGAAGCTATGGTCGCAGAACGCGAGACAATGCGCTGCTCACTCTTGGCACTGCCATTTTCGGCTTGGTTGCGAAGCTTGGTGACAACTCGGTTGGCAAGAATCTTGAGAATGACCCGCAGTGAAATCGCAGCGGCCAGGATTACCGCAATGCGGAGAGCTGGCTGCAGCGACTGCGGGATCTCAAGAAACTCCATGATCTGCCTAGTCTGCCTTCTGGGCTGCTAGAGCGCGCTCAACCTCAGCCAAGTTCTCCACCAGGATGCGACGAAGCGCTGGCTTCTCGGAAACCTCCTTGGATGCGATTAGCTGCTTGGTGGCATTGGCCAGTTCAAGCGAAGCCAGCTTGGTTGGGTAGAGGTTGATCAAAAGGTACTCAGCGATCTTGTAGCTGAAGCGACCCCAGATTCCCAGGGCAGCCTCGTGGTAGCGCTTTGAGTAACCCTCGATAAGGCCAAGGTCAGTTACTCGGTAGAAGGCCATGGAGGCGGCTTGAACCAGGGTGTTGGAGTATTCCTCGGTCTCGACAAGGAGCTTCCAGGTCGCCTCTTTGTTCTCGGCGGTTGGGATGGCGGCCCTAGCACCGGCAGCAAAGCGCTGACCGTTTGCGGTGTTGTCCTTTTCGAGCTCGGCAGCAATCTCTGGCTCGCCGATGACCCCGTTCGATACCAAGCCGGTGATTAGCTCCCAGCGGACATCCTGGTCAACGGTGAAGCCAGCAAGTGTTACATCACCGGATAGCAGATCCCGCATCCACTTCTGCTGGCTCGCACTTCTGGCGAATCCCGGGATGAACTTCACAAACTGCAGCTGTGAGTCAGAGCCAGGCTTTGCCTTGGTTGCCAACTCAATAAGGCCGTCTGCGATACGCTCCAGGGCAGCCTGACGCTTGCTTGGGTGGACGTAGAGGTTACCGGTGGTCACCAACTGACGCAGCAGGGTAAGGATGGTGGTTGACTCGGTCTCTGGGCCGATGTGGTTTAGCACCAGCTCAATAAAGTCGCTTCCGGAAGCCTCGCCATCGCGAGTTGCGTCCCAGGCTGCGGTCCAAACCAGGGTCCTAGCTAGCGAGTCCTCGATACCGGAGAGGTTAGACATCGCTACCTGGTGGCTCTGCGCGTCCAGACGAACCTTGGCATAGGCCAGGTCATTGTCATTTAGCAGCACAAAGTCAGGACGCTTGGTGCCAATTAGCTCGGTGATCGAGGTGGTTGGACCATCGATGTCGGTCTCGAGGTAGTGAGAGCGAACCAACTTGCCGGACTCCAGGTTGAAGTAGCCAATACCCATGCGGTGTGGGCGGATAGTTGGTTGTTCTGCGATAGCGGTCTGAATCACATCGAAGCGGGTGATGGTTCCGCTCGCGTCAGTCTCGATAACTGGCTTCAGGGTGTTTACGCCTGCGGTCTCAAGCCAAAGCTTGGACCAGCTGGTTAGCTCCCTACCTGATTCGCGCTCCAGCTCGACCAGTAGGTCCTTTAGCTCAGTGTTCTGCCACTGGTGCTTCTTGAAGTAGCTAGCTACTCCTCTTAGGAATGGCTCCTGGCCAACCCATGCCACCAACTGCTTTAGAACCGAAGCTCCCTTTGCGTAGGTAATGCCGTCAAAGTTGACCTGCACGTCCTCTAGGTCGTTGATCTCGGCCACGATTGGGTGGGTGGATGGTAGCTGGTCCTGACGGTATGCCCAGTTCTTCTCCAGGGCTGCGAAAGTGGTCCAAGCCTCTTTCCACTCGGTAGCGTCTGCGGTTGCCAAGGTGGAGGCGTACTCCGCGAAGGACTCGTTTAGCCAAAGGTCGTTCCACCAGCGCATGGTCACCAAGTCGCCGAACCACATGTGAGCTAGTTCGTGCAGGATGGTCACCACTCGGCGCTCGCGGACTGCGTCGGTAACAGCGGAGCGGAACACGTAGGTCTCGGTGAAGGTCACCGCACCGGCGTTCTCCATCGCACCCGCGTTGAAGTCTGGAACCCAGAGCTGGTCGTACTTCTCGAAGGGGTATGGGAAGTCAAAAGCCTTCTCGAAGTACTCAAAGCCCTCTTTGGTCTTCTCAAAGATGTACTCAGGATCCATGTACTGCGCCAGCGAGCCACGGCAGAACACACCCAGTGGAATGGTCCTTCCATCCAGTGAGGTGAGCTCATCGCGCCAAACCGAGTATGGGCCGGCAATCAGTGCGGTGATGTAGCTGGAGATTCGAGGGGTTTGGGCAAAACGCCAAACGGAGTTGCCATTGCCAACCTCTACCGGCTCTGGTGTGGTGGAGTTTGAAACCACCTGCCAGTTCGATGGGGCAGTGACGTGGAACTCGAAGGTTGCCTTTAGGTCTGGCTGCTCAAAGACCGGGAACATGCGCCTGGAATCTGGAACTTCGAACTGGGTGTAGAGGTAAACCTCGCCGTCCACCGGGTCAACAAAGCGGTGCAGTCCCTCTCCGGTGTTGGAGTAGATGCCCTTGGCAACAATCCTCAAAGTGTTTTGCTCAGCCAGGTTTGGCACGGTGATGCGGATGCCGTCCGAGTGCTTAGCCGGGTCCAGCGCTACGCCGTTTAGCTCAATCAACGAAACCGAATCGGTAATGGCGTCAATAAAGATCTCGGAGCCAGGCTTCCGGCAGCTAAAAACAATCGTGGTGTCAGAGTCGAAGGTCTTCGCGTCCTTGGTGACATCAAGCTTCACCAGGTAGCTTTCGGTGGCTACGGTTGCGGCACGATTCTGAGCTTCAATGCGAGTTAGATTTTCGCCGGGCATGTTCTCTCCTGTTAAGAGTTCGTTTCCAGTAAGCCTAAGGGGATATCCTCAGTGATAATTGAGCGTGTTCCAATTTCTGACAGCCGCCAGCACCAATCCAGCAGACTCGGTTCTGCTTACTGAGATTGGCGCGGCCCTGCTGGTTTTGGGAATCGTCGCATTTGTCGCAAATCGCCTCAAATTTTCTGTCGTGCCGCTGTATCTGCTGATTGGTCTTGCCATCGGCGAGGGCGGCATTGTGCCAATGAGCGTAAGTGAAGAGTTCTTAAACACCGGCTCACAAATCGGTGCCATCATGCTGCTGTTGCTGCTGGGCCTGGAATACAGCGCCTACGACCTCTCCAAAGCCTTCAAGGAGCGCAAGAGCGCTGGCCTAATTGACTTCCTAGCTAACTCAATTCCAGGCTTTGTGCTCGGCTTGGTTATGGGATGGGGGATTGCCGGGGCATTCGCTTTGGCTGGTATTACCTACGTCTCTTCCTCCGGTATCGCGGCACAGCTGATCAAGGAAATGGGTTGGAGACGTTCCGAGGTCGCAAAGCGTGCCACCGGAATCTTGGTTTTTGAAGACCTGGCCCTAGCGCCGTATCTGCCTCTTCTAACCTCCGTGGTTCTTGGCGTCTCAGTCTGGAGCGGCTTGCTTTCGGTTGGGCTCGCGCTTGCCATCACTGGCGTAGTGATCTTGATTAGCTTTAGGGGCACCAGCAAGCTGGTGAAAATTCTGGATCCAAATGAGCCAGGTGGATT
>CAZKLA010000028.1:11692-17875 GCA_964553455.1 uncultured Aquiluna sp. | reverse complement strand
CTTCGCACCACCGCTGCCAAGGGCATTCCTGGCTTTGCCACCATGGAAGAGCTCTGGACTGGCCGCGCGCCACTTGGTTGGGACCTAACCGACACTGAGGCAGCAGCCAAGGGATTGGTTGCGCTACTAAGCGACTGGTTCCCTGCCACTACAGGTGAGCTCATCCACGTGGATGGTGGATTGCACTCAACCGGTGCCTAAGGAAGTAGCTGAATTAGCTGGCTCAAATCGCGCTCATTGAGCGCGATTTTTGCTTTCTGCTGAACCATCGGCTTGGCACAGAACGCCACCGATAACCCAGCAACTTCCATCATGCCTAAATCATTCGCGCCATCACCAACCGCGATGGTGCTCCGAAGTGGAATCTCAAGCTGATTGGCCCACTCAACTAGGGCATCAGCTTTGGCCTGTCTATCAATAACCTTGCCGATCACTTCGCCGGTGAGCTTTCCGTCAACCACCTCTAGTGTGTTTGCTCTTTCGATATCAAAGCCAAGCTTTGCCTTCACAGGGCCTAGCAATTGAATAAAGCCGCCAGAAACCGCAGCTGCCTTGCCGCCGCGCTCGTGAATCGCATCAATAAGTTCTCGAGCGCCTTGGGTAGGGGAGAGTTCGTGAGACACAACCTCCAGGACCGACTGATCCAGACCCTTCAAGGTTAGAACTCGCTGTCTCAGGCTGGCTTCAAAGTCCAATTCACCGCGCATGGCTCGTTCGGTAACCTCGGCAACCTCTTGGCGTTTGCCAACCCGATCGGCGAGTAATTCAATTGCTTCGTCGTTGATGAGAGTGGAATCAACATCAAAGACCACTAGGAACTTTGTCAAGGTGTAACCAGGCGACCCTTCGCTACCACCGTGATACCGCTATCGGTAACCGTGAAACCACGTTCCAGGTCTCGCTCTTTGCTCACGCCAATGCTGGCACCGTCAGAGACCACGACGTTCTTATCCAAAATCGCCTTCCGAATCGTGCAGTCGCGACCAACCTGAACATCGTCCAGAAGTACCGATTCGGTAATCAAGGTTCTCGAAGAAACTCGAACGTTGGGGGAGAGCACCGAACGATCAACTACGCCACCGGAGACCACAACGCCAAGGCTCACAATCGAGTCTTGCGTGCGGCCCTGGTTGCCTTCAGAGTCGTGAATGAACTTTGCCGGAGGCAAGTTAATCTGCTGGTTATATACCGGCCAGTCGGAGTTATAAAGATTGAAGATTGGCATGGTGGAAATCAGGTCCATGTGGGCGTCGTAGTAGGAGTCCATTGTTCCTACATCGCGCCAGTAGGACTTGTCGCGCGCAGTCGCACCTGGGATCTCATTGAACGTGAAATCGTATGCTCCTGCGGTGCCCTGGTTTACGAAGTAGGGGATTATGTCTCCACCCATGTCGTGGGAAGAGTCCGGATTTTCCCCATCGCGCTCGATAGCATCAATCAAGGACTGGGCGTTGAAAATGTAGTTACCCATCGAAACCAAAGCCTGTGTTGGATCGCCCGGCACCGGCTGAGGGTCACTTGGCTTTTCGCGGAATGCTGCGATCTTGACTGGATTGGCTGGATCCACCTCAATCACACCGAATTGCTCGGCAAGCGCAATCGGCTGCCTGATGGCCGCAACTGTCGCCTCCATGCCGGAGTCAATGTGGGATTGCAGCATCTGATCAAAGTCCATGCGGTAAACGTGGTCAGCGCCCACCACTACCACGTAATCAGGCTTCTCGTCGCTGAGGGCGTTCATAGACTGCAGAATCGCGTCTGCGCTGCCGGTGTACCAGCGCTTACCCAAGCGCTGCTGAGCAGGCACCGAGGCCACGTAGGAACCCAATAGCGGAGACATGCGCCAGGTCTGTGAGACGTGGCGGTCTAGCGAGTGGGATTTGTACTGGGTGAGGACAACAATCCTTCGAAGGCCGGAGTTGATCAGATTTGACAGCGCGAAATCAATCAGGCGGTAGCTACCGGCAAATGGCACAGCGGGCTTGGCTCGATCAGCCGTTAGTGGCATTAGTCGCTTGCCCTCGCCACCGGCTAGAACCATCCCGAAAACTCTTGTTCGACCCATAGCCAAATGTTAGTTGTTAAAAATTGCCAAGACACTAGCATTTCGGTATGCGTGTGGATTTTGTTACCAAGGAGTACCCGCCAAACATTTATGGCGGAGCGGGTGTACACATCACTGAGCTGGTCAAGGTCTTGCGCTCTCGGATTCAAGCTCGAGTTCACGCATTTGGAGAACCAATCTCAGAGCCCGACACATTCGGCTACGACACCCCAAGCGCATACGCTGGAGCAAACCCGGCGATTCAGACCATGGCAACCGATCTAGAGATCGTTCAGGCTATTTCTGGGTCTGATTTGGTTCACTCTCACACCTGGTATGCCAACTTCGCAGGCCACGTCGCGTCAATGCTGCACGGCATACCTCACGTCATTACCGCGCACTCTCTTGAGCCACTGCGCCCCTGGAAGGCAGAGCAACTTGGCGGCGGCTACGCAGTTTCTTCATTCATTGAACGAGCCGCTTACGAGCAAGCTAAAACCGTTATTGCCGTTTCCCACGGCATGCGCAGGGACATCCTCAAGGCTTACCCAGAACTCGACCCGAACAAGGTAGAGGTGGTCTACAACGGCATTGACTCACAAAAATGGCAGCCACTTCACGATGCGGATGTGGTTCGGTCACTCGGTGTAAATCCGGACCAGCGCTCGGTGATCTTCGTGGGTCGCATCACCAGGCAAAAAGGGCTTCCATACTTCCTTCGAGCCGCAAGCCAGTTGCCGGCAGATGTTCAACTTGTGCTATGCGCGGGAGCACCGGATACCCCGGAGATAAAGGCCGAAGTCGAGCACTTAGTTTCAGAGCTTTCTAAGACCCGCGCCGGCGTGGTTTGGATTCCGGAGCACCTGCCACAAGCAAAGCTCGCAGCCTTGCTGACAAATGCGGATGCGTTCGTTTGTCCGTCGATTTATGAGCCACTAGGCATCGTGAACCTTGAGGCAATGGCCTGTGGTGCTCCAGTTATCGCAACCGCCACCGGTGGCATTCCAGAGGTTGTTGTAAACGGCGAGACTGGCTGGCTGGTCCCAGTTGAGCAACTTCAGGACGGTTCTGGCACGCCAGTCGATGAGCAAAAGTTCGTCAACGACTGGGGCAACGCACTGAATGCGGCTTTGGAGAGCGGAAAGCTCAAGCAATTTGGTGAGGCCGGACGAGTGCGCGCGGTTGAAGAATTTAGCTGGGAGTCAATCGCGACTCGCACGTTGGAGGTCTACTCCAAGGCGCTGGGAAGCTAGGCTATTTTCCAATGTCTCAGGTGATTGATCTTCAGAACGTAAGTGTGGTTCGCAGCGGAAATGCGATCCTTGACTCGGTTACTTTTTCCGCAAATTCGGATGAGCGCTGGGTCATCCTCGGAGCAAATGGAGCTGGAAAAACCACCATGCTGCGAGTTTGCGCAGCTCAGATCCACCCTTCATCCGGCCAAGCCAAGATTCTCGGGCAACGTCTGGGTGAGGTTAATGTGTTCGAGCTTCGCACCCGCATCGGTTTTGCCTCGAGTGCGCTGGCAAACCAGATTCCAAACAGCGAGACTGTTTTGAATGCCGTAATGACCGCAAGCTACGGCGTCACCGGCCGCTGGAACGAAACCTACGATGCCATCGACGAGCGCCGCGCAATGCGTGTGCTGCGCGAATGGCAGCTAGAGGAATTTGCTCAACGACCTTTTGGAACGCTGTCTGACGGCGAGCGAAAGCGAGTGCAGATTGCTCGATCGGTTATGACCGATCCGGAGTTGATGCTGCTGGATGAGCCGGTAGCGAGCTTGGACCTGGCGGCTCGAGAGTTGACCTTGCGCCTGCTCAGTGGTTATGCGACCAGCCCACAGGCACCTGCCATGGCTATGGTCACCCACCACCTTGAGGAGATTCCCGCCGGATTCACCCACGCTTTGTTGATGCAGGACGGCAAGATTTTGGCCAGGGGAGAGATCGGCGCCACCATTACCAGCGCTGCGATCTCGGAAACATTTAGATTCCCGCTTCAAGTCAGCTATCAAGATGGCAGATTCTCTGCGATTGCGTCCTAGACGAAGCAAAGTTTTGCTGCTAAGCTTTCCCGCTGTTGCTCTTTAGCAAATAGATTTCACAAGAAGGAAACCATGAAGGCTGAAATTCACCCAACCTACGAGCCAATCGTATTTCGCGATCTGGCATCTGGCGTTGCATTTCTAACCCGCGCAACCATCACCAGCTCAAAGACCATTGAGTGGGAAGATGGCAAGACCTACCCGGTATACGACGTTGAAATCAGCTCTGCTAGCCACCCGTTCTACACCGGAAAGCAGCGCATCATGGACTCTGCCGGTCGCGTAGAGCGCTTCAACGAGCGTTACAAGAACTTCAGCTAATTCTTTATTGGCCAACCCAAGACCGCACGGTAATCCGGGCGGTCTTGTTGTTTAAACCACTTCTCAAAGTCCAGGCTTTGCTCGTCTGACCAGATCACCTGGGAAGCGTGAAGCTCGCTGATCTCGACATTCAGTTGCGGAAACTTGCTGGCCTGACGCTGAGCCAGCCTGCCTGCGGCAATAGCGTCAGCTGTTGAATTGTGAGCATCAAGCAGCTCAACCTCGTAATCCCGGCAGAGCGCGGTTAGGTTGCGAGAGCCCTTACCAGAGCGAAACTTAACCATTTGCCGGTCGAGTACCAAAGGATCGACTACAGCCTTCGGCTCCAAGGGCGATATTCCATACCTTGTAGCCTCTGATTTCAAAATAGTGAAGTCATAGGGCGCATTGAAGGCGACCAGAGGCATTTCCTGGCCAAGTTTGTCAAGGATTGCCACAATTTCAGCGATAGCAGGTGCGGGCTCAACTCCGTTGGCTTGGGCCATTTCGGTGGTGATGCCGTGAACGTTAGCTGCCGCCTCCGGTATTTCTATGCCAGGGTTGACCAGCCACTCGTGAATCTCAATTGCCTCACCATTAGCATCAAGCACAGCGACTGCGGCAGTTACGATTCTGGATGTTTGAAGATCCAATCCGGTGGTCTCAAGGTCAAATACCGCAAGCTTCTTGCTCCAAGCGGGGCGGTTTGGTTCAAAATCAAAATCTAACAAGGCTTCTCCTTAGCCCCAGACTACCTACCCGCACTGACACTCTTAGACTTGACACATGCCAGTTCTGAAACTTCCTGCCCCTGCGCTTGCCGAGCTGGCCGCTAGGCGTGGTCGTCGCTCAGACATCGGCACAACAGCGATTTGGCGCTACCCAGCGGAAAACTCCAAGGGCACGTTGCTATTTATTCATGGCTTTCGAGGAGACCACCACGGGCTCTCAGCTTCAGCTGGAGCTTTGGTTGATTATGACGTTTTGATTCCCGACCTCCCTGGCTATGGCAAGACGCAAGAGCTTGAGTCTCATGACCTGGATAGTTATGGCGAATGGTTGCGAGAGCTGGTTTCTGAACTCGGTCCCGATGTGGTGGTTCTTGGGCATAGCTTTGGGTCGCTGGTAGTGTCCAAGGCCGTCAGCCAGGGCCTTGATGTCAAGGCGATCGTGCTTCAAAACCCAATAACCACCCGCTCAAGCCAGCAGAAAGATCTAGCCAATCGCGTGGCCCGGAGCTTCTATGCTTTGGCGATAGCGCTGGGCAGGGTTGGGTCGGCCTTCCTTAGAAGCTGGATTGTGGTCCGAGTCATGTCCGTTGCGATGGCAACCAGCAAGTCTCCAAAGCTTCGCAGCTGGATTCACGGTCAGCACCACAGGCACTTCTCCACTTATCGCAGCGACAGAGTCGCTCACGAGGGGTTTGCCGCTGCCTCAAGTTCCAGCGTGCTGGATTTTGCTTCGGCGTTCAAGCTGCCGACTCTGTTGATCGCGGGGGAGAAGGACTTGATCGCGCCACTGGCCAACCAAATCAAACTGCAAGGAATGATTCCAGGCGCCAAGCTTGAAATCATGGAGGGTGTTGGACACCTGACTCACTATGAGTCTGCCTACGAGGTAGCGATTGCCATCGACAAGTTTCTCGGTGAAAAATGAGGCAGATTGCCTTTGACGGTCGCTTTATAAAGCCTCATCATCCGGATGGCATATCTCGATTCAGCCTCGGGTTGATTTCCGAGCTTGCCAAGATCACCAAGCTCAAGGTCATCGTCTGCGATCAGGCAGTCGCCGA
>CAZKLA010000028.1:0-11592 GCA_964553455.1 uncultured Aquiluna sp. | reverse complement strand
TTTATTGGCTACAAGAATGTCGAGGCTCTAATCACCGCGATGGGCTTACTCCCGCAGCACACTCTGGTCTGCCTGTCTCGCATTTCCGACAAAAGAAAGTGGGAATTGCAACACCTCGCAGCTCAAGTGGGAGCAAAGGTTCAGTTTGAGAACGGTGTCAGCGAGGTCGAATACCACAACTGGTTGCTTACTGCTCAGGCATTGGTCACTGCCTCTTTGGATGAAGGCTTTGGCATTCCGGTGATTGAGGCCATGGAGCGCGGCACGCCGGCTGTGGTGTCGAACCTAGAGATTTTCAAAGAGGTCGGCTCGGATGCCGCATTGTTTTTCGATCCAGCGGATCCAAAATCCCTCGTCGCACAGGTGGAAAAGCTTGGGGAGAGCGGCTTTTGGCAAGAAGTTTCTGAGAAATCGATCCGACAGGCCAGTTTGTTTTCTTGGCGTTCTTCTGCCGCAAAGCTCTTGGAGCTACTGAATCGGGTTTGACCCGAATGGATGAGGCTGCCAAGCCTCAAGCTCCCAGCTCTCGCTGTGACGCAGGATGTGTAGCGATGCGTTCTGAAGCCTTTCGCCAGCTGGTGGCACAGTTCCAGCGGTCACCTCACTGAGCACAAACCTAATCAAAGCTCCGTGCGATACGGCGAGCACCTTTGCTCCGGCATAGTTTTTCTCGATGTGGCTGAGTAGCTCTCTGGCGCGAGCCTCAACGCTGGATCTTGACTCGGCACCTGGAATATCGTCCAGCTTGGCAAACTTCTCACCCCATTCCGAATAGGTGAGTCCCTCTCCGATGCCAAAGGCACGTTCCAGAAGTAGTGGTTCAATCTCGACCTGCTGAACACCAATTTGCTTGGCTACGATCTCAGCGGATTGTCTCGCCCTTCCAAGCGGGGAGCTGAGCACAATGTCCCAATCGCCAGTCAGGTGCTTGGCCGCGGCTTGAATCTGCTCGATCCCGACTTGATTCATTGCTATGTCGGTGGTGCCCTGAAGCCTGAGGTCGATGTTCCAGTCGGTCTGACCGTGACGTAAAAGACCTAGTGTGCTGTTAGTCATTGAGAATTGCTCCAAGCAGGTTTGAGGTTGACGCTGAAAGTTTGACGCTCGCCATGTGATCCGCCTTGGTGTCACCCTGGTTGACAATCACAATTGGAATCCCGCGCTTGTGGGCGCGTTTGACTAGCCTCAGGCCGGAATTAACCGTTAGCGAAGTGCCTGCCACGAGAATTGCCTCAGCCTGGCTCACAAGGGCCTCTGAGGCCTCGATACGGGACAGTGGGACCTGCTCACCAAAGAAGACCACGTCTGGCTTGTAGTGCGCACCACAGAAGCCACAGTCTGGGACTCTAAAGTTCTTTCCAACCTCGACTTCAGCATCGCCGTCCGGGGTGAACTCGACATCCTGGAAGCGATTTAACTCTGGGTTGAGATGTGAAATGCGAGCGTCTAGTTCTGGGCGAGAAAGAATGTCGCCACAACCGGTGCACAGCACTCGATCGAGTCGGCCGTGGAGCTCCAGCACCTTGCTGGAACCAGCTTTTTGGTGCAAACCATCGACATTTTGCGTGATGATGGAAAGCACTTTGCCGGCAGCTTCCGCTTCAGCTAAAGCCAGATGCCCACGGTTGGGGGTGGCTCGCTCGACTCGACTCCACCCGACATATGACCTGGCCCAGTAGCGGGCTTGGTTTTGCTTGGACCCCATGAAGTCATCAAAGGTCAGTGGATGGCGGGGGACTCGACCCGCTCCGCGGTAGTCAGGAATACCGCTATCGGTTGAAATGCCGGCTCCGGTGAGGGTCAGGACCTGCTTACCGGTTAAAAGTTTCCGAGCATGCTCAAGGCCATATTCCATGGCGGAAGAGATTGATTCGGAGGGCATTTGCTAAGTCTAGGGTGGCAACCAGACTGTGGATTTAGGAAATAGAAATCCAAAGTAAATACATTGTGTCCGAAAGGGGACTTGAACCCCTACCTCCTTTCGGAGACTAACACCTCAAGCTAGCGCGTCTGCCATTCCGCCACCCGGACAATGCACCCGACCTAGGGCCGAGCAAGCCACTAATCTACCACGAACTCACCGAGCAATCCATCGCGGGGTTCTTGGATTATCGCTAATTGGGCGATAGCGTAAGGAACATGCATGAAGAACCAGCACTGGCCCTTAGGCAGCTAATCGCAGCTCTAGAGCGACACTTAGACACCTGCACCACCAAGCGAGATGGTTCTGACCAAGAAATCCAAGAGGCTTACGACCAAGTTGCCGCAGCCTTCGAGAAGTACGAAGACGTCCTCGAATCGGTTTATGGGGAGTATCTCCCGATCGTTGCCGAGGATGAATGAGTCCGTTTGAAGCCATTCTGCTTGGAATCATTCAGGGCCTAACTGAATTCCTGCCGATTTCATCCAGTGCTCACGTGCAGATTGCCCAAGAGCTCATGGGCCTGAGTGAACTTTCAAAACCAGAACTAACCGCCTTTATCGCAACGATTCAGATCGGCACCGAACTTGCGGTGGTGGTCTACTTTTTCAAGACCATTATTGAGATTCTGAAGGCATTCTTCACCGAGGGCCTGAAGCCTTTTTCCCAGCAGTCCAGCCATTCCAAGATGGGCTGGCTAATTATCATCGGCACCGTGCCGATTGTTGCCCTGGGGCTTTTGTTTCAGGATTACATTGAGAATCAACTCAGGCAGCTGTGGGTAATCGGTGTGATGCTGATCGTCTTTGGAATCTTGCTTGGTATCGCGGATCGCTTCGCCCCTAAAAAGCGCAGAATTGAAGAGCTTGACCTAAAAGCCGGTTTGGCATTTGGTTTCGGTCAAGCGCTAGCCCTGGTTCCGGGCGTCTCCCGCTCCGGCGGCAGCATCACGGTTGGCCTAATGATGGGCTTTACCCGCGAGGCGGCAGCTCGCTACAGCTTTTTGCTGGCCATCCCGGCGGTGATCGCCGCAGGGAGTTATCAGTTCCTAAAGTCTTACCAAGACCTGCCACAAGACCTACTGCTAGCGACAATTGCTGCGACGGTAGTGAGCTTTGTGGTTGGTTATGCGGTAATCGCATGGCTGTTGAAGTACCTATCCAAGGGCTCGTTCATGCCATTTGTGATTTGGCGAGTTGGAGTTGGCACGCTCTTGCTGATTGGCTTGGGCCTAGGCGCAATTTAGCCTTCGCCGGCGCCGTCCTTGCGCTCTTTTAGATAGCGCTCAAATTCTCTAGCCAGCGCATCTCCAGATGCCTGTTCGCTCTCCAGCTGGTCTCGGTTTGCTTCCAGCTGAGCTACGTAGCTGGTCATTTCTTCATCACCCTCGGCAACATCGTCAATTGAGCGCTCCCACTCGAAAGCAAGGTCAGCCAACTCAGTGGTTTCAAAGCCAATTCCGATTAGCGAGGTTAGCTCCGCTAGGAAGCCCAGCGCAGCCTTTGGGTTTGAGGTGTTGTGAACATAGTGAGGGACCGAACCCCAGAGCGAGAGCACGGGAATCCCTTCGGCCTCGAAGGCCTGGGCCAAGATCGAGAGAATCCCAACCGGACCCTCATACCTGGAGGGCTCGAGATCAAAGCGCAATCTAAATGCTTCGTTTTGGCTTGATTTGAAGATTGGCATTGGCCTGGTGTGGGGGACATCGGCGAGCATCGAGCCGAGCATGATGACGGTGTCGATCTCGCGATCTTGAACCATTTCCAAGATCTCCGCAGCGAAACTGAGCCAGCGGCGTGAGGGCTCGCTGCCAAGCAACAGGTAGAGCCGATCTAGAGCTGGGTTTTGGTCAATGTGTTCGCGGTCGGCCTGCATGAACTCAGCTCCGGGCCAAGAGATTGTGCGGTTGCCATCGTCGTCCACCTCGACCATTGGGCGAGAGAATTGAAAATCGTAGTAGTCCTCAGGATCGACGGCCTCAAGCGTCTGGGCGCCAATTTGCTGAGCGATTGCCTTGAGCGCGCCAGAAGCACCCTCGGTGGCATCATTCCAGCCCTCGAAGGCAATCAGTAACACTCGACCAGTAAGCAAGCCGCTCCTTTTTTGATAATTACAAACTCTAATTCAGAGCACAACTAGACTTTAGGCCAATGTCCACATTGACCTTCCCCAAAGCCGTGCTGTGGGATATGGACGGCACGCTAGTTGACTCAGAACCCTATTGGTTACTGAGCGAATCCGCGCTTGCTCAGGATTACGGCAAGGTTTGGACCCAGGAACATGGCCACGAGCTAATCGGCAAGTCGCTTTATGACTCTTCTGCGATCCTCAAGGACCGCCTGGACATTAGGGACCTCACGCCCCAGCAAATCATCGATCGACTAACCGACTCTGTGATTTCTAAGCTTCAGCAATCTCTACCTTGGCGACCTGGTGCGCTGGAACTTCTAATGGAGCTTAGGCAAGCTGGCGTAAAGACCGCCCTGGTGACAATGTCTATGCGCAGGATGGCGCTTGCGGTGGTGGAGGCAATCCCTTTCCAGGCTTTCGATGTTGTCATCGCCGGGGACGATGTGACTCATGGCAAGCCGCATCCGGAGCCATATCAGAAAGCCGCCGCGCTTTTGGGCTTTGAGACCAACGAATGCATCGCGATCGAGGATTCAGTGACGGGGCTCAGGTCCGCTGAGGCTGCCGGTTGCCTGCCGCTTGGGATTGTGAATTTGATGCCGCTGGAAGCAACCGGCACCAGAGTCATTCGCGCCAGCCTTAGCGATATCAATTTAGAGACACTACGAGGATTACAGTGAGCACATTTCAGGCGGGGGACCGCGTCCAACTAACCGGCCCGAAGGGTCGCCTCAACACCATTACCTTGGTAGCCGGTGCTCGATTTGGAACCCACAAGGGTGACCTGATGCACGATGACATCATTGGTCAACCTGATGGCTCAGTTATCAGCAATCAAAGCGGTGTTGAGTACTTGGCGCTAAAGCCGCTGTTGACCGACTACGTCCTTTCGATGCCCCGTGGAGCGGCAATTGTTTACCCTAAAGACGCTGGTCAAATCATCGTCGAGGGCGATATCTTTCCGGGTGCCACAGTTATTGAAGCTGGTGTCGGATCGGGTGCACTTTCTAGCTACCTGCTTCGATCCATCGGTCAGGACGGAAAGCTATTCTCATTTGAGCGCCGCGAGGAATTTGCTCAGATCGCGCAGGCGAATGTAAAGAATCACCTGGGCGGTGCTCCAAAAAACTGGACCGTTACCATCGGAGACCTTCAGGACAAGCTGCCCGAGGTAATAGCCCCGCACTCTGCCGACAGAGCAGTGCTGGACATGCTCGCTCCTTGGGAGTGCATTGGTGAGGTGGCAGCCGCGCTAAAGCCCGGTGGCCTGCTGATTTGCTATGTCGCAACCGTTACCCAGCTCTCTAGGACTATCGAAGCTATAAAAGAGCAGGGGGAGTTCACTGCTCCAACTGCCTGGGAGTCCATAGTTCGCGGCTGGCATGTCGAGGGACTCGCGGTTAGACCAGACCACCGCATGATTGGCCACACCGGTTTTTTGCTGTCTGCGCGCAGGCTGGCTCCTGGCACTGTGCTGCCGCAGTTCAAGGCGAAGCGCGCCTCGAAGACCGAATACACCGACGAAGACTTTGAAATCTGGCTACCAGATGCCATCGGACAAAGACCAATCAGCGAGAAAAAACTCAGAAAAACGGTTCGCAAGGTTACTAACGAAGCAAACCAGCGAGAGAATTAGACCTGTCTAAAGAAAGAATCCAATTGCGTAAATTCACCCCACTTGCCCTTGTACCACTTCTGCTACTGGCCGGCTGTTCCGCAGCTCCTGCTGCCGAGCCAGGCTCCTACGCAGCCATGAGCGCTGGCAGCGAGGCTGCTTGCGAGACTTACAAGGGTGGCGACGCAGTTGAGCAGATCGAAGTTGAGGGCGCTTTTGGCGAGCAGCCAACCGCCACTTTTCCTACTCCACTGACCGGCACCGGCATCGAGACCAAGGTTGTCATCGCCGGTAACGGCGGCAAGATCGTTGGAAACCAGCGCGTTGCGCTGCACTTCACCGGATACAACGCCAACACTGGTGAGCAGTTCCAGGGCAGCGAGTTTGGCACCGAAGACTTCATCATTCAGGACCTATTGGCCGACAGCGTGCCGAACTTCTGCAACGCCCTAACCGGTGTTGAAGTTGGATCGCGAGTCGCAATTCTGCTAGATGCCGAAAACGCTCACCAGGGTCAGGGCGTTGAGAGCCTTGGCATTGGAGCTAACGACGCAATCATCTTTATCTTTGATGTTGTAGACGCTTACCTACAGCGTGCTAGCGGAGAAGCCAAGCCTGCTGAGGCTGGTCTACCGACCGTTATCTTGGCTCCAAATGGCCAGCCTGGAATTCAGATTCCAGTCGGAGACGCTCCTAGCGAATTCAAGCGCAGCGTACTGGTTGAGGGATCGGGCGCAGAGATCGCAATTGGCGACACTGTCATCGTTCACTACTCGGGCTGGACCTGGGAGGGTGAACAGTTTGACAGCTCGTGGACAACTCTGGCACCGGCTTCCTTCCAGGTATCTGCTGAGAGCGTGATTCAAGGATTCGTGCAGTCGCTAGAGGGCGTGAAGGTTGGTTCTCAGGTGGTTGCCGTGATTCCACCAGAATTGGGATACGGAGACCAAGCCCAGGGCTCGATTCCTGCCGGTTCAACCCTTATCTTTGTTATTGACGTATTGGGCAAGGAATAGCAGGAACGGGGGTTTGTAATGAAACAATCTCCCGCTGAGCGTTTATTCACGCTCACCTGCTACTTACTGAGCACTGAGATAAAAGGGCTTAGCAAGCAAGATATCTTTCGCGCGGTTCCTGGCTACCAAGATGCCAAGAACCAAGATGCGGTAGATCGGCTATTCGAGCGAGACAAGAAGTCCCTCAAAGAAGCCGGTATTCAGCTCGAGGTGCTCAATAACTTTGGCTTTGACGATGGAGACCACGCTCGCTACCGGATCGCAAAAGAGTCGTTCCAATGGCCAAAAGGCCTCGAGCTCGATAGCGCAAAGCTGCAGCTTCTCGAACTGGCGGCAAAAGCTTGGAACAATCAGCTTCTAGAGGGCAGCGCTCAGAGCGGATTGACGAAGTTAAAGTCACTGGGTCTAGTGGCAAGCAACACCGACCTGACTCCATTTACCCCGAGATTGCTCATTAGGCACGCTGCCTTTGGCCCCTTGGCCAAGTCCATCGAGGACGGCAACCAGGTGGCTTTTCGCTATCAGAAGCCAGATGGGTCGCTGTCGGAGCGAATTGTGTCACCGCAAACCCTCAGGCAGATTGAGGGCCAGTGGGTGCTGCTCGCGGTTCATGAAGAACAGACCAAGAACTTCCTACTGCGTCGCATTGTGTCTGACGTATCAATCTTGGAGGCTGAGTCCAAGCAGCTAAGCAGCCAGGAGCTGCAGCAGGTGGAGCAGGAGCTGAATGATTTCGTGCGGGGAAATCTAGCCACCATCAAGGTTGTTCCCGACACCGAGGCGCAGCTCGCGCTTAATCCAGATGCCAGCGGAATCGCGAAGATCAATTACATGGACGAGGCACTGCTCGCCGAGGACCTATTGGAATTTGGCTCCGATGTCGAGGTGGTAGAGCCCGAATCGCTAAAGCGCCGAATTCGTGCCTCATTGAAGGCGGTGATGAAGCAGCATGCCTAAGCAGGAGATAGACGGTGACGGGCTCTTTAATCTCGCCCTAGCGATGGTTGGACTGGTTTTGAAAACCGGCGGTATCACGATTACTGAGCTCGCAGAGCACTTTGGTGTGAGCGAGAAGGTTGTCAAAAAGGCAGCTCACGCCATTACAAACAGTGAAGACCTAACCTCGCCGCAATCGCACTTCTATCTGGATTGGGACGCATACGAGGAAGGCATTATTGACTTCTCGGTAGGCGGAGCGAACCTCGACCACGCCCCGACATTGAGCCGTTACCAGCAGACCTCTTTGGCAATTGGCCTTGAGTATCTAGCCAGCTTGGATGAGTTCAAGAGCAATAAGGACCTTGCGCAATTGCGCAAAGCACTCAGTGGAGATGTGATTACCCGAGTGGTAGCCCACCCAGCAATAGATATCGAAGAGCTAGAGCTGCTTCGAGATGCGATTTTGAGCGAAACTCAAGTTGAGTTTGATTACATAAACCAGCTCGGCAAGAAATCTCACCGCAGGGTTGACCCGCTGCGCATAGATTTGGTTGGCAATAAGCACTACCTGCGCGGCTACTGCCTGGATTCCCAGGAACTGCGCACGTTCCGTATTGAACGAACTTCGAATCTCACTGCAACCAAGACTCCGATCTGCGCCGCAGCCAAGCAGGAGGTCATTCCGGATGAGGTCTACGGCAGTGGCGAGGGCGAATTAGTTGAACTGATTGCTGAGAATCAAGCCGGTGAGATCTTCTGGAACTTTCCAGTTGCCGGTCAGCTGACCAAGAAGGACGGCAAAATTCACGGCTCAATTCGAGTCGGAAACATTGCTGCGATCGCAAGGCATGTTGTTCGCTACGGGGGAGCAGTCGAAGTAATTAGTCCCGAGTCTGCCCGTCAAGCGGTGCGTGAATTTGCTGCCAAGAGCCTCGACGGCGACCAGTTGGTCGAAGAGTGACCTGGTCCTGGTTTCTAGGGGCTGCCGCAATCCTGGGCAGCCTGTATTGGCTTGGACTGGTTGGTTACCGACTGATGCTCAGCCTGAGAGGGCTTCAGGCCGCTGGTTTGCCACTGAAGGCCAGCCTGGAGCAGCTGGCCGAACCAATCGAGCGAGAGTTTCACGCCGCCAAGAACCACACTTCGGAAGATCTATCCGAAGTGTTAGCAAAGCGTGAGCAACTGAAGAAGTCAAAGCGGGATTCTTCCGAAGACCGAAGGCGTAGACTGATTGAACGTTTAAACCAAATGAATTTGGACAAGAGGTAACTGCATGAGACTTCAGGGCTGGGAATGGGTAATTATTCTGGCAATCGTTTTGCTACTTTGGGGAGCTCCTAAGCTTCCTGGGCTGGCAAAGAGCATGGCTCAGTCGATGCGAATCTTCAAAAAGGAGATTGGCACAGACGGCAAGCCAAAGGTAGCCGAGGCAAAGCCGGAGTCGGCTGTTTCTGCTGAAGCCGATGTCGCACCTGAAGGTGAGCAGAAGCAAGGCTAATGTTTGGGCGCAAAGATAAAGAGCGCCGCATGTCCCTTGGCTCTCACCTTAGAGAGCTTCGAATCAGACTTTCTTGGTCGGCGGCCTTCTTAGTAGTTGGTACCGTTATTGGCTGGTTCCTTTTTGATCCGGTATTCAAGCTGCTTCAGGCGCCACTTCTCGAGGTGACTAAGGAGAGGGGAATTGAAGCGGTAGTCAACTTCGGAACAGTTGTTTCGGCTTTTGACACTCGAATTCAAGTCTCGATTTTTCTCGGCGTTATATTGACTTCGCCTTTTTGGCTATACAACCTCTGGGCGTTTATCTCCCCAGGTTTGAAATCTCGAGAGAAGCGCTTCACAATCGGCTTTGTTTTTAGCGCAGTTCCGCTCTTCCTATCAGGTGCTTACATTGCTTGGACTTCGCTTCCGACCTTTGTCATTGTGCTAATTGGATTCACTCCAGAGGGCAGCTCGAACGTCATCAACGCGAGCGAATACATCCTTTTCACGATTCGAATCGTTCTGGTTTTTGGTTTGGCCTTTGTGATGCCGGTGGTGCTAGTGCTCATGAATTTCGCGAACCTGCTGACCGGTGCGGCCATCCTGAAAGGCTGGCGCTTAGCGGTGTTTATCATCGCTTGTGTTTCCGCTCTTGCGACCCCTACCGCAGACCCGATGTCCATGTTCTTACTAATGGGCCCATTGTCCGCTCTTTACTTTGTGGCAGTTGGAGTCGCCGTCCTAAATGACAAGCGCCGTGCTCGACGCGATGCCAAGCTGCTTGGCGAAGAGCTCGAAGTTGACTGACTTATCGCCATCTGAGCGCTATCAGCGAGCCAAGATTCGATCCAAGGGCAAAGAGCTCTCGAACTTCACCGCAACCCTGAAGTTTCCCCTTGATGATTTCCAAGAGCAATCCTGCATCGCCTTGGAGAGCGGCTCGAACGTTTTGGTAGCTGCACCAACCGGTGCCGGAAAGACAATTGTTGGTGAATTTGCCATCCACCTGGCGGTAGCAAGTGGGCAGAAGGTCTTCTACACAACGCCAATCAAGGCATTGAGCAACCAGAAGTTTGCTGAGCTTGCCGCCAGATATGGCAAAGAGAAGGTTGGACTTCTCACTGGAGATGCCAACAATAATTCTGAGGCTCAAATTGTGGTCATGACCACCGAGGTGCTTCGCAACATGATTTACGCCACGTCCATATCACTGAGAGATCTCGGCTATGTGGTGATGGATGAGGTTCACTACCTGGCAGACAGGTTTAGGGGAGCGGTCTGGGAAGAGGTGATCCTTCACCTGCCTAAAGACGTCAAAGTGGTCTCGCTGTCGGCCACCGTCTCAAATGCTGAGGAGTTTGGCGCTTGGCTTGCCGAAGTTCGCGGTAATACCCAGATTGTGGTTTCTGAACACAGGCCGGTTCCACTGCACCAGCACGTGATGCTGGGGGATGAGCTGCTTGAGCTCTTTGAATCGGGCTCTAATAAGGGAACCGTAAACCCGGAACTTTTGCGCAAACACCAGGCCAGGGCTCGTGGCCCAATCAAGCGTTCTGGCAAGTGGGGCGGCAAGCAGTATTCACCGCAGGATAGGCATCGAAGCGGGAACAGCCAATTTCCAAAGCTCGAGAAGCCTGATGTGGTGCTTGAACTTGAAGAAATGGAGTTGTTGCCGGCTATCTTCTTCATTTTCTCCCGTGCGGGTTGCGAGAAAGCTGTTGAAGCATGCCGACGCTATGGCATCAGGCTTACCACCAAGGAAGAGCAGCAGGAGATTCGCCGCCTGGTAGATGCCCGCTGCTCGTCTATTCAGGATGAAGATCTGGACACCCTGGGCTACTTTGACTGGTTGGCATCGCTGGAGCGCGGTTTTGCCGCGCATCACGCTGGAATGCTGCCGGCGTTCAAGGAGGTCGTGGAGGAGCTCTTTCTTAGAAAGCTGGTCAAAGTGGTCTTTGCTACCGAGACCTTGGCCTTGGGCATCAACATGCCCGCCAGGACTGTCGTGCTGGAACGACTGGACAAGTTCAATGGCGAGTCACGTGTAGCGATTACACCGGGGGAGTACACCCAGCTGACTGGCAGGGCGGGCAGAAGGGGAATTGACACCGAAGGTCACAGCGTAATCCTTTGGGGCGCTCAGCTGGACCCGAATGTGGTAGCTGGACTCGCCTCAAAGCGCACCTATCCACTGAATAGCTCATTCCGACCTACCTACAACATGGCGGTAAATCTAACCGCGGCCTTTGGGGCGAATCGAGCCAGCAAGATTTTAGAAAAGTCCTTCGCCCAGTTCCAGGCAGACCGGTCGGTGGTTGGTTTAGCTCGCTCAATCTCGGAAAAACAAGAATCCCTCGAGGGCTATGAGGAGGCGATGCAGTGCCACCTTGGTGACTTTGTCGAGTACTCAGCGCTGCGTCGAGAGCTCAGCGACCTAGAGCGCAGCGGGGTTAGCGCAAAGCACCGAGCTGGCAAAGATATTCGCAACTCCC
>CAZKLA010000027.1:0-18414 GCA_964553455.1 uncultured Aquiluna sp. | reverse complement strand
GCAAATAGGCAACGCCGTACTTCTCACAAACCTCTAGGACATCAAGGTCATAGCGATAACGCGGAGAGAATTCGTTCTGGATTGAGACGATGCCGCCCTCATCCGGACCACCGGCGATCTTGATCGCGATCTCCAACTGCTTCGCGTCATAGTTCGAGACACCGATCTGGTCCACGATGCCGCGCTCTTTCAGAATCAAGATGTTGGCCACCTGAGTCTCGAACACAATCTCAGGGTCCAGGCGGTGGTGCTGCCAAAGGTCGATCTTCTCTACACCCAGTCTTCCAGCGGAAGCCTCGGCGGCACGAAGCAGGTAATCGAGGCTGGCGTTGCGACCCCAGCGCTCTCCAGGTTGGCGAGTGATGCCGGCCTTGGTGGCAATTACCACTTTGTCCTTCTGCTCTTTGGTGCCGGACCAAGTTCTAAGTGCTTCGGCAACGAAGATCTCGTTGTGGCCAAAGGCATCCCAGGTAGGAGCGTAGATATCTGCGGTGTCCAACAGCGTCACACCGGCATCAAGCGCTGCGTGAATCGCAGGGATGGCTGACTCTTGGCGGCGCACCGGATCCAAGGCGGCACCGTTAGACCAAATCCAAGAAACATTCATGCAACCAATGCCGATTGCTGAGACCTGGCGATTACCTAGCTTGTGCTGCTTCATTGGAGCTCCTAGTTTCTAGATGGTGCTGGCGTCAATTACAAAACGGTAGCGAACATCGCTTCCAACCACGCGGTTGTATGCCGCATCTACCGCGGCAGCGTCGCTGGCATCCACCAACTCAATGGTCGAAACAATGTCGTGCTCGGCACAGAAATCCAGCATCTCCTGAGTGTCCTTGATGCCACCGGTGTTTGCTCCGGCAATCGACTTCAGACCGGTCACCAAGCTAAACGGGTTGTAGCTCTGGTTGTTGCCTGGCAGACCAACATTCACCAGCGAACCACCGACTCGCAGGGTGCTAAGTAGGCCATCGACATCTAGGTCTGCGCTGGTGGTGTTCAGGATTACATCAAAGAAGTTTTTGTGGTTGGCAATCGCGTCTTCGGTAAGAACGTAGGCCTTGGCTCCGAATGCTTTCGCATCTTCAGCCTTTGATGCCGAGTGGCCAATTACATAGGTCTCAGCACCCATGGCGGCGGCAAACTTCACTGCCATGTGACCAAGTCCGCCGAGTCCCAGAATCGCAACCTTCTTGCCTGGTCCGACCTGCCAGTGCTTGAGTGGCGACCAAACGGTGACGCCGGCACACAACAAAGGTGCCGCGCTAGCGGCATCGATTTTTTTGGAAACTTTGAGCACGTAGTTTTGATCGACAACGATGTCCTGGGCATAGCCACCGTAGGTTGGAGCCTGGTCGTAGTGACGACCGTTGTAGGTCTGAACATTGCCAGTTAGGCAGTAGTTCTCCATGCCAGCTTGGCAGTATTCGCAGCTTCGGCAGGAGTCCACAAAGGTGCCAACGCCAACTCGATCGCCAACCGCAAACTTAGAAACAGCCGAGCCAACCGCGGTTACCTCTCCGACAATCTCGTGACCTGGCACCATCGGGAAAATGCCTTCGAACCACTCATCTCTTACCTGGTGAATATCGGAGTGGCAGATGCCAGAGAAAAGAATCTTGATTGCGACCATCTCTGAGGTGAGCTCTCTTAGCGGCAACTCTCCCTTTTCAAACTTCGCACTTGGAGCACTGGCTACTAGCGAGCGGGTGGTTGGCATCGTGACCTCTTCTTTGGGGGATGGAACTTTGCGGACTTGGGGTTAATGGTCAAATGAAACTTAGAACCAAAATTGTCCTCGGGTCGATTCTAGGCCTGCTGTTGGTGGGTCCTTTCCTGATTCCGGTAAACAGTTCCGGCACGGTCACCAACACTGACGCTGCCGCTGCGCAATTTGGCGATGAGAGCAAGTTCATCGAGGTGCTCGGCCATGACGTTCACTACCTGACGGCCGGTGACCCTAGCTCCGATCGCTTGATTCTTCTGCTTCATGGCTTTGGTGCCAATGTCTCAACCTGGGATTTGGTTCTGGATGATCTGGGTGCGGCTGGCTTCGTGGTTGCCTACGATCGAGCAGCCTTTGGCTTTACCGAGCGACCAGAGAGTTGGACAGGAACCAACCCCTACTCCTCCGACGGTCAGCTTGAAGTGATTCAAGCACTCGTTGATGAGTTTGGCGCTGGTAAAGAAGTTGTGATTCTTGGTCACTCCGCAGGAGGCAACCTAGCGGCCGCCTTTGCCGCAAAACATCCGGATCAAGTGGACGAGCTGATTCTTTTGGCACCTGCGCTCTACTCCTCGGGCGGCACTCCTGAGTGGTTGAACTGGGTCTACGACATCCCGCAGCTGAACCACGTTGGACCCGCACTGGTCTCTTCGATTGCGACGTCTGGATTGGATCTTCTGGAACGCAGTTACGACGATAAGAGCTTGGTGACTGACGAACTCAAGTCCAAGTACACCGCTCC
Source organism: uncultured Aquiluna sp. (assembly GCA_964553455.1). Classification (GTDB taxonomy): domain Bacteria; phylum Actinomycetota; class Actinomycetes; order Actinomycetales; family Microbacteriaceae; genus Aquiluna. Next base: position 15,946 of record CAZKLA010000027.1, on the reverse strand, counting down.
GCTGCAAATCATTGGCTGGGAAAAGGCTTTCTGGAACTTCAATAAAGCTCCGCGCCGAACCGGTATCGATCAGAATCTCGCGGGGCTAACCATGCCAACCCTGGTAATCACAGGTGATAACGATGAGGTGGTGGCGACCGCAGATTCGGTGCGTGCCGCCGGAGAGATTCCTGGTGCCCAGCTGGTGGTGATTGAGAATTGCGGTCACCTACCAAACGAGGAGAAGCCGCAAGAATTCCTAACCGCGGTGGCGGCATTCCTATTGGCCAACCAGTAGTGTCTGGGTATGACATACAAGGGCGTATTTGGTTGGTTTAGGTTGCTGCTTGGCGCAGCACTGCTGGGTAGCGTGGTTTGGCAGGTAACTGACCGAGTCATCAACAACCTTTTCAGGCCCTGGGATTACTTCACCAAGCTTTCGATTGACTCTTCGATCTTTGCGGGAATCGTGCTGATTGTCTCCGGTCTTTACCTGATCAATCACAAATCCGAAACCAGCAGACTGAATGTGATTCGCCTCGGTGCAACGGTTGCCATGATCGTGATTGGTGCCGGCTATCACCTGCTGCTTGGAGATACTGCCGTGGCGCCGGAAGATGTTGGATACGCCTGGCCGGTGCTGCCAAACCTGATCATCCACACCTACGGACCGATCCTGATTACCTTGGACTACATTCTGTCCGTCAAGGGTCCGAAGACTAACTTCAAGAAAGCCCTTTGGATTCTGGTGTTCCCTTATATCTGGGTGGCGTTCAGCATTATTCGCGGGCTCGTGGATGGGGAGTGGCCTTACTGGTTCCTCAACCCTGCCGAGGTAGGTCCAACCGGAGTAGCGCTCTACATATTGGGCTTTACGATCTTTGGTTTGGGGCTGGCTTTCTCGCTAATTCTGCTTCGCAGGCTTGCGCAAAAGCTCACCGGTAATCTCGCAAACGTTTAACGCTGAAATTTATTGTCCCCCTAGTGGGTTATCTGAACCATGCTTAATTACGATGTGCCACTGACCATGCTGAATGGCCAGCCTAAAAACCTCTCCGAGTTCAAGGGCCAGGTCTTGATGATTGTCAACGTCGCCTCGCGCTGCGGGCTAACCCCGCAGTATGAGCAGCTCGAGCAGCTTCAGAAGAAATATCAGGACCGCGGCTTCACCGTGTTGGGCGTGCCATCCGGATCCTTTATGCAGGAGCTCAAGGACAACGACGCAATTGGTGAGTACTGCTCGGCAACCTGGGGCATCACCTTCCCGATGACCGAGAAGGCAGATGTTAATGGCCGTAAGCGCCACCCGCTCTACAAGCAGTTGGTGAAGACCAAGGACGCGATGGGTCTTGCCGGTCCGGTGCTGTGGAACTTCGAAAAGTATGTGGTGCTACCTAACGGTGAGATCCACCGCTTCCGACCAAACATGCTTCCAGATGACGAGAAGATCGTCAGCCTGATCGAGGCTAATCTTCCTCGCTAGTTTCTAGGTTTATTTTCTTCACCAAGCACTCGCAGTATGCGCATTCGCAGTTGAAGAAAAAGTCCTGACAAACAGAGCACAGCTCCATAACGCCTCCTTGAAAGCAAAGCTATCCTTTGGTCATGACAACTTTGGTAGTGGCGGCAATCATTCAAGATTCCAACGGCAACTACCTTTGCGCTAAGCGCGGTGACTGGAAGGCCTCCCCAGGCAAGTGGGAGTTCCCAGGCGGTAAACCCGAAGCCAATGAAGCCTTAGAAGAAGCCATCATTCGCGAGATTCGCGAAGAGCTCGGAGTTGAGATTTCGGTCAAGCGTCAGTTTGATCGCAGCACAACCGGGGATATTGACCTGGTTTGCTTTGTCTGCGACCTTGTGGCTGAAAAGCCAACTCAGTCAACCGACCACTCAGAGCTGCGCTGGGTACCGGAGAATGAACTTTCAAAACTGGATTGGGCGGAGCCTGACCTGCCGGCACTAAAGCGAATCTTGATTCCTTTTTGCTAACCGAGGGTGCGAACCGGGAACCGAAGGTATTCGGCCTTCCAGCCCAGATTCGGATTTCTCCAAACCAAATCATCCGCCAGCTCAGCCACACATGCCCAATAGAAAATGTGGGTTAGGTCAACCGTTAGATAGCTAACGGTGTCGTTTGGGAAAGCCTTGCCCAAGAACCTGCGAAGCAGTGTTGGTATCTCCCCCAAGCCGTGTTCGTGCAGCTGGGCCCTTACCTCAAGTTCGATCTCCTTGGCACGACGAGGGTTCCAAGGCAGCATCGGATTGGGGTGGTGCAGCATTGCCGAGAGTGCCAGGGCATCGCGATAGCGAACATCCTCCAGCTGATCAAACAGCGGCACAAACCGATCCATCTCATAGCCGGCTTTGCGCAGGTCGAGAATGTCTGGGTAGGAAACAAAGCGGTAGAAGGGAACGTGCGGGCGAACCGGCTGGTAGGGAACCGAGGTGAAGCTGGCGGCTAGCGGGTCGATCCCGACGGCAGCAGCACCCCAGGAATTAAAGGCCTCGTCTGGATATGGAATTGCATCCAGATCCTCGGGCTTTCCCTTAGCTGCCATTAGACACTTTTTGGTCAGCCAAGCATGTCGTGGCGGACGATCGTCGCATTGCGATCCTGTCCAACACCGATGGCAGAGATGCGAGTACCGCTCATCTTCTCAAGCGCTAGGACGTAGTCCTGAGCGTTCTTAGGCAGTGACTCAAAGGTCTTGCAACCGGTGATGTCCTCGTCCCAACCTGGGAACATTTGGTAGATCGGCTTTGCGTGGTGGAAGTCGGTCTGAGAAACCGGAACCTCTTCAACCCTTACGCCGTCTACGTCGTATGCCACACAGACTGGAATCTCCTTGATGCCGGTAAGTACGTCCAGCTTGGTTAGGAAGATATCGGTTAGCCCGTTAATGCGAGTTGCATAGCGGGCAATTGGAGCATCGAACCAACCGCAGCGACGGTTGCGGCCGGTGGTAACACCAACTTCGCCACCGGTCTTGCGCAGGAACTCGCCCCACTCGTCGAATAGCTCGGTTGGGAATGGGCCTGAGCCAACACGGGTCGTGTAGGCCTTAAGGATTCCAATCACGCCAGTGATCTTGGTCGGGCCAATGCCGCTACCGGTGGTAGCGCCACCTGCGGTTGGGTTTGAGGAAGTCACAAATGGATAGGTGCCGTGGTCAACATCCAGCAGCGTTCCCTGACCACCCTCAAGCAAAACAGTCTTACCCTCGGCAAGCGCATTGTTCAATACCAGTGCGGTGTCGGCAACCATTGGCTTTAGGCGCTCTGCGAAAGACAGCAGGTGGTCAACGACTTCCTGTGGTCGAACCGCAGCACGGTTGTAGATCTTTACCAGCAGGTCGTTCTTTTGAAGAAGTGCTCCTTCGACCTTCTGCAGCAAGATGCTTGGGTCGAATAGGTCCTGGATGCGAATGCCGAGGCGACCCATCTTGTCGCCGTAGGTTGGTCCAATGCCACGACCGGTGGTGCCGATGGCACGCTTGCCCAAGAAACGCTCAGACACCTTGTCCACGGTGACGTGGTAAGGGGTGATGACGTGGGCGTTGGCAGAAATCAAAAGCTTTGAGGTGTCGACGCCCTTGTCGTTTAGGCCATCAATCTCACGGAAAAGAACCTCTAGGTCAACCACAACACCGTTACCAATTACAGGTGTGCACTCAGGGGTAAGGATGCCGGAAGGCAATAGGTGTAGGGCAAACTTCTTGTCACCGATAACTACGGTGTGGCCAGCGTTGTTGCCACCCTGGTAGCGAACCACATAGTCAACGCGGTCTCCGAGGAGGTCGGTTGCTTTTCCCTTACCTTCGTCGCCCCACTGGGCACCGACTAGGACTACTGCGGGCATGGCTTTACCCCTTCCGTCTTTGGGGATCTCCGGGCGAATGGCCCGGAGACAATTCTAACTAAAAACGTGCTGCATCACCCAAGAGTGCATTGTTATTGCGGCAGCTGCCGATGCGTTGATGGATCTGGTGGAACCAAACTGCACAATCTCTAAAACCATATCCGCGCCATCTAGCGCGGCTTGCGAAAGTCCCGGACCCTCTTGTCCGAAGAGGAAGACGCATTCCTTTGGTAGCTGTACATTTTCGATCTGCTTGCAGCCTGGAACATTGTCAATCGCAATGATTGGGAGCTTGCCGCCGGTGGAACTAGCGGTCTTTGCCCACTCGATCAAGCTTTCAACATCTGGTCGGTGAGTCACATGTTGGTAGCGGTCGGTGACCATCGCACCTCTGCGGTTCCAGCGACGATTACCGATGATGTGGACTTCTTTTGCCATAAAGGCATTTGCGGTCCTCACGATGGAGCCGATATTTAGATCGTGCTGCCAGTTCTCAATTGCGACGTGATAGCCGTGACGCTTGGTGTCCAAGTCGGCAACGATTGCCTCCATCGACCAGTAGCGGTATTGGTCAACTACGTTGCGGGTATCGCCATTGGCCAAGAGCTCAGGGTCAAACTTGGCAAAGTTTGGGTCTTGGCTTGGGTCCCCAGAGTATGGGCCAACGCCCCAGGTGGACTGCTCGTGGGTTCCGGTGGCGTTTTCTTCATTCACTGGGCTAAGCCTAAAGCTAGGCTGGGCTTATGACTGGGCGTTCAAGAGTAAAAAACTGGCTTACCGACATGGATGGCGTGCTTTGGCACGAGGGAAAGCCAATTCCAGGTGCCACAGACCTGATCAAGAAGTGGCAGGACGAGGGCACTGAGTTCTTGGTGCTAACCAACAACTCGATCTACACCCCGAGAGATCTTGCCGCCAGGTTACAAGCCGGTGGCCTCAATGTTCCGGAAGAGCGCATATACACCTCTGCCTTGGCAACTGCAGATTTTGTAAAGTCACAAAAACCACACGGCACCGCATTCGTTATCGGTGAAGCCGGCCTCACCACCGCGATGCACGAGATCGGTTACGTGATGACCGAGGTTGACCCCGACTATGTGGTTTTGGGTGAAACCAGAAACCTAAGCTTTGAAGCTCTGACCAAGGCGGTTCGCCTAATCGGTAAGGGCGCCAGATTCATTGCCACCAACCCGGATGTCACCGGACCTTCAGCCGAGGGACCACTGCCCGCCACCGGCTCGGTTGCAGCTTTGATTACAGCCGCCACCGGCAAAGCCCCATACATCGTCGGAAAGCCGAACCCAATGATGTTTAGAAGCGCGATGAACAAGATCAATGTTCACTCAGAGGACACTGCCATGATTGGTGACCGCATGGACACCGACATCGTGGCGGGTATTGAAGCCGGCCTTCACACCATCTTGGTGAGAACCGGAATCTCGGATGACGCTGAAATTGCGAAGTATCCGTTTAGGCCAACTGAGATTCTCGACTCGGTTGCGGACCTAATCTAGCCTTGGAATCTCAAGTTTGGTAGGTCGCTGAAAAGCGCTTTTCTATCACTAGAAATCAAAACTGCGTCGTGCCTGATTGCCGTGGCCGCAATCCAAAGGTCATTTACGCCTCTTGGCATTCCAGCAGATTTGCAAAATGCTTTCAGCTGGGCAAAAATTTCGGCTGTTTTCTCATCAATGGGCTGAAATACGGAAACACTTAGTGCTTCCTCGATGAACTGCTTTGTGTTTTGTCTTGCGGCCTCCGTTCGGCCCTTTGCTTCAAGGGCAAACCTGAGTTCTGCTAGCGCTGCAGCCGCCATAATCACAACCTCGGTGCCCTCAAGATGGCCTGGATTGAACTGCTTTCTCTCCAGATCAATCCAGGAGGAGGTGTCTAAAACTACCTTTCCCACGGATCCCTATCAAACTCGCCGCCAACAAGGTTGTATGGGGCGTGACGCTCCTCGAGAATCTCTTGATAAATCGCATAAGTTTCATCGTCCATGGGTCCATGCTTGCGATGGCGCTCCTGGAAAGCGGCAACCATGTTTGCCACGGTTTTCTTGGGCGCAGCCTGAGACAGAACGGCGATTGCTTCCTTGCCCCTGGTGATCTCAATTTCATCGCCGGCTGCGACGGCATCTAGGACAGCGCTGAAGTTGCGCGCCACCTCGGTTGCGGTCATGGTCTTTTTCATAGAAATCAGATTATCTGACTGAGTGTGGAGTATCAATGGCATGGTTCGACTTTGACTGCTCGCATCCCACAAAGAGCCCCTGTCGCCAAAGGTTGTGGATAACTAGCTGTCTAGCTCTTTGATGTATTTGTTGGTTGAGACCAAGATGCCAGCAATTAAAACACCCAGCGATAGCGCAAGATAGATCGGCTTAACGCCCAAGGCATCAACCAAGCTGCCAACCGCAACCATTGAGATCATTGGCCCGGCAGACCAAACCGTCATCTCCAAGGAGAAGACTCGGCCTCGCTTATTAGCCGGGATCTTTTGCTGGATCACGGTATTGAGCAGCGGCAACAGCGGACCCCAGACCAAACCGAGAATCAAGCCAAAGCCGATCATCGCCCACTGCGGAGGAAGCTGACTCATTGGGAGCATCGACAGCGGCACACCCAAAATGCCAATGCGCAGAATGTTTGAGTAGCTAATGCGCTTGTGGATCTGCTCAAAGAACAGTGCTCCGAAGACCGAGGCAAAAGCCATCGCGGAGACCACCAGACCCAAGCCTTCCGGGTTGTCCATTTGGTTGTAAGCGGTTGGCAAGATAAGCATCTCGGTTGGCAGGTAAATCAAAGCCAGGGTCATGATGGCGGACATCAACACCAAGACGGAGGGGGTCTTGAACAAAATCTTGAAGCCTTGAACCGCGTAGATGTAGAAAGGCTCTTTCTCGCTCTCGTCGTTCTCCTCGTGCTGCTCGGTCACACGAATCAGGAACGCAAAGAAAGCAGACACCGCACCAAACCCAGCAACCACCCAGAAGGTGTTGGCCGAGCCCATGGCTGCGATGCAGAAGGTGGCGAGCGCCGGTCCGATAGCAAAACCTGAGGCGAAGATTGCCTCATGGATTGAGTTGGCGCGATCCAAAGTCAATTTGCCCGCTGCCGCAACATCCGGGACCAGTGACTTGCGAGCCGTTGAGCCACCCGGGGCAACCACCGCTCGCAAAATACCAATACCAATCAAGGCGACGAGAGTGAGTTCCCACAGCCCTGAGAAGATCGGAATCATCACCGAGGTGAGGACCGTTAGCAGCTCAGACCAGCTGGCCGCGTTTCTTCTACCGACCTTATCAATAAACGAACCGACCACCGGAGACAGCAGCAGACCTGGGATTGCGGTAAGCGAGACAACCAGACCAGCTGCGGTTGATGTGCCGGTGATTTCAAGTGCGATCCAAGGGATTGCGATAAACACCATCGAGCCCGAGATCACACTCGTTATTGAGGCGAACTGGAGCAGAACAAAAGGCGCTAGGTTGCGCTTCACAAGACCTACTTCGTTAGACCTAGGTCTTCTAGGGTGATGGCGGTTAGGTAGGCAAAGCCCGCAGCCTCAATCGCCTGACGTGCGCCAGTGTCGCGGTCAACCACGGTGGCAACCGCAACCACGTTTGCTCCGGCAGCCTTAAGGGCCTCGGCAGCGGTCAAAGGCGATCCACCTGTGGTTGAGGTGTCTTCTAGAACCACCACGCGCTTGCCAGCAACGCTTGGTCCTTCAACCTGACGACCCATGCCGTGAGCTTTGGCTTGCTTGCGAACCACAAAGGCATCTAGCTTGCGCCCCTGAGCTGCTGCCTGGTGCAGCAGAGCACTTGCCACCGGGTCGGCACCCATGGTGAGACCGCCGGCAGCGTCTACATCGCCAAAGCCATTGTCATCCAGCAGCTTGAGCATTACCTTGCCAATCAACGGAGCTGCCTCGTGGTGCAAGGTTGCCCTGCGAAGGTCAACGTAGTAGTCAGCCTCAAGTCCAGAGGAGAGCGTGACCTTGCCGTGCACGACAGCCAGCTCTTTGATTAGTTCAACAAGACGTGGCTTTTCAGGTGCTGTAAAGGTCATGGGGCAAGGGTAGCAAGGATTGCCCTTTAGAGTTGAGAGGTGAAGATTGCAACCTGGAACGTCAACTCGATTCGTGCTCGAGCACCTCGAGTTATCCCATTTTTGGAACGCACTCAGGTGGACGTGCTTGGCATGCAGGAGATTAAATGCAAGCCTGAGCAGTTCCCTTACGCAGACTTTGAAGCCATTGGTTACAAGGTCATCGCGCACGGCCTAAATCAGTGGAACGGTGTTGCCTTTGCCTACAAAGCAGACCTTGAGCCAGAAGATGTTGAGCTTTCCTTCACCGACCAACCACAGTTCAAGGACATTGTTGAGGCGAGAGCAATCGGTGCCACGTTCAACGGTGTGAGGATTTGGTCGCTCTATGTTCCGCACGGTCGCGGCCTCGAAGACCCGCACATGGAATACAAGTTGGAGTTCTTGGATCGACTGGCCGCCAACACCGCAGAGCAACTGGAGGAGAATCCTGATCTAGAGCTTTGCCTGATGGGAGATTTCAATATCGCCCCGCTGGATACCGATGTCTATGACCTCTCGATGTTCGAGACTCACGTTTCTGAGCCCGAGCGTCAGGCCTTTGAGGCTTTTGAGCAAATTGGTTTGACCGACACCGTGCGCGAACTGGTTCCTGGCCAATACACCTACTGGGATTACAAAGACCTTTGCTTCCCCAAGAACAACGGCATGCGGATTGATTTCTGCCTAACCTCAGAAGCCTTGACCGAGCGGGTCACCGGGGCAACTATCGAGCGCGATGAGCGCAAGGGCGAAGGTCCTAGCGACCACGTGCCTGTTGTGCTTGAGCTTTCCGACTGAGCCAGTCCTGGCGTTCCTTCTCGCTGAGCTTTTCAATCGCGTAGCGAAGTGCGGTTCTTGGCATAGTTGCCGCGTGCTTCTCCAAGAACTCCCGCAATTGCTTTAGGTCTTTCTTGCCTGCCTCGCGAAGCGACCAGCCAACCGCCTTGTGGATTAGGTCGTGCGGGTGATCCAGCAATTCTTCGCAAATGGCGAAGGTTGGCTCAAGGTCAAACTGGGCAATCATCGGGAAGGTAAGAATTACAGCACTGCGCTGAATCCAAAGGTTTTTTGACCGAGCTCGCTTGATAAGGAAATCGATTGCCTTTGAATCGGACACCAAAACCTTGCCAAAACGATTGGCCGAGACGTCAACCAGATCCCAGCTGTTGATTGCTCCCGAATCGTAAAGGCTGAGGTATTTGTCGAAAAGATCTTTTCGAACTGAAGGATCCTTTGCCTTTTCAAACTGATTGGTCAAAATCACAACGGCACAGAGCCGGTCTTCGTGATACTCGCTGGCAGCGAGCGCCGAAATCGTTGCCCAATCCGCGTTTTTATATTCGCGAGCCACCGCACGGGTCTCGGGAACCTTTACGCCCAGAAACTTGTCTCCCTCGCCATACTCACCTGGGCCGGTCTTGTAGAACCAGGCAAGGTCAATTGCGTGGGCAGGGCGCGCAAAGGAGCGAATATCCTTGCGAATCTGATCCAGCATTAGCGAATGGTGTCAGCGACCACAATCAGTGAGTCACCCTTTTGCGGGGTGAATACTGCTTCCTTGGATGGGTTTAGCGAAACACCAGCAGCAGCATCGCCCAGGCTCTTCTTTGCTGAGCGATAACCGATTGCCGACTCGCCCTTGGCGCGAGCATTGGCAACTAGCTGCGCGTAGCTGACTTCCTTACCAACTGGAGCGTAAAGCGCGATGTCTCTCACGCTCAACGAAGCGCCATCGGCGTCGAAGAGGTCATCGAAGATTGGGGAAAGCGCAGGGTTCTCAGAAACCTGAGCAATCAGAAGCGCAGCTAGGTTGTCGCTGACTACCAGGTCATCAACCGCTGCCACGCGAGCAATCTCAGCCTTGCGACCATCAAGAATCTCGGCAACCAAGCGGGTTGGCTCAACACCATTTCCAGGAGCATCAAACAGGCGGTTCATCTGCAGCATGGTCAGCATGGTCTGAGCATCCGCTTCTGCCTCACTGATTGCGTTGCGGTAGCCAAGCACGATGACTTCGTCATAGTGCCTTGCGCTAGCGGCAGTGGTAAGGTCACCGATATCTCCGGTGACCGATGCCGTGGTGACCTTGATGTTGGTGCCGAAGTCCAGGTTCTTTAGCTGGTCCTCAGCAACTAGGTTCTTGCGAGCCAGAATGTGGACAGTTGAGCCCTTTGGCAAAAAGTCGGCTAGCTCGGAGAGAACCGAGCGACCCATTTCGGACCAACCAATAACCAATAGGTGTTCCGGCTTAGGTGAAGGGGTAGCGATCTTTGCTTCCTTCTTCACAAGCTCTTCGCGGGTTCCGGTGTAGGTGACCTTGTCATCATCCTGAGCAATAGCGACGATCTTCGCACCCTTGGCGATTTTGGTGGTGGCCTTCGGGTTTAGCATGACCTTGCCCTTTGGATCCACTAGCCCAATTACAGAAGCGCTGTTGAAGCTCAGCAGTGCGTCGCCATAGGTCTTGCCCTCAAGAGCTGGGATCTCGCTGAAGTAGATCTCGTCGCCCGAGAAGTCGAGTAGGTCAAGAATGACAGTCGATAGACCTGGCTGACGCGATGCCTGAGCAGTGACGCGAGCGATTACCTCGTGAGAGCGAACCGAGAGCACCTGGCCCTGGGTGGCAACCGAGATTGCCTCTGCGGTGTCCTTGTCATCAAGCTCAGCCACGATCTTTAGGTTCGGGTTTGCGTTGACTGCCTTCACTGCCAAAACGGTAGAAACCACATTGGCATCGCCAGTCTCATCTGAGTCGAGGATGATTACTGACTTGGCGTTTGAGATATTGGTGCGCTTTAGGTCAATTGGGTTAGAAGGCTCACCCGAGCGGGTAACAATCTTTAACTTGCCCAGGTTCTCGGTGCGAGATTCGATCTCGTCCTCCATGAGTTCACGGTCGAGCGGGGCAAAAATTACAACTACCGGCTTGCGAACGTTCTCGTTGGCAATCGCAAGTTCTTCCAGGATTGGGAAGATGCGGGAGGACCAACCCAGAATCAAGGTGTGGTTGGAGTCAACGATTGGGCTGCGGCCTTTGCGAAGTCGAGCAAAAGTGCGCTGGATTGCTCCAACTACATAACCGATGACGCTAGCGGTCAGAGCGGTTGTGGTTGCCCAGTAAAGAACAGCGATGATGCGGTCTGCCCAAGTGGGTTCGCCACCGAGCGACAAGATCTTCGTAAAAGATGCCCAGAACAGGTCAAAGAAGCTTAGGTTCTCTGGGTCTGCCGCCTGATTTAGGGCTGGGATTGCCACCAGGGTCGACTTGACGCCCACCATGATCAGGGCAATCACCATCATCAACAGCAAGACGTAGAGCACGAAGGTGCCCGCCTTGGCGATTGAGTTATCGAAGTTGTATCTCAGGCGAGCCCAGAAACCGATCTTGCTTTGTGTTACCGCGGCAATTTCACCCTGTGCACCCTGTCCGTAGGAACGGTTTGGCTCGTTAGTCGACATAGCCCAAAGTTTAGTGAGCCAGCCAACGCCAAGTGAAGAACTTGGGCCGTCGTTCCGCTAACGGAATGATTACTGAGCTGTGACGCTCAGGCCACTGCCTTCCGGGTCAACATCGACTACCACCGCAGCACCATCAACCACTTGACCAGCAAGCAGCAAATTAGCTAGCCGATCTTCGATTTCACGCTGCATCAACCGCCTGAGTGGACGTGCTCCATAAACCGGGTCATAACCCTTTTCCGCCAACCAGAGTCTTGCCTGCGGAGTCACTCCGAGGGTAAGCCTGCGCGGCTCAAGGCGCTCGGTTAGCTTGTCGACATTTAGGTCGACAATCGAACCAAGTTCATCGATGGTTAGGGCATCAAAGAGCACGATGTCATCGAGTCGGTTTAGGAACTCCGGCTTGAATGCACCTCTGACCATCGCCATCACGCCTTCGCGCTTTTGGTCCTCGGTGAGCTCCGGGTCAATCAAGAACTGCGAGCCGAGGTTCGAGGTCATGATCAAGATCACATTTCTAAAGTCAACGGTTCTGCCCTGGCCATCGGTCAATCGACCGTCATCCAGCACCTGCAGCAAGATGTCGAAGACTTCTGGGTGAGCCTTTTCAACCTCGTCCAAAAGCACTACCGAGTAGGGCCTGCGACGAATTGCTTCGGTTAGTTGACCACCCTCTTCGTAACCGATGTATCCCGGAGGAGCACCGACCAATCTTGAGACGCTGTGCTTCTCGGCGTATTCAGACATATCGATGCGCACCATCGACTTCTCGTCATCAAACAAAAACTCCGCGAGACTCTTGGCCAACTCAGTCTTTCCCACACCGGTGGGGCCTAGGAACATAAACGATCCGGTTGGTCGAGCTGGGTCAGAGATTCCCGCCTTTGACCTGCGAACCGCATCAGAGACTGCCTTAACCGCCTGCTTTTGCCCGATTAGGCGCTTGCCGAGCTGGGCCTCAAGGGTTAGTAGCTTTTCGCTTTCGCCTGCCAAGAGCTTGCCGGTCGGGATTCCGGTCCAAGCCGAGACCACGGCTGCGATCTCGTCCTCAGATACCTGCTCACCAACCATTCGGTCGGTGCCGTCAGACTCTTGGTTCTCGGCCTGACTCAACTGCTTTTCCAGCTGTGGAATCTCGCCGTAGAGCAGCTTGGAGGCAAGCTCGAGGTTCGATTCGCGCTGAGCGCGATCGGCCTCGATGCGAAGTGCATCCAACTTGGTCTTTAGTTCACCAATCTTGTTGAGTTCACTGCGCTCTTTTTCCCACCTGGCATTTAGGGCATCAAGCTTCTGCTGCTTTTCGCTCAGGTCTTCCTGCAGTTTCTCTAGACGCTGCTTTGAAGCCTCGTCTTTTTCTTTCTTCAGGGCAAACTCTTCAAGCTTGAGGCGGTCGACGGCTCTTCTGAGCTCATCAATCTCGACGGGCGCGGAGTCGATCTCCATGCGCAATCTGGACGCGGCCTCATCAACCAGGTCGATTGCCTTATCGGGCAACTGCCTGCCGGTGATGTAGCGGTTTGAAAGCTGAGCTGCTGCGACTAAGGCACTGTCTGCGATGGTCACCTTGTGGTGTGCTTCGTAGCGCTCCTTTAATCCACGCAAGATTGCCACGGTGTCATCAACCGAGGGTTCACCGACGAATACCTGCTGGAATCTGCGCTCCAACGCGCTGTCTTTCTCGATACGCTCGCGATACTCATCCAAGGTGGTGGCACCGATTAGGCGAAGTTCACCCCTGGCCAACATTGGCTTGAGCATGTTTGACGCATCCATTGAGCCATCGGCTGCACCGGCACCAACCAGGGTGTGGAGCTCATCGATGAAGGTAATGACTGCACCTTCGGCGTCTTGAATCTCTTTTAGTACTGCCTTCAGGCGCTCTTCAAATTCACCGCGGAACTTCGAACCGGCAACCATGGCACCTAGGTCAAGGCTGATCAGGGCCTTACCCTTTAGGCTCTCTGGGACATCACCCGCCACAATACGTTGCGCTAGCCCTTCGACCACTGCGGTCTTTCCCACGCCTGGTTCACCAATTAGCACCGGGTTGTTCTTGGTTCGGCGCGATAGCACCTGGCTCACTCGGCGAATCTCGGCATCTCGACCGATAACCGGGTCGAGCTTGCCTGCCCTCGCTATCGCGGTTAGGTCAATACCGAACTGCTCCAGCGCAGACTTTTGGTCTTCTTGGCTTGGTTGCTGATTCATCTTGTCCTCCTCCACAGCACTACGGATCCGCTCTTCTCTGGTCTTTGACCAGGGTTTAGTCGGATAACTCCTTGCTCGCCGGCTGCGAATACTCGCTTGCCGGGTTGGTTCATAACTTGGTTCGCCAGCTCGGTTTCAAGATCACGAACGCGTTGCTTTAGATCCTGGTTCTCGGTCACCAGCTCTAGCACCCTGCGGATGCCCTCAAGCGATACACCCTCTTGGGAAAGCCTTGATATCTCGCGCAGTTTGGCAACATCCGCCATGGTGTAACGGCGGGACTGCCCCTGAGTTCTGGTTGGTGAAACCAAACCCATGCGGTCATACTGCCGAAGCGTCTGCGGGTGCATATTTGCTAGCTCCGCAGCAACCGAAATAACAAACAGCGGGGTGTTCTCGTTGAGTTCCATCCGCTACCCCTCCCTAGAGCGTTCCGGCACGTTGGATTAGATCTGCTCTTGGGTCCTCATCTGGCAGTTCCTTATCAAACTGCTCGATGAGTTTGGCTGCCTTATCACTCACGTGAGAAGGGACCGCGATTTCGACGGTGGCAAGCAGGTCGCCTTCTTTGCCAGCGCGCTGCACACCTTTACCCTTCACGCGAAGCGTGCGGCCATTTGGGGTTCCCGGAGCAACCTTAAGTTTCACCGGTGCCTCACCAAGCAGCGGAACCTGGATGGTCGCACCCAGGATTGCCTCTGCAATGGTTACCGGCACGGTCACGCGAACATTGTCACCATCGCGTGAGAACACGGCGTGTGGTTTGACCTTGATGGTGACCACCAGGTCGCCCTTTGGTCCACCGTTCGGTGATGACTGACCTTTGCCCGAAACCTTGAGCTTCTGACCGTCTTGAATGCCGGCGGGAACTTTGAGGCTCACGGTCTCACTGCTGACATTGATCTTGAGCGTGGTGCCCTTGATCGAGTCAATGAAGTCAATGGTTGAAGAGGTGCTTAGGTCCTGACCACGCTGCGGTCCGCCAAAGCCACCAAATCCTCCAAAGCCACCCTGTGGAAAGCCACCGCCGCCAAAGAGGTTGCTAAAAACGTCTTCGAAGCCGCCGGCAGAACCAGGCCCCTGCTGGAAGCGAGCGCCGCCGCCCATCGCACGAATCGCATCGTATTCCCGACGCTGATCCTTGTCCGATAGCACGTCATAGGCCTCGGAGATGTCCTTAAATCTTGCCTCAGCCTTGGCATCACCCGGGTGTAGATCAGGGTGATTTTCCTTGGCCAGCTTGCGGTAAACCTTCTTGAGTTCGGCTTCTGAAACGTCCTTGGCAACGCCAAGGATCTTGTAGAAGTCCTTCTCTACCCAGTCTTGAGATGCCATTTAGTTCACCTACTCCGCAGGTACGAATACCGCTACCTTCGCAGGGCGCAGCATGCGCTCTCCGATTCGGTAGCCAAGTTCCACAACATCGGCAACAACTGCCTCGGTGACCTCAGGGTTTGGCGTCTGAATCAGAGCATCGTGGTGCTCTGGGTCAAACTTGTCGCCCTTGGCCCCAAAGGAAACCAGGCCGAACTTGTCACCTGCGTTTTTCAACTTGGTGGCAATGGCGGCCATCGGAGTTCCCTCCTGCAAATCGCCATGCTGCTCGGCACGGGTTAGGTCATCAAGCGCTGGTAGGAATGCTCGAATTGCTTCGGCAATCGCCGCCTGGCGCTCTGCTCCACGATCGCGCTCAACGCGGGCGCGATAGTTTACGAAGTCGGCCTGCAATCGCTGCAAATCCTGGAAGATCTCCAACTCACGATCGATTTGGTCCTTGTCTTCGACCACCGATTCGGGCTCAACTGGTGAGCCCTCCTCGGTCATCTCCGATGCTGGATCGCCCTCGTGGTGTGAAGGATCCTTCTCGTTTAGGTTTTCGTCGGACATTACTTCTTGTCCTTGTCGTCCTCGTCCTCTACAACTTCGGCGTCAACGACGTCCTCGGTCTGGGCTTCAGGAGCTGCTTCACCCTCAGCAGGCTGCGCGGCGTAGATTGCCTCGCCTAGCTTCTGCTGGGAGCTCATTAGCTTCTCCTGAGCGGACTTCACTGCCTCGATGTCCTCACCGGCAAGCGCGGTCTTTAGAGCGTCAACGTCGGCCTGAACCTCGGTCTTTACCTCTTCCGGTAGCTTCTCGTCGTTGTCCTTGATTAGCTTCTCGGTTGAGTAGGCAAGCTGCTCGGCCTGGTTGCGGGTCTCGGCCTCTTCGCGACGCTTCTTGTCTTCAGCTGCGTGCTCTTCGGCATCCTTAACCATGCGCTCGATGTCCTCGGTGGACAGTGAGGAGCCACCAGTGATGGTCATCGACTGCTCCTTGCCGGTTCCCTTGTCCTTAGCGGAAACGTGGA
>CAZKLA010000026.1:0-18748 GCA_964553455.1 uncultured Aquiluna sp. | reverse complement strand
TTCCTACTGATTTTGCCGCCTCAGCCATGCGCCGAAGCGAAGAACTGTGACTCATTGCTGGAATTAATTCGGTTGCCAAAAACTCGGCCGTGAAGTCTTGATCGGCAACTAGTTTTCCGCCACCAGCCTCCACAACGGTTGCCGCATTGAATTTCTGCTCACCGTTACCCACCGGGTATGGCACGTAAACGGCTGGCAGGCCACAGGCCGCAAACTCACTAACGGTTGAACTTCCGGCCCTGGAAACCGCCATATCGGAGGCCGCAATCGCAGCATCCATGTGGTCGCAGTAGGCCAGGCGGCGGTAGCCAACCTCGGAGACATCCTCCAGGTTCGCCCTATCCCCCACGATGTGCAGGATCTGGATGCCGGCGGCGTTCAAGACCGCTCGCGAGGCGATTACGGCCTCATTGATGCTCTTGGCCCCAAGCGAACCGCCGGTAACCAGAAGTGTGGTCATAAAGGGGTTTAGGCCAAGTTCTAGGCGCGCCTGTTCTTTGTCGTAACCGGCAACAGCATCAAGGATCTCAGGACGCAGTGGCATTCCGGTGATTGCCGCCGGGGAAAGATCGCTGTTGGGAAATGCCACCGCAATATGCTTGGTGAGCTTGGCTCCAATCCGATTTGCGATGCCGGCAAGCGCGTTTGCCTCGTGGATTATCAGCGGCTTTCGAGTCAAGAAAGCAGCCAAGTAGGCAGGCGCTGAGGCGTAGCCACCGAAACCGACCACGGCTTCAATCTGGTGGGTCTTGATCATCTTGATTACCTGAGCCACGGCTACTGCGAATTTCCAAGGGAAGGTAAGTGCGTAGCCGGAAGGCTTTCTTGGAAAAGGCAGTCTGGCGATTGTCAGCAGTCGGAATCCGCGCTGTGGCACAAGTCGAGTCTCTAGCCCCTCTTTGGTTCCAAGGGCGAGAACCTCATGGTCCTGTGATCGAAGCGACTGTGCCAAGGCCAGCATGGGGTTCACGTGACCAGCGGTTCCGCCTCCTGCGAGCAGGAATCTTGTCACCTTCTGCGTCCTAAGTTGGCGGTTCGATCACGCTCTACCGCCAAAACCACACCAATGGCCATCAGCGAGGCAATCAAAGAAGATCCACCGGCTGAAATCAGGGGCAAGGTAACACCGAGCACTGGGAACAAACCAACCACGACACCCATGTTGATAAAGGCCTGGATCACAATCCAGAACATCACTCCCACCACCAGGTTTCGACTAAATGGGTCGGTCTGCAGCTTCGCAATATTGAACATCACGATTCCGAGGGCCAGGAACAGCGCGACAACCAGCAAAGCACCGATCATTCCCAGCTCCTCGCCAATGATGGCAAAGATGAAGTCATTCTCCACCTCGGGAATCCAGCTCCACTTGAGCTTAGAGCGGCCCAGGCCGGTGCCAAAGATTCCACCGGAGGCCAGTGCCCAGGTGCCCTTCTCAAACTGCCAGTTCACGCCCATCGGATCGGCGGATGCGGGGTTTAGCCAAGCATCAAAACGCACTCGTCTGGAAGGAGAGCTCGATACCAGCAAGACTGCGAGGGCAAGGCCGGCGATAACAATCGTCCACCACTGGGACATCTTGATTCCGGCAATCAAATAAAGCCCCATCAACATGATCACCATGATGATTCCGGAACCCAAGTCTTTGCTCAACACCGCCACCATGCCGACGCTGACCGCAGAGAAGAACCAGACTCGCTTCCAGATTGGCTTGTCGTCCTCATCGAAGCCGCTGAGCTGAGACAGCTGCAGCGAGAGCGCTATTATCAAGCCGAGCTTTAGAAACTCTGATGGCTGAACACCTACGAAGCCAAAATCTAGCCAGTTACGGTTACCGTTGATCTCTCGACCAACTAGCACCGTGGCGGCCTGGGCACCCATGGTCACCATCAGACCCAACATCGCGAATCGCTTCATGATGTCCATCGAGATATTCGAGATGATGAGCATTGCCGTCAGACCGATTAGGGCATATCCGCCCTGCTTTAGAAAGATTGATGCCGCGTTAGCTGTCTCCTTGAAGGCGTCAACCGCGGATGCGCTCGCGACCATCGTTAAGCCGATAGCGACCGTGGCGATGGTCAGTGCCAACAGCGAGAAGAACTGACGAGACTGGGCGTGCAGCCTTGGCTGCAGCATCTGCTTTAGATTGGTCACTTGATCACCTGCCTTCTAACCTCAGCTTGGAACTGATTCCCACGGTCCGCGTAGTCCTTAAATTGGTCCATGGACGCAGCGGCCGGTGCCAAAAGGACGGTGTCGCCAGAACTTGCGAGCTCTAAAGCAGACGCCACCGCTTGCTCCATCACTGACTCCCCGGAAATAATCCTCACAGGCAAGTTTGGAAGCAGATTGGCAAACAGGCCTTCAATTTCAAGCGTGTCGGCACCAATCAATACCGCAGCCTTGAGTTTTGACCCCTGCTCCAAAATCAGCGGCGTCAGGTCTACCCCTTTGAGTAGACCCCCCACAATCCAGACGATGGATTCAAAGCTTGAAAGCGAGGCATTAGCCGCGTGGGCGTTGGTTGCCTTGGAGTCGTCGACAAATAGCACACCGCCGTGCTCTAAAACCTTCTGAATTCGGTGCGGTGAAAGCTTGAAACTTGAGATTGCCTGCTTTATCAACTCAGGCGCAACCTCAACCGATCTAGCTAGTGCGGTGGCCGCCGCGACATTAGCTCTCAGGTGATCGCTGAGCACTCCAATTGCCTCTAGGTCTGAGTCGTCAGCAATCTCTAGCGCTGCTGAGTAGCGATCGGAGATAAAGGCTCTGTCGACCAGGAACTCCTCGACGTAACCCACCATGCTCACGCTCGGCATGGAAGTGGTAAATGCGACTGCGCGACAACCTTCGACGACATTCGCAGCCTCGGCAGCCTCCAAGGTTTTTTCATCCGCTGCGTTATAGACAATCGCCACTTCTGTACCTTGGAAAACCTTGGCCTTGGCTTGGAAGTAGGCCTGCTCGCTCCCGTGCCAATCAATGTGGTCTGGCGCTAGATTCAGAAAGGCGCTAGCGACCGGGTTGAGCTCCCCGCTGTAGTGCAGTTGAAAGCTAGAAACTTCAACCACCAGAAAATCAAAACCCTCTGGGTCTCTAATGGCATCGAGAATTGGATTGCCTATGTTGCCGCAGGAAACAGCCCTGTACCCCGCGACTTGGAGCATGTGGGTTACCAGCTCGGTGGTCGTGGTCTTGCCATTGGTGCCGGTGATAGTAATCCACTTCGCAACCTTCTCGGTCTTGTCCCGAAGCCGCCAAGCCAGGTCGATGTCGGTAAGCATTGGGATACCGCTTTGCGAAAGCCACCGGATTGCCGGGTGGTCTGGCGCAAATCCCGGGGAGACCACTGCGAAGTCGATCTGCTTCAGCTCCTCGAGTGAAGCCGTCGAATCCGAGAGCACAAGCTTGGCTCCAATTACATCCAGCAGCTCTGTGAATTGCTGGTTGGCGGACTGCGCGAAAACCGTCACGTCAGCACCAAGTTCACACAGGGTGTCAGCGACCGAAAATCCAGACTTACCTAAACCCAGGACTGCCACGTGCAGTCCAGCCCAATCATCGTGCCAGCTGCGCTGCGAAATCATATGCCGTAGATCCACTCCACGTAGAACAAGCCGATTCCGCTCACAACGCAGAGTGCCGCAATGATCCAAAAACGAACCACAACGGTTATCTCTGCCCAGCCCTTGAGTTCAAAGTGATGATGCAGCGGTGACATCAGAAAGACCCGCTTACCGGTTCCAGTGCGCCACTTTGTGATCTTGAAGAACACTCGCTGGATAACAACCGAACCGGTAACTATCACGAAGATTCCGCCGATGAGCACCAGCAACAGCTCGGTGCGCGAAAGGATGGCCAGCGCCGCTAGCGCGCCGCCTAGACCCAAGGACCCAACGTCGCCCATAAAGATCTGGGCAGGTGAGGTGTTCCACCAAAGGAAACCTACGCAGGCGCCCACGATGGCAGCGGCAATCACGGCAAGATCGAGCGGATCGCGAACGTTATAGCAGGAGGCAAAATTCTCAGTAACGGTGGAGCAGCTCTGATTGAACTGCCAGAAACCAATCACGACATAGGCTCCGATGGCCATGATGGCCGACCCCGATGCCAGGCCGTCCAATCCGTCTGCGATGTTTACGCCATTAGAGGCGCTTGTAACCAAAAGTGAAATCCAGGCGATGAACAATCCCATTCCGATTACCGAACCCCAAATGAAAAGGTCAATCGGCAGGTCTCGGAACAGCGAAATTGCGGTCGAAGCTGGAGTCAATCCATCTTCGTCAGGGAAGCCAAGCGCCAACACGGCAAAAATGATCGCAACCACAACCTGGCCGCCAATCTTGGCCCAGCCGGTAAGTCCAAGGCTGCGTTGGTTCCGGACCTTTAGAAAGTCATCGATAAACCCAACCAGGCCCAGACCAAGCATCATCAAAATCACCAGCAGTGCGGAGGCCGATGGCGTTTCGCCATTTATGAACTTGGCTAAAAAGTAGGCAATGGTGGCGGCCAGCAAAATGACGATGCCGCCCATGGTTGGGGTGCCGCGTTTGGTGTGGTGCGACTGCGGACCATCATCTCGGATGAACTGACCCCACTGCAGGTTCTTGAAAAGCCATATAAAGCCAGGGGTGGCAAATAGCGAAATGAATAGCGCGATACCGCCTGATGCAAGTAAGGCTCTCACTTCACACCCGCCAACTCGTCGCCTAAGAATCTCAAACCGGCAACATTGCTGGACTTCACCAGGACAATGTCACCGGGAGAAAGCTTGTCACAGATAGCCTCAAAAGCCGTGCTGATTGTCTCGCAAAATACAGACTCGCCATCCCAGCTGCCTTCCTGCATGGCCCCCATGTGGATTAGCTTCGCCTCGTCCCCCACCACGTAAAGCTGGTCGATGTTGTATCGAACTACCAGGCGCCCAAGTTGGTCGTGCTCTTCTATCGAGTACTGCCCAAGCTCCGCCATCTGCCCTAGGACCGCGATTGTGCGGTGGCCTTGACGCCCCAAGGTTGCCAACGTCTGAAGCGCCGCTCGCATCGAATCAGGAGAGGCGTTGTAGGCATCGTTAATTACATAAACGCCGTCAGGACGCTTGATTAACTGCATTCGCCAGCGCTCAGCCATCTCCATGTCCGAAACCGCCGAGATCGCAAGCTCGCGATCAATTCCCAGCTGGTGAGCGACCGCCAGTGCAGCCGAAACATTCATGGCCTGGTGCTCCCCCAGCATTTTGAGGGTTAGCTCACTGACCTCCCCATCGGGGTACTGAATAGCCAATTTGGTGCCGGAAAGACTTAGGTCGACGGACTTGATTTCGAAATCCGCTCCCCTGGCAAAACCGAAACCTATCCGCTTGACTCCTGGATTTGCCTCAAAACCCCGAACCACAGGGTCATCCTCATTCAAGACCACCGCATGCTTTACGTAACGCATGAGCTCGCGCTTTATCTGGGCGGTAACCTCAATGCCGCCAAACGCTCCAGCGTGGGCTAAGCCAACCTTGAGCTCAACGCCAACATCAGGCAGACACCAGCTCGCCAGAGCCGCAATGGAGCCAATTCCAGCGGCTCCCATTTCCAATACCAAGAACTTGGTACTTGCTTCGAGTCGCAGAACTGTCAGCGGCAAGCCAACTTCGTTGTTGAAGGAATCGCGCGGTGCGATGGTGGGTCCAACCCGGCTCAATATCTCACGCAGCATGTTCTTAGTTGAGGTCTTGCCGTTTGAACCGGTGATCCCAATTACCTGGAGATCCCCTTGGCTACGAACGCGCTCCAACACATACTTAGCAAGGTCGGTAAGGGCTACTACGGTGTCCCTCACCTGAATCTGCGGCAGATCAAGGGCGGAATTAGGCTCCGAAACCACCGCCAACGCGGCGATGCCAGCAATCTGGTCGAGATAACGGTGACCGTCATCGTGTTCACCGAGCTTGGCGAAGAAAATACCTCCGGGGACAATCGCTCTCGAATCGGTGTCGGCATTGCCGGAAACCTTTAGCTCCTCAGAGCCAACAATGACTTTTCCGTTGATGGCGGTTGCTATTTCGGCAAGGGTTAGCTGAATCACGACTCAACCGCCTCTCTCGCAATCGCCCTTGCGTCAAATGGAACCTTCTGACCCCGAATCTCACGGTAGGTCAGGTGACCCGGGCCGCACCAGAGCACGGCTGAGCCTGAGTCGGTATCGCTGATGGCGCGCTTTATGGCCTCGGCTGGGTCTGGAATCTCCAAGATTCTTCCGTTATCCAGCTTGGTAGCAGCTGAGCTGAGCAGGGCGTGTCTGATACTCGCAGGGTCTTCATCACGCGGGTGCTGGTCGGTGATGATCAAAAGATCAACACCTGCCGCGGCAGCGCCCATCTCGGCACGTTTACCCTGGTCGCGATTTCCAGATGCCCCCAGCACCAGTGTGAGTTTTGGATAGCGCAGTTTGATTTCGGCGACAGCACTCGCAACACCTGCCGGCGTGTGGGCATAGTCAACGTAAACATGCGGCTTAGCGCTCGATACCAGCTCCAACCTGCCTGGAACATACAGCTCGGTTTGTGCCACCGCTGCCGCCAATTGATTCGCTGTAAAGCCTGCTTCCAGGAGCATTACCAGGGCCAGCACAAGATTCTTTGCCATGAGCGCACCCTGCGGGAATTCAACACTCAGCGTCTGCTTACCGCTAATCGTGAGCACATGGTCCTGATAGCGATACTGATACTCGAAGCCCTCACCAATACCAACAACTGGAATCGCTGACGCCTTGTAAAGCTTGTTTGCCCATTCGTCCTCAACCAACAGCACGCCCTGCTCGGCGTAACGTGGGGTGAACAACTGAGCCTTTGCTTCCAAGTAGCTCTCCATGTCCGCAAAGTCATCTAGGTGATCGCGAGAGAGATTGCTAAAACCAACAACTTTGAACCTAATGGCATCAACCCGGTGGCGAATCAGTGCCTGAGCAGACACCTCGACGGCAGCGTGCTGGGCACCGGCGTCACGCATCTGAGCAAGTAAGTGGTGAAGTTCTGTTACCTCGGGCGATGTCAGCGCTGCGGTCAGGTGCTGACCACCAACGATGCGGTTGGTGGAAGCGCTCATTCCGGACCTAAGGCCCATCCCAGTGAGAATTTGATACAGGTAATTGGTGGTGGAGGTCTTGCCGTTAGTGCCGGTCACACCAAAAAGCGCCATCTCAGAGCCTGAGGTTCCATAAACCAAATCCGAGATCTCGCCCGCAACGGACTTTGGGTCCGGGTGAACCAGCAAGGGCAGGTCCGTCTCCAGCGACTTATCCGAAAGCACGGCGACCGCTCCGTTGTCAATCGCCTGCTGAAGATAATCCAAGCCGTGGTGCTTTAGCCCCTGGGTTGCGATAAAAAGAGATCCGGGCTCACAGAGTTGAGATGCAAGTGCTACTGAACTAACGCCAACATCAGCACCGACCACAGAAAGATTGAACCTCTGGGCAATGGTGCTAATTGCGAGTTTCGACTTCACCGTACTTACCCGATGGCAGATCTGGCGACTTTGAAGTCGAAGGTGGGACGCGGTAGCTCTTCAGCGCCTGCTGCATAATGGCCTTGAATGGGAAGGTTGCCTGTAGCGAGTTAGACACCCCGAGTGCCTTGTAGATGGTCACACCGACGACAAACTTTGGATTCTCCGCAGGTGCCACGCCGTAGAAGGAGATGGCGAACTGGGATCCGTAGCCCGAGCCATCCTTGATCTGAGCGGTACCGGTCTTGCCAGCCACTCGGTATCCGTCGATACCGGCATTCTGACCAACGCCACCAAACTCAACCACTTTTTCCATCAGGTTGACGTTAAGGTTGGCAGTTGCCTTAGACAGGACTCGGGTTGAGTTCTGCTTAGGCTGGTAGAGCACCGTGCCGTCATCGCTTACGCAATTCTCAACCAAGATCGGGTCAAGCCTGACACCGTCATTAGCCATCGCCTGGTAGGCGTATGCCATTTGAATTCCGGTGACCGAAATACCTTGACCATATGTGGTCGCGTAATTGGTCATCTTGTCCCAGTCTCGATAATCGTGCAAAATGCCAGAGCTTTCACCCTCAAAGCGCAGTGGGCTCACAGCCCCAAAGCCAAACTTCTGCAAGTAGTTGTGACGGGTCGACTTGTCGATCTTGACTCCGAAATTTGACATTCCGGTATTCGAGGAGAATCGTAAAACTCCGCCCAGGGTTAGGTTGTAAGGCTCGTGCCCGAAGCTGTCCTTAATCCACCCCCCGGCAAAGTCAAGCTTCATGTAATCCGGAGATAAGACCTTGTCGTAAGCATCTGCGGTCTTGGTGTCCAAAACCATCGCAGTGGTGAGCGACTTCATAATCGAACCTGGCTCGAAAGCGGCCTGGAAGATTTTGGAACCACGATCCCTGGCGTCTGAGGCGGCCGGATCATTGGGGTCCACCGTCGGTGCCTCGGCAGCAGCCAGCAGGCGTCCAGTTTCAACTTCCACCACCACGGCCGTCGCCCACTGCGCACCCAGGTCGTTTACCGTGTCAGCCAATACCTGCTGGGCAAAGAACTGCAGATTTGCGTCGATGCTGAGGTTTAGGGTGCCGCCGTTTTGAGTTGGCTGGGTGGTGACATTTGAGGTTGGGATACGGACACCTTCAGCGCTGCGCTCAAAGGTCTCCTGGCCGTCTATACCGGCAAGACAGGTGTTGTATTGGCGCTCAAGCCCAGCCAGCGGAGTGCCGTCCGAGCCCACGAAGCCAAGCAGGTTACCTGCCACCGCACCATTTGGATACAGCCGATCGGCAAATGTATCGAAGTAGATCCAGGGAATCCCAAGTTCGCGAATGGCATTGTAGGTTTCAGCGTCGACCTTCTTGGCCAGATTCGAGTACTCGCCATCGCCAGCCAAACGTGCGGTTAGCTCCTCGGGGGTCAACTCGATTAACGGGGCTAGTTCAAGCACGATCTGCTCAACGGTGCGTTCGGTGCGAACACCGTCGACAGTCTTGAAAATGCTTCCAACGTTCTTCGGAGCAGCATTTACGTCGTAGCGGAAGACTGTGCGAGCCAGAACTTGGCCTGAAGCGTCCCTAATTTGACCGCGAAGTGCTGGGAGGGTTTGAGTTTTTGATCGCGACTTAAAGGATTCTTCGCGGATTTCCTCGGCCTTTACCACCTGGTAATCGACCAAGCGAATTCCAAGGCCCAGAACCATGACCACCAAAATCAGAGCAAATACACCGAACCTGCGGTTCAGTGATCCGTGTTTTCCCATCATGGCCTATCTAGTTGGTGAAGCTGGGATCAGACCCTGCTGCAAAACTAAGCCAGATGAGACAGGTTTTACGGTTTCGACACTCTCAGACACCTCAGCGCTGGCTACCGTGGCCTCAGAAAAGTTAGAGACGGTTCCCATCGCGGAGTTGGCTACTAGATTCGCTGATGCCACCGCTGCGTTCTCTGCGCTAGCAGGTCGTGGCTTGCCAAAAACCTTGTCGTTCTCGATATCAAGCAGAACAGATGCTGGGTTTGCGACCATGCCAAGTCGGTTGGCGGCATCGGCAAGGTTCTGAGGCGAGGCTAGTGAGTCGACCTCTTCCTGCAGAATCTGAACCTGGGTGGTTAGATCGCGCTTTTCAAGCTTTAGGGCACGTAGGTGGTAGGCATCCTGAGTGAGGATCATGTTCAGCACAAGCTGGCCAAGCATCACCACGATGATGCCCATTACCAGAATCAGCCCGGCCGACATTTTCGGACGCAGCTTCTTTGCCTGAGTCTGCGAGACCATGTATACCGCCATTTAGTTACCCTCCAGTTTTTCTGCAGCCCGAAGCCTCGCCGAAGCAGACCTTGGGTTCTTCTCAAGTTCGATCTCCGTGGCGCGCTCTACGCCGCGGGTGATGATTTTCAAAACCGGTGCGGTGCCTGGCAGTTCGACAGGCATGTCAACCGGTGTAGAGCTTGTGGCGGCCGCTTGGAGGGCATCTTTGACAATCCCGTCCTCCAGCGAGTGGTATGACATCACCACTAGGCGACCGCCAACAGCTAGTGCGTCAATGGCCTGAGGCATGGCGTCCTCCAGGACACCTAGCTCGTCGTTGACAGCAATTCTTAGGGCTTGGTAGATGCGCTTGGCAGGGTGGCCATTGGTCTTACCAGGGGCAACCGGAACCACATCTACGACAATCTTGTTCAACTGAGTTGAAGTGGTGATTGGCGCAATTGAACGTTCACGAACGATGCGTCGCGCGATCGGACCTGCGAATCGCTCCTCGCCGTAGCGACGGAAGATTCGGGCTAGTTCTGCCTCGTCCATGGTTGCGATCAAGTCGGCAGCAGTCTTACCGCGAGTCTGGTCCATGCGCATGTCCAGCTCAGCGTCTTGTGCGTAGGAGAAACCACGGTCGGCTAGATCAAGCTGCATCGAGCTGACACCGAGGTCCATCAAGATTCCATGCACCGCTGGGATCTCTAGGCGCTCGAGAATGCTCTCAATCTCGTCGTAGACCGCAAGCACTGGGATAAAGCGCTCGCCAAACTGCTCAAGGCGCTCCGAGGCCAGCGCGATGGCGCTTGGGTCGCGGTCGATACCGATAACGGTCAAGGTTGGGTTCTGAGTCAACAGCGCTTCGGTGTGGCCACCAAGTCCAAGGGTGCAGTCGATAGCGACCGGCTTTGAGACATTGAAGCCCGGCTGTAGCAGGTCCAGGCAACGCTGAAGCATAACTGGGGAGTGAAGTTCGGAAGTCTGAACCATAAGTTTCCCTACTGTTCTTTCCTGCACCTTGGTCCTTGTCCGTTTGTGAGCTTGGTTTTCACTTGTTCCGACTTCGGGGAAGAAGGCCGGAGCACGGCCAAGGGCCAAGGTGCAGGGTTAGAACAACCCGGGGATCACCTCCTCAGCCTGAGAGGAGAAGCCGTCTTCGTTGCTGGCCAGGTAGTCATTCCAGGTCTTTGCGTCCCAGATTTCAGCTCTAGAGCCAACGCCGATAATCACTAGCTCTTTGGAAAGGTTTGCGTAATCGCGCAGTAGCTGAGGCAACAGCACTCGACCCTGCTTGTCCGGGGTCTCATCGCTGGCACCGGATAGAAAAACACGTAGGTAGCGACGGGCGTCTTCGTTGGTCAGTGGGGCCTGGCGAATCTTGTCGTGAACCGCAGCAAATTCTTTTGCGGAAAAGACGTAGAGGCAACGCTCCTGGCCGCGGGTAATAACCACACCGTCTCCAAGCTCATCGCGGAACTTCGAGGGAAGGATCAGGCGGCCCTTTTCGTCCAGCTTGGGCGTGTGAGTACCAAGTAGCACTTTGACCCCTTTCCCAAGCTATTTCCTCCACTTTACTCCACTTTGCTCCACTTTGGGTTATTTTGGCGTGTTTTTTATTACGTTTTGGTCACCATTTGTTAAAGAAAAAACCCCGCCGAAGCGGGGTCAAATCGAGGCTTTTTACTCGTTGCCGAATCTCTGGTTCCAGCGATCCTCAAAGTAATTACTCTTTGGCTTTTCGCCGGCGGTTGGAAGCTCCGGCAGCCTGAAATTGGCGCTGGCAATTACCAATCCGATAACCATCACCAGGAAGGCAATGACTCCAAAGAATGCCACCTGGAGGGCTACCGAAAGCACCAGCAAGCCAACACCGGACAGCAGGATTAGCACACCCAGCACCAGCTTTCCAGCT
This sequence comes from uncultured Aquiluna sp., assembly GCA_964553455.1. Classification (GTDB taxonomy): domain Bacteria; phylum Actinomycetota; class Actinomycetes; order Actinomycetales; family Microbacteriaceae; genus Aquiluna. The sequence goes on along the minus strand of CAZKLA010000026.1, from coordinate 7,092 downwards.
GACTGGTTAGCGCTGGTGGTATTTGAAATGGTCCTAGCAAACTCGGCGTCTTGCGCCATTAGGTTGCGTTCCATCTCTTCGAGCAGTCTTTGCTCGCGCTCAGATAGTGCCATGGTGAACTCCGATCTTCCCTAATTGTAAACAGCGAAGCTCGGTTAGGCTATCCCGTATGTCTCAAGGTTTTCTCTTAAATCTCGTTCAGCAGCGCCTGGATGTCTACTGCGATATCAAACGCACTGAACTGACTGAGATCTCAGATGACCTCATACCGATCATTGACTACACCCAGGACCTACTTGCCGGAGGCAAGCGTTTCCGCGCATTATTTGCCTTCTGGGCATGGGCTGGGTATCAACCGATAGCCGTTGACATCACCAAGCTAAGCATCGAGACCCCGGTTATTTCCGTGGCAGCAGCCCTGGAAATGTTCCATGCGGCGGCACTGGTTCACGACGATCTACTTGACCAATCTAATCTGCGCAGAGGCAAGCCCGCGATCCATAAGAGATTTGAAACACTGCACCAATCCAACCGCTATACCGGCAGCCCAGAGCGATTTGGTGTTGCGGGCTCGGTATTAGTCGGCGACATGATGCTCTCTTGGTCTTCTGAGCTATTTGGGGATGCCTTGCTTCACTCCCCTGGCGAAAGTATTGAGGCGGCCTGCCGCACTGAGTTTTCCAAGATGCGCTTTGAGGTAATGGCTGGCCAGTACCTAGACGTTCTTGAAGAGAATGCCGCTCCAATTAGGCCCAAGTCCGAGGCGGTGGCCCGAGCCAACAAGGTCATGCTCTACAAGACCGCAAAGTACAGCCTTGAAGCTCCGCTATTGATTGGAGCTGCGCTTGGCGGTGCTCACCACTCGGAGCTTAAGGGATTGAGCGACTTCGGCATTCCTCTGGGCCTAGCGTTCCAGCTTCGCGATGACATTCTTGGCGTTTTCGGTGACCCGCAGGTAACCGGTAAGCCTGCTGGCGACGACTTGCGCGAAGGCAAGCGCACCGTACTGATCGGATTGACACTGGAAGCACTACCTGCCAGCGTCGGAAACATCTTCGAGGAACTTTTGGTGTCGGGAGATGTCGACGCCGAGCAGATTGAGTTCATGAGAAACGCGATTGTGGACTCTGGGGCTTTGGCAAAGACCGAGGCGCTAATTGAGGAGTACTCAAACCGTGCCATCGAGGCACTGGCCGAGCTAGAAATCTCAGAGCAGGCGCGCAAGGAGCTTGCGAACCTCACCGAAGCGGTAATCAACCGCAGTAAGTAACTACCCCAGGGCCTGGGCAGCTCTTCTAACCGGAGCCTTGTGACCCTCTAGCAGCGCTGCAATTGGTGTTCTTCCGAGAATGTCATTCTCGGCATAAATCCACTCGATAGCTTCCTCAAGCGTCAGGCTGCAATCCAGCAGTAGAATCAAGGTGCCGCGAATACTGGCCAAAGGTTCACCGTTTTGGATCAGGTGAGCTGGAATCATGGGCTGCTTATCAACCCGCACGCTGAAAAGCACATGTTCTTCACAGAGTCTTCTGACCTTGGAAGCCGAAATGCCGAGCTGCTCAGCAGCTTGGTCGATGGTCAACCAGCTATCTACGCCAGGAAGCGACATGGACTATCTCCTCTGAGTTTGAACCAGCTGCTCAGCCACCAAGAACGCTAGCTCAAGCGACTGCATGTGGTTTAGACGCGGATCGCAAACCGACTCGTAGCGTTCTTCCAGGGTCGACTCGTCGATCATCTCCGAACCACCTAGACATTCTGCGACATCATCGCCGGTGAGCTCAACATGTAATCCACCCGGGTGAGTGCCAAGCGCGCGGTGAACCTCGAAGAAGCCCATGACCTCGTCCATGACATCCTCAAAACGACGCGACTTGTAGCCGTTCTTGGTGGTAATGCCATTGCCGTGCATTGGGTCGGTGATCCACAGCGGAGTGGAGCCGGTTTCCTTGGCAGCCTCAATCAGTTTTGGAAGCTCTTCGCGAATCTTTCCGGCACCCATGCGAGAAATTAGGGTCAGACGACCTGGTTCACGGGTTGGGTCGAGTTTCTCGATGATTTGCTTGAGGTCGTCAACCGAGGTGGTTGGCCCAAGCTTTACACCCAGCGGGTTACGCACTCTGGAGAAGAAGTCCAGGTGAGCACCATCGAGCTGCCTGGTGCGCTCGCCAACCCAGATGAAGTGGCCAGAGGTCACATAAGGAGTTCCGGTTCTGGAGTCGATTCTGGTCATTGGTCGCTCGTAGTCAAACAGCAGACCCTCGTGAGAAACGAAGAATTCGGTGCTGCGCAACTCTGCGGAGTCAACTCCGCAGGCCTCCATGAACCTCATCGCGCGATCGATATCTCCGGCAATGGTTTCGTACTTCTTGTTCGCAGGGTTGACCGTGAAGCCCTTGTTCCAGGCGTGTACCTGGCGAAGGTCGGCAAAGCCACCGGTGGTGAAGGCGCGAATCAGGTTTAGGGTGCTTGAAGAGGTGTGGTAGGCCTGCATCAGACGCCTGGCATCGTTCTTGCGAGACTCCTCGGTGAACTCGTAGCCGTTTACCGCATCGCCACGGTAAGCAGGCAGCGTCACGCCGTCGCGAGTCTCAAAATCTGAAGACCTTGGCTTGGCAAATTGACCAGCCATGCGGCCCATCTTGATTACGGGAAGCGAAGATCCGTACATCAGCACCACGGCCATCTGCAGTACGGTTTTGATGCGGTTACGAATCCGGTCTGCGGTGGCGTCTACAAAGGTCTCGGCGCAGTCTCCACCTTGAAGTAGGAAGGCCTCTCCCCTGGCTGCCTGGGCAATGCGATCACGCAGAGTGTCAACCTCACCGGCGAAGACCAGCGGCGGCTGAACCGCAAGCTCTTTCTTTACCTGCTCCAGGACCTGAGCATCCGCCCAGGTTGGCTGCTGCTTGGCCTCAAGCTTGAGGTAGTTATCTAATCCGAAGTCTGTCAAGGTGATCCTTTAGCTATGCGGCCCGGGCCATGCGGTTTTTTACGGTGGAGGCGTATACGTCCTCATACTCCTGATTGCTCAGTTGCATGATGTTGTAAACGATTAGATCGGTGACAGCGCGCAACACTGCGCGCTCCCCCTCCATACCTGCGAAGCGCGTGAAGTCCATCGGCTCACCGATAATCACGCCTACCCGGCGAATCTTTGGATACTTTGAGCCAATTGGCTGAACCTTCTCGGTGTCAATCATGGCAACTGGAACAACTGGAACCTTGGCCTCAAGCACCATGCGGGCAATACCGGTTCGACCGCGGTACAGCTTGGCATCAGGTGACCGAGTTCCCTCTGGGTAAATACCGAGCAGCAAACCACGCTCCAAAACTCCCAAGCCGGTGTTCAGCGAGTCCTCTGATGCTTTACCGCCGGAACGGTCAATAGGTAGCTGACCTGTGGCCTTGAAGAACCAGCGGATCAAAGCACCTTTGACGCCCTTGCCGGTGAAGTAATCACTCTTAGCAAGGAAGGTAACTGGTCGCTTAACTTTCAGCGGCAAGAAGATGGAGTCCGAGAAAGACAGGTGGTTGGAGGCCAAGATTGCTCCGCCAGCGTTAGGAACGTTTTTTGAACCCTTTACCCAAGGGCGAAACAAAATCTGCAGAATTGGGCCAAGAATGAAGTTCTTGATAATGAAATATGCCAATTTGTGCTCCAGTCGCGATGCTTACAGCTTAGCGAGCGACTCGCGCGCTAGGTCTGCGGCTCCGATAACTCCAGCCTGATTCGTAAACTCGGCAGTGACAATCTGTGCCTCTGGCCTAAAGCCTCGAGCTGGCAGATCCTGCAGGAAGCCCTCACGGATTGGCTCCAGAATCAGCTCGCCGGCGTCAGACAATCCACCACCGATTACGTAAACCTGCGGATCAAGAACCGCGGTGATAGTCGCCATCGCCTGGCCTAAATAGCGACCGGCTTCACGGAAGATCGAATAGACTCCGGCATCGCCTTCGAGCAGAGCCTGATAGACCTGACTGCCGGTTAGCTCGCCATTTTCTGCCTTGAGCTCGCGCAGTCTTTGTCCGGCTGGGCCTGAACTCGCTGCCAGCTTCTTGGCAGCTTTCACGACCGCGGTGCCGGATGAATACTGCTCGACGCAACCCTTACGGCCGCAGCCACACTGCTTGCCATCTTGAACAACTCGAACGTGTCCTAGCTCACCGGCAATTCCAAATCCACCGCGACGCAGCTTGTAGTCAGCCACTACGGCTCCCCCGACACCGGTGCCCAGGGTGAGCATCACCATGTCCTTGGTGCCACGACCAGCACCGAATTTGTATTCTGCCCAGCCAGCGGCATTGGCGTCGTTCTCAATTACCAGCGGCATAGCCAGGTCAACCTGGAGGCGATCCCTGAAAGGTTCGTTGCGCCAGTTCAGATTCGGCGCATAAAGAATCGTGGACTGATTAGCGTCAATAAACCCAGCGGCTGCTACTCCAGCGCCGACCACCTCTGCCTTGGCATGCGAGGAAACCTCTTTGATGAGATCAACAACGGTTGACACCATCAAGTCAGGATCTTGGGCTGGGGATGGCACCTTGGTCTCGTAAAGAATTTGGCCATGCTCGTCTACCAGGGCACCCAAAATCTTGGTGCCACCGATGTCGATTCCGACTGCGAGCATTACTACCTCTTTACTAGGCGAGCCCTAATTTTACTGCTTTGTGCAAAGGTTACAAAAATAGCGAAAAAGCGTTACATAAGTTGTAGCTCTCGCACTCAAGTAGCACATTAGAGTGATGGAAACTCAAATGGGAGATCAACGATGAAGTTTTACGATGAGCCGCTAATTGTCGAGTCAAACCCGAAGGAAAACGCAACCGACCTTCTGCTAGAACGCGCCAAAAAGAGCCCGCAGCACGCCATCTTCTCTAGACAAAACCCTGACAAGTCTTGGCGTGACGTAACCGCGATTGAGTTTCTGGGCGAGGTTCAAACCTTGGCAAAGGGATTGATTGCCGCTGGCATCAAGCCTGGCCAGGCAGTCGCAATCTTGTCGAAGACCCGCTACGAGTGGTCCATGATCGACTTTGCGATTTGGTTTGCCGGTGCGGTCACAGTGCCAATCTACGAGTCGAGCTCCCCTTCCCAGATTGAGTGGATTCTCTCTGACTCTGATGCGGTGGCTCTGTTTATCGAGAACGACGAGCACCTAGCGCGGGTTGAGCAGGTTCGCTCAAACACCCCAAGACTCAATCACGTTTGGAAGATTGACTCAACCGACTTCACCAAGCTGCACCAGTCTGGCGAGGGTGTGGCTGATGAGGTTCTAGAGACTGCTCGCACCAACGCAAACCTGGTGGACCTAGCAACCATCGTCTACACCTCTGGAACCACCGGAAACCCAAAGGGCTGCGAGCTGACCCACGGTTCGCTTGTCGATCACTGCCGCAATGCCGCGGCAGAGATTCCTGAAATTGCCAACGATAGGCAGCACTCGCTGATCTTTTTGCCAATGGCGCACATTTTTGCTCGCTATGTATCGGTGCTCTGTATTTACGCCGGAATTCGAGTTGGACACCTAGGTGACACCAAGCTGGTCGCAGAGGTTCTTCCGGTGTTCAAGCCAACCTTCCTACTGGCCGTGCCTCGAGTATTCGAGAAGGTATACAACGGCGCCGAACTCAGGGCCGAGGCTGGCGGAAAGGGCAAGATCTTCCGTGCTGCTGCGGAGGTTGCTATCGAATACAGCAAGGCTCTTGACCTGAAGGGTGGACCATCAATTGGCCTAAAGATCAAGCACGGTCTATTCGACAAGTTGGTTTACTCCAAGCTTCGCGCCGCCATGGGTGGCAACGTGAAGTACGCCATCTCAGGCGGTGCTCCGCTGGGTGCTCGCCTAGGACACTTCTACCGCGGCATCGGCCTAGTTGTGCTTGAGGGCTACGGACTAACGGAGACCGCCGCCGCTGCCGTAATTGGCCGTGTCAGCTGGCAGAAGATTGGCAAGGTTGGTCGTGCGCTACCTGGCACCGGCATCAGGATTGCTGACGACGGTGAGGTCTGGCTGCGCGGCATCAACATGATGCGCGGATACTGGCGCAATGAAGGCGCTACTCGTGAGGCATTCTCCGAGGGATGGTTCCGCTCCGGCGACATCGGTGAGCTGGATGAGGATGGCTTCCTGACTATCACCGGTCGAAAGAAGGAGCTTCTGGTCACAGCCGGCGGCAAGAATGTTGCCCCAGCTCCAATCGAAGACCCTATTCGCGCTCACCCACTGGTTGGTCAAGTTGTGGTGATTGGCGATGCCAAGCCATTCATCGCTGCCCTAATCTCGCTGGACCCTGAAATGGTTCCGGTTTGGTGTGCGAATAATGGCATCGCAGAAAAGCTAACCCTCGCGGAGGCTGCCAAGCACCCAAAGATTCGAGCAGAAATCGAAGCGGCAATCGCCAATGTAAACACCAAGTTCTCAAATGCGGAGCAGGTCAAGAAGTTTGAGATTTTGGATGTTGAGTTGACCGAGGCATCAGGTCACCTAACGCCATCGCTGAAGATCAAGCGAGGCAAAGTCATGGCTGACTTCGCGATCCACGTGGACAGAATCTACGGCTAGGAGAGAAACCATTGCTGTTGACGGAGGTTGGCGAAAGCCAGCCTCCGTTCTTCTTTATCCAGTCGATCCAGATAGAGCATTCCCTTTAGGTGATCACACTCGTGCTGGAGGGCTTGAGCCATTAGACCTTCGCCAGAAACCTCAACCAAAGAGCCATCCAGCTGGTAGCCGCGTGCCGTTGCTCTTGGATAGCGTGGGGTCTTGTGCCAAAGCCCTGGCACAGACAGGCAGCCTTCTTCCATGAGGGTTAGCTCGCCTTCAATGCCGATGATTTCGGGATTGATTAGATACCCGATTTTGCCGTTGACGTTGTAGGAAAAGACAGCCAACCCCACGCCGATCTGAGTGGCAGCGACTCCCGCTCGACCGGGCAGGGAGGTGGTGTCCAAAAGGTCTTGAACTAAACCCTTTACAGAGTCAAAGTCTTTGACTTCAGCGGTTTCTGACTTCAGGACTGGATCTCCAAAGAGCCGAATTTCTCGAACGGTCACAGTTACCTACTCAATGACCGCAATCAAATCGCCAC
>CAZKLA010000025.1:18438-20065 GCA_964553455.1 uncultured Aquiluna sp. | reverse complement strand
GCACCAAACATGTTAATTTGACCCGACTCCCGAATAATATCGAGGAAGGCAAATAGCTCGTCCCGAGCCTCATAGGTTTCTTTGTTTTCAATTTCCGATTTCATGTTCATTTTTCCTGCGGGATTTTTTCCCGACAATTCCGTTTAAAATCAAATTCCGTTTTCAGGTCTGTTTTTCCCGCGGGATTTTTTGAGGACGATTCCGTTTGAAATCCGTTTAGACCTCCGAATCTGTGCTGGGACGCAAAAGGCCTAAAGCCCATACCGCCGAACTCCTGATTTAAAACCGCCTTTTCTAGACAGTTACTCCGTCTGGTCTTCCGACATCTCCTCCGCGATCGTTACTACCCAGTCGTAGGGTACCTCGAACCTGTGGGCGATTTCCCTAAAGCTCAGGTAGCCCTCACTGATAGCTTCCTGAATGTCGAACACCAGTTCACCCATCTTACTCATGTTTACTCCTATTAGTTGCAGAGGATATAGGTAGCCATACCCTTCCAGTTCTTGTTACCAGAAGCACGGATCTTGGTAACCGAGATCAGAGTACGCAGGGAGATCTCCTTGGCGTCTTCCTTGACCTTACGGATCAGATCCAGAGCATCCTTCTTGTATTCAGCAGGGAATTCAGGCAGGAACTCGTCGGAGGCGGAAATGACTTCCATACGCTCGATCTTCTGGTCTTCGGTCATGGAGAGATCAACCATCATGCTACGGCTACGGATAGCCTGATCAATCTTGTCCTGAGACATGTTGCTGATGAAGATAACACGACCCTTGAACTCGAAGCTATGGGGCAGGTCATCGTCACGACCGAAGCTGGTTTCAGCGTTCCAGGAGATGATCCTCTTGCCGTAGGAGTCCAGAGCAGACTTCAACAGGTTCAGAGCAACAGGATCCTTCAGAATGGAGTCACAGTCATCGAACACGACCACAGAGTCCTTGTTCTCGTAGAGGGTACGATACAGACCCTTGGGAGTAGAGTAACCCTTGACGGAAGTGAAGGAATTCTGACGGTTGATCGTGGAGGCAACTTCCAGAGCACCGACATCCGAGAGGTCCTTGAGACCGCTGGCGATCAGAGTCTTGTTGACAGTATAGGTCTTGCCGAGGCCACCTTCACCGGTGATCACAGCCGAGGGAGTCAGACCCGAAGCGATCATGTTGACCAGACCTTCGACGAACTCGAAACGCTCGTTGATGTTGTACTTCTCCGAGGTAGCTTCCTTCTTCTCCGAGGTGATCTCCGAGAAAGACTTCTTGACACCCGTGATCTTCTTGTACATGTACTCGATGTAGTCCTGCTTGCCAGTGGTGAAGCGCTGGCCGTTGATGGAGCAGGTGAACTTGTTGGTAGCTTTGTTGAAGGAGATCTGAACGTTGGTTGTCATATGTTTTCCTGTTTGTTTAATCGTTAGATAGATTATATCAAATCGTCTAATTACCGTACACCAGTAGTTGACTAAAACTAGCTGTATACTTTGGTATTACGGCTTCATGACGAACAGGAAGTAGGCAAACATAGGACCACCGAAGAGAACGGCGAGGATTGCAGCTTGGAGGAGTTCTTTGATGTATTTCATGATTAGATTATACCACGAACTCGATTTATTGGGAAATAGTATACTGAA
>CAZKLA010000025.1:16157-18338 GCA_964553455.1 uncultured Aquiluna sp. | reverse complement strand
GAATCTTCGGGCCAGTTTCGCTTTGGATCTATTTGATTTTCCATTATCGATTCCTTACGCAGCGATAGTTTTCAGACTTTAAGCCAAGTTCTTGCGCGGCTCGTTCACACATTTGCTTGGCATCATATTTTCGTTCCCAATTATCTTGATGAAACTCGCCCAGCGGTCGCCAATCATACGCTTTATTAGAATAATGACGATCACCACCTAGTGCTACTACCGTCCAGATCATTAGAATATATGTCATTCTTCAACTCCTTCGTTCATACATTCCCTAATCCTACACGACTATAACCTAGTTTGCTTCTAATGTCTTTGCGGTCTTGATTCTCTTCTGGTCGCCATGCTCTCGGATCAACTGTTTCACCCGTGAGCACATAACGAAAATCTGGATCATAGACCATTCGTCCTCCCATGTTCCATAATGGCTCACCGTTATATGGAAAAATGCAACCGCGACACATACACCAACTCCAGCCCTTATCTGTCATCACATTGCCGTTGACGGTGCCGACATACTTGACAACATTTCCCTTGTACATTTCTCGCACGGCTTCGTGATAGTCAATCATTTTTTTACTCCCAGCAAGTCTTTGATTAGTTGTTTCTTATCTTCCACTGGCATGGGAGTAACCATTCTTTCCAGTCGTTCTATGATATAATCCGAGGATACTTCTATTCTACCTATACTGGTCCATTGAACACACTCATAAAGTGATATACAATCATAATCATTGTTTGCCGTTCTCTTTATAAACATTAGTTTATTATCTGGATCATCCAGCCTTACCTTATGTTCAACAAGGAAGTCTAGGAATTCTTGAGGCGAATCAAATTCTTCATAATCTGGAAGAGGCAACATCTTTGGTGGGAAGTTGAATAACCCTCTCCATCTACCAATATCTCTCGGATAGAATCTAATCATTCTTCAACTCCAAAATGCTGTTTAATCTCTTGGATACATTGTTCTCCACCATTCAACCAAGTGTCTACCGATTCGGGAACAGGATCACTAATAACTTGCTCACAACAACCGATACATTCTCTCACAATCAACTCGGCGAACTTTTCCAGTTTAGTTGGGATACCATCTGGATTGTATGTTGGTAATCCAGCCTCATGAGCAAGTTCTCGAATTCGTTTGTTCATTCTTCAACTCCGAAATATTCTTTTAATTGAGAGTGATTCAATGTATTCATAGTTTCTTTAATTGCCAGCTATTCGATGTTCCTGTTACTCCATCATCATATTCAAGTACTACATTACCCCAAAAGGATTCAGGATAATCATATGTCAGGATTTGACGAATCACCGTTGCCTGTAGCTTATTTGGCTTTACTAGTACACGATCACCTGGATGATATTCAGGTCCACGGCCGTTGGAATCTATTTGACAGAGACAGTTTTCGTATTCAGGCGAATCAGCATCGATCTCAAGAAAATCATACTCGGGACAGTAATGTTTATAGTTCATATGATTCTCCAGGTACGAGTAATGATTTCTTTATTATCGGATCTTTCAATAGTAGTATGTACGATTCTCCAGAGCGTGGTATCCTGATTCAGTTCTTTCTTACGTCGAATAGCATCTTCGAGTGCTTCATATTTAGAATCGAATCTTTTCTCGTCGCGGAACCAAGATATTCCACCCGACCAGCCTGTATTTTCGATTGACCAGAATTCAATGGTTTTCATGTCGCTTTTCTACTATCGAGAGTAATTGTTTCATGATATTCGTATCGAGTAACTTTCCTGCGATCTGAAGCTGGAATAGAATCTCTTCGATATTGGATCGTTTATACCACGTGCCGATGAATCTACCCGATGGATTTGATATTCCCTTAAGTGTTTCTGCACCCGAGACGTACGTAATATCAGTTGGTTTGGTTATTTGACCATTGAGAAGAAGCTCGGGATAATGTTTATTACGCCACTGCAAATACTCGTCATGAGTACCCGCGATAATGAATATCTTAGACGAAGAAGACATGCCAGACGAGACCTCTATTCATTTGAACTGTATTCAAGAATCGCAGGTTTTCAATATCGCCAAGCTGAATGTGAGTATTATCGATACCCGTCCCGAGTACATACACCTTTCGAGTATACGTAGGAGCGTCAGGATTAGGAATCAAACACCATACGAAGAGCTCGCCATATTGCTCGCCTGCATGTAGAAAC
>CAZKLA010000025.1:0-16057 GCA_964553455.1 uncultured Aquiluna sp. | reverse complement strand
TTTCATGATTAGACCTTTGTCAACATAGATGCAGGCACCAGGTACCGGCCGATGTTTGATTGAACTACGACTTTCGTACGCTTCACTTCAATGATCTTGCCTTTCACTGTCGTCCCAAACTTGCCCGATGTATAGGTAACCTCGTCACCTGCCATGAGACATACGCTTGCAACTCGATTGTCCATGCGTTGCTTTTCTTTGACGATCGCAACGACCTGCTTGTTGAGTTTCAGAAGATCTTGAACTGACATCGAATTGAGTTGAGTGACTGTAAGCATTTTGTTCCTTTGTTTGTCTATGGATAGATTATACCATAACGTCAATTTATTGGGAATAGTTGACCGTTTTAGTCAACTATTTCATTAGATGAAATTTGTCCCATTAAGAAATGATTTGAATTCTTGAATACTTTGGTTTTCACCTTGAACCGTAAAGTAACCAAGTTCCAAATCTGATTCATTTTCGATAATTTGTAAACCGTAGGTATACAGATCTGTAATTGTAATAGGAATGTATTCCAAAAGAATTACGAAAGAGAATTTAGAAATAGCCATGTGTTTACTCCGAAAAATAGATTATACCACATGGCGTATTTTACGTACATAATAGTTGACTAAAGTTGGCTGTATACTTTAGTACTACTTAAACACTTTGTCGAGATACGCTTGAAGCGCTTCCTTTGTCATCTCTTGGAGCTCCTGTAGACGTTGCTCGAGCTCCTTCCACGCTTCGTCTTCCTCGGGTGTATACTCGGGTTCTAGCTTCTCGTTCATGTCATACTCCAAGGAAAATTCGATCACCCACAGCGCGGATGCTCTTCACTGGTCGACCTTCGATCATGTATCCCATCGAAATGAATGGGCCACCGCTTGGATCGACGAACCCAAGATCATCGTCATCGACACGCTCTTGACCTTCCTTACCGCCAAAGCGCCAGTACTTCAAGTCACCCGTGATCGTGTAGGTGTTCTCATCGACCTTCACGAATTCATACTCATCACCATAGCGATTTCTCATCATTCACCTCTTGAAAGGTATCGTACTTCATCGTAAGTCATGCCACCTACGTCTATGAAACCATGATCAGCTTCCATGTTTTCGAACAGGATTTTAGCTGCGTCTGCTTTCGCCTGTTCTACAGTGATAGCCTCAGCCTTGACTTCTTTAGCTTCTGGAATGAATGTGCTTTTGTCCATGATGCTCTCCTTAGATGAAATCGTAAGATGTTTCGGATTGACCGCACTTGCCAAATGCGATAGCAGAAGTGATCTTGTCGCAGAGAGCAAAGAATACGTCAGTGGCAATCTTGGAGTCTTCAGTTTCCAAGAACATGGTGCCTTGGAAGAAGTAAGCACGTGTGCTTGTTACGGATTTTACAACTGCCAGAGCACGTTCTTCAAAATTCATCATATCTACATCCATTCCTAAGTCCAACATGTATTCTTCGATTGACATTTCGTATTCCCTTTTGTTTGTCGTTAGATAGATTATATCAAATTGACGATTTATTGGGAACAACTTTGTGCAATAGTTGACTAAAACTGGCTGTATACTTTTGGTTTACTTTTCTGCGATGTAGGAAGAGTCCATCTCGATCTCACCTTCATTGGTCACCATGCGCTTACGTGCTCGCGCATTGACAACCTTTACGGCATCTTCAAGCGTAGCGTATCGTGCAATACGAGTAAACCAATAATCCATACCACGGCGTTCATGCTCTATGACAGGCACCCACTTCCAGCGTTTGAAAAAGAGCATGCACTTCACCTGTTCGTAGAAGTGCACCTCATAGAAACACTCATCGTTGAGATTAGCTTCTTTGACAATTCGGTATCTCATCATGAATCTCATAGTGTAACAACCTCGATGCTGCCGCCATCTTCTTCAGTCTGCTTCTGCATACGTGCTAAAACACCTGCAGTGTAGCCACTTACACCTTCACAGCCTTTGAAGCAATTGTATGTACTGCCGGATTCATTCAGGATACGGTAATGATCACCTTCATCAATCACTTCTGTAATACCAGAACTTGCTCGCCACGAATCACTTCCTACAAATCCGCCGTACCATGATCCAAGTACACGACGATGTGCTTCATGGTCTTTATTTTTGATTTCAATAATCACCCATTTGTCGGGTGCATATACTCTATCGCTCATAAGTAGTCTTTCCAAGTTTGGCATCAACCATACGATGCCGTTGAATATCTTCTACAAATTTTTCGTTTGGTCGTTCAATCACATATGCAAGTCGTCCACCAAAGTATACTGCGAACTGGCCAAGCAAGTCTGATTCAATAATACAAACATATGCAGACGTGATTGCTTGTCCACCAATACCACCGAATCCCAATGCAGTCGAACCCCACGTCTGAGGAAACATTGCATACACAGACAGATCATACATCGAGTGTTTGCGCGTCTTATCGATCATACAATCCTCAGGTATCTGAGCAGTCTTCATTTCTTCCCGAGTAAGTGTAGCACGCCAGGCCTGATACTTGTCCCAATCACGATCCTTGTAGGCATACTCAGGAAAAGCTTCATATGCCGCATGCGCCAAAGCACCGGCAAGTGTTTCGATAGGATTCCCTGCTTTCATTCTTCAACTCCAAAATGTAATTTAACAAACTTCGATGCTTTCCATGGCAATTCATACGTTTCGATCTCATCCGAAACCTTGCAGCATTCTTTAATAATCAACTCGGCGAACTTTTCAGGGTCAGTAATTGTATACTCGGGCCAAGTGTGTTGGTTGCCACTATTATAATGACCACCAGCCTGCGACCAAAGTTCTTTAATTCGTTCGTTCATAATTTATTCCCAAACTCATCTGTTTCCACAGCCCAGTGTATAACGCGCCAGTCATCAATGAATTGCTCGTTACTGATACGTGTATGCAAATTAGCCTCTACCATCTTGAACACCCACAGTTTGTAGTACGTGGATTTCAGAAGTTGCTCCTCACTCCACGTTTCTGTTACGTGTTGACCGCATTCACCGGGAAAGCTAATAGTGTAATATTTCATTGGAGGTTACGCTTTACAGGTTCGTTCATCAATTGATGAATGATTGCTTGATCTTCGGGATCATTCTCATCAAGGAGACGAGAGTTTTCAAATAGGCTACCATCCTCTACCATTTGTTCGAGGTCAGCCATGAGAGCGTCGAGCTCTTCTTGAGATACGTCTAGGTTGTCGAAGCAACCTGGCGCAAATACGATTTTAGGTTTATCAGTCATATTTCGTCACAACCAGAAGAGCCAAGTGTGATAGTTTCTTCATATAGTTCTAATAGGTCAAGATCGTTAAGACTTTCGACATCTTTAGCAAAGATGTCAAACAAGTCCTTCAATTCTGCATCGGTAAACGCGAAAAAGATACGTTCAATAATCAGTTCACGCAAGTTCATTTTAAGCTCCAATTTTGTCGATGGTACCTTGACAAGCACCGGATCCACGTACATACTTAGACGCAGTTTGAGTCCACACAGTGTAACGCGACTTGTCTGTAGGGAAAGTAGCTTCACCTTTACGAGGTCCGCGATATGCACACATCGTATACTTGACGCCGTCTTGAATTACAGTGATGTCTTTAGATTTGCGAGCCATGATTATTCCTTAGAGATGCTGTTGAGTTTCTCGATGGTTTCCAAGCGTGTTTTCTCCATGCTGTAGAAAGTGTAGCCAAAATATGCCATACAAAATCCACCCAGTGTCATGAGGAAAGTACCGAGAGTCATATACTGAATTGCTAGAACAAGCGCAATGGAACCGATAGCGCTGAGTGAGAAAAGCTTGAGAGTGTTAAGAGCTGCTTGTTTGTGCATGATTTGTTTCCTTAGTCTATGGATAGATTATATCAAATCTACGATTTATTGTAAAATAGTAGTTGACTAAAACCAGCTGTATACTTTGGTATTACTTGTAGCAGAACCCGGCCACGTATGCATACACTTCGTCGGGATCCTTAGACCACACCACAACAGGTCTCTTAAGATTAAAATGCCAGTTCTCGCCGTTCCACCAACGTTCTACGAGCTCTTGAGAGCCCAGCAGCCCAAGTAGCATGGCGTCTACTTGGGCTTTCATCTTATCGGCATTCATGAACGTAGACATCGAAAGCCTTTGCATATTTCTGAGGAAGATAAACATTGAAACCCATCCACAACTTATGTCCACCTTCTGCAAGGTGTTGCTTGTATGCTTCTTTACGAGGACCACGGGGCATCAAGCGAACGCGATAGATCGTGGGTGCTTTAGGCTTAGATTCGCCATTGTATGCAGCACGTTGACACTCCCACTTGTAATTCCATCGAGCAATCTTGTTAGATGCAGCAACAGTCTTGCGAACAATCTCGATTTGTTGCATGTCAGTCACCGACATAGGATCGGCAGTGAAGATGTAAGAGTCAGTACGCTTTTTCATTCGTCAAATCCTAATGCAATATACACACATTCACGAACTGCAGTATCAGTAGCTTCGCCAAAGTCTTTGGGAAATCGTTCAGCCAAGCTATGCAACTCGTCGTTCACTTGACTCCAAGTCATGTTTAGAATTCGTGCTCGACGAACGATTGCATCCACTGCATCATTGCCAAAGTCACTGAACATTGCATAGTCAGCCATGTTATTCGCCTTTGCTAAACACAAACTTACGAGAAGGACCGGTCCACTTAGGAACACGAGGAGGAGTGAAGGCGCTAAAGTCGAAAGATGCACCGGTTTCGCCAGTATCCTTGCGAGGACGACCACGACCACGCTTGACGGGAAGAGCAGGCATTACGCCGGTTTCAGCGATATCGCCAGAGTAGAAACCTTTAGCAGCTGTGTGAACCAGACCACGATCGGTAACTTGCACCAGACCACCTTTGTCAGTGGCGTATTCCTTGATCACTTTCATCATAATGTTTCCTTGTTTGTCTATAGATAGATTATATCAAATAGACGATTTTCCGTACATAATAGTTGACTAAATTAGTCGGGTATTTCATGTCATGAAAATGAATACTTTTGTTTTCAATCATCTGTGATCGTCCAGATGTCGCCTCCAGCCACAAATTGACCACGCTGAAGGGATGGTTTTTCTCTAAAAACTTGAGGTGCTACAGGCTCATCGGTATCATCCCAATTCAAATTCCATGCTCTTACCTGACCTTCGTCAGTATTAAGCATCTTGTCTCTCATCTTTGCTTTGTACTCTTCATCACGTCCTTTGTTCGAACACGGTTTTGAGCAAAAGATGCCCTTCTTGCGGTGTTTGGTACCACATGTGGGACATGTCTTTTCTTTATAAACTCCTGGCATAATTCACCTTTCTTATAAATATGTATAGTAATTTTTTAACATATAATGAGGCACAAATGAATCGGAAATTGATTTTTATTGCATACATACTTATGTATTTTGGTATAGTTCATGCTCAGCCGATAGTAACAGAATCTACGACGAAGAGTACAATAAACTCTACGACTGATTCGACTACTACGCTGAAGTCTCCTCCACCATCAGCGATTATACCAACTATGAATATCTCAAATTCCGATTTGTGTACGGTTGGTGTCGCCGGTGCAGTACAAACACAGATCCTAGGCATATCAGCAGGATCTACTGTCAGAGACATGAATTGTGAAAGATTAAAATTATCTAAAACACTATTCGATATGGGTATGAAAGTTGCTGCAGTGTCTACATTGTGTCAAGATAAACGAGTATTTGATGCCATGATGATGGCTGGTACTCCATGCCCATACGATGGCGCTATCGGGAACGAAGCCAAGCAACAGTGGGTGGCCAATAAAGCGCAGCAACCGGGTAATAGAGAAGAGAAAAAAGGAGAATTGAGTGACGGCACTAAGACATTCTTTGGTGGCATGGGCGTTCTTAGCTTGTTGCTCCTCCTCTTACTCTGATATTGTAAGAGGCACCACCTCTAACGCTGCTGGCACTGGATTGACATGGTCAATGACAAATGTCTTACCATCAGTTACCGGATTGGCTGTTGATGGTGTTATCTATCAGTACACTACAATTAAAAACGCTAATGATCGAATGATTGTTAACGTACAAAACAAAGATGCACTTCAGCCAGGATTTATCTTTAGAAGCCAAGACGATTGGACAGGTTTAAGAGGTAATACCATTACAAAAATAACGCCAGTAGATAACATTCCAATCACACGCTGGGGTGAAGGAAGCATCACAGTAGATGGCACTGGAGAGGTAAGGAATGCATCTGTAGTCTATAAATATAGATATGACACGTGTGTTGCCGATCCGTTAAGTAGTCCAAGTTGTCCGGGATATGCGGATGCAATGTCAAAAAAGATTACTGAAAAACCAGCAGAAACATATGATCCTTTATCTGACAGTAATATAAGAAACGCGTTGGACACGAAATTTATAGTTCAAGAAGAAAGAAGAGTCAATGTAACAGCTCCTAATAGAAATGTTAGTGCTGATAGAAAAGCACCAACACCATCGTTAAATCCGATAGATGCAGAGAAAGCATCTCAACTAGAAATGTTGAATAATATACCAGGTTTTGAATTATACAAAGTTAGTATTCCTGGTGGAGTTTATAATGACGTAATTCGTTATCCTGATAAAAAATTACCAGATAGTAGAAATTCAAGAAGATTGGGATTATCTCAAGAAATCTTGCACAAGACTATGGTAGACTTACAGTATAAAAGATAAACCAAAGAGAGGTATAAATGTTTAAGAAAATTGTACTCGCAAGTTTACTTGCATTTCCGCTACTAAGCGTAGCACAAGACGTACCTATTACTGGCACAGTTGCTTCTAAGTGTATAATCTACACCGAAACTCCTGGCGTATATGGTAACCCATCGCCAAATGTATTGAGCACCTTACCAGCTGATGGCGGCGTTCAACCAATAATCAGATATGATGTGCTTCAGTCTGGTTTTTATAAAGCTGTTATCACAACACCTAATAGTTTTTCGTCTTCTCCATCGTTAACAGATAATGTAACATGGACTGGAAGTGTAGATGTTAGCAGAGTAACCAATGCAGCGATGTCAGCATACTCGACTAACAAGATTACATATAACAATACAACTGAAATTGTTTTATCTATTCCAGGTTCAGTTTGGTTTAAAGCAGAATCAAAAGCTGAGTATGGATACAATAAAGCATTTCCTGCCGGAACATATAGAGCTATGGTGACTGCAAGTTGCATTGCAATCTAATATAATATGTTTCGTTATGTTTTTATCATAATAGCTTTAATTGGTGGGTATGCAAATGCTCATCAATTTCTGCCAACGTATCCAAAGTTTGAGCATTCATTCATGTCTGGCGTTTTGCAAACCAAAATGCAATTGTTTAACAAACGAAATGATGTTGAATACTATGAATTAAGCGTTTACGATAAAGATTGGAAATCACTGCCTTTCGCATCAGAAAGCAAAATAATTCAAATCAATTATTTGCAAACAAAATCTGTTAATGTATACATTAAACAAGAGGATCTAGGGAAGGTTACTTACATTTGCACCGAATCTAAACACAAAAGAGAAGGTGATAAAAGCACAGTAATATCATCTCAGATTTGCTCAAAGGTAAAATGAAATATTTCATTGTTATTTTTTTATTATTCTTGAGCACTTTAAGTAATGCGCAAAATGGATCGATGACTCTTTCAATGCCAAGTGCACCTGGAAGTTTTCAATCAGATAGATTTAGAGCTGGTGATTTAGATTGTTCTATGGCGATCGGCTCAGCAACTAATGTCGAGTTTGGTGTTCTTGGAGTAATTAATAACAATCAGCAAATAACGACAAATCCCGTATCTCAAAATAGAGATGTTGGTGTATATGGAAGAATCATTATACCAATTGGCGCACCAAAGGGAAGAGTTGATTGCAATAGGTTGTATGAGATGGAATTACGCAAGCGCCAAATGGAAATTGAAAAATTAGAATTTGAATTGAGAAATATGAGGAGAGATTTAAAGTTTGAAAAATAATTAGTGCATCGGAGAATAAAATGCCAGATATAGATAAGAAAATAGATGAATTAGAAAGCGCGGCCAAACAGTATGCAAGCAAAGATACTGTAATAAGTGTTGGTGGATACGAATTCACACCAGCAAAATTAATGGTAGCGTTCACGCTAGTGTCTTCAATATTAGGTGGTTTATATGGCGCTTTTGAAGTCTATAAAGACTATCAAAGTATGAAAAAGAAAATCGCAGAATATGAAGCGCCTGACTTATCTGAATTTGACAAACGTTTAGCTGTCATTGAAGAAAATAGTTCAAAGACAAGTGATTATACACGAGATATTAAGAACGATTTAAAGTCAGACATTCGTAGAAACGAATCTGTGACTGAACAGGTAGAGCGAAGTGTTAAACTAGCTCAGCGTGAAACCGAACAGGAAATGAGACAAGCACGTAAAGATGTCCGTGAAGATTTAGATAAAGCAAGATCAGAAGTAAATGCCATACGCAAAGAAATGGCCGATGCTCGTAGAGAAATTACACGAGAAGTTGAACAGCTAAAAAAGGAAGTTGATAGTAGAATACAAAAAGCTATTGATAACCCGCTAGCAAACAGATAAAAGAAAAGGCCCCGAAAGGGGCCTTTGTTGTATTAAGCTTCGGCTTAATAGTCGTAGCGTGGGATACACACTGCCTTACGCATGATTGCTTCAGGCGAGAAGGATTCCATATCAGCCGCAAGGACTGCCTTCAAGATTGAAGGAGAGAATCCCGATACAAGAGCGACTCCGGTCTTATCGAACTTCACAGGGACGTTGTCCTTGGCGTTCAAGTTCCAGAATACGATCTTTGGCATTTCGTATCCAGCTTCCTCGTACTTACGTTCGATCATCTTCATTGCTGAATCGTCGAACTTAGCACAGGCGTTGAATTGCATGTCAGACATGATCAACAACATCTCAGGCATTTCTGCTTGAGGGACGTTTCCATCCTTGGCAGTCTTTAGGATCTTGTCCATAGCCTTGTGCAGGTTAGTAGACATACCCCACTTAGATTGTACCATTTGTTGAGACTTCTGAACAACGTTACCCTTAAGGTACAATAGTTCAGGAGATTCAGAGAAAGTTAAGAAGGTGTCCTTGAACTTACCCTTGTTCTTTTCTGAAACATACAAACCAAGCGAAACCGCTACGTCCATGCAAGTGGTCTTAGCACCAGAACCAAAGCCACCCACTGGGCAAGCCATAGATCCAGAAACGTCAACCAATGCTAGGACATTTGCATCACCAACATAGTTAGGCAGAGCCTCCCATTGCTTGATGATGAGGTCAAGTTCAGTCTTACCGAACGAGGTAGAATAGCCATAACCATTCAACCCCTTGATGACGTCGTATGGGTATACAGCGCCAGCGTTGACCTTAACTTCAACAGTACGATCCTTTGGATCCTTCATCAATTCTGCAACATACTTTGCGTATGCTTCAGTGTTACGATTGAAGGCCTTCTTGTAGCGAGCTGCTGCAAGAGAAGGAACGTGGCTGAAGTTGATGTTATCCCAATCCTTGGCACACATTTGCGATTCTACAACCTTAGTCATTTCGACCAAGGACTTACGATAGAACTTAGGCGACATGCCGAAGAACTTACGGATTTCAACCGCGATAGGACCTTGACGTGGAGTCCACTTAGCTGCAAGGCCATTCTTCTCACGAAGAGCATCGCCAAGCATGGTGTAAGCTTCACGCTTTAGGGCTTCAGTCTTAAAGACGAAGATGTCATCCCAACGACCGATCTCAGGGACCTTGCGAAGCATAGCCTTAGCTGCTTCAGGGTCGTGCTTTTCTAGATAAACTAAAATATCGCGGAAGATCTTACGTTCACCAGCACCACCGCGAACGTCACGGGCATGCTGAGCGATACGAAGAGCGATGTCCTTGTCTTCAACATAAGCTGCGACAAATTCCTTAGTGACATCCTTGCCACGCATAGCACCAAGCTTGAAGAACAGGTCTACACAAGCAGATGCAGTGGACTTACGAGCACGCATGCCGTTTTCAGTGCGTGCAGTTTGATTTTGAACGGCGGATACAAAAGTATTCATGATTTTTCACTTTCAACAGGTTAAACTTTTTTGCGATATGAATGCAAGTTCGTTGCGGAACTTAACCTTAATTCATAGATAGATTATACTCTATCGACGATTTATTGTAAACAGGATAGTTTCCTACTTTTTGATTAGGGTGAGAACTCGAAACTCACCATCCTTTGGTGCGGGTATTAATCCGCTAAGGTGTTGCTGAACCTATCCTAAATTCTTAGAATGTTTCGTAGTCTTCTTTACCTACGCCACACTCTGGGCATACGAAGTCATCAGGGAGTTCTTCCCATTTGCCTTCCAATTCTTCATCGTGGACGTGGCCACAAACAACGCATACATGTTCCATTATAGACTCTCCCAAACTTGTTGATATGCTTCGGCATGACGCTTTTCGACCTTTGCCAATGCTGCGAATCGCTTTTCAGCTTTTGCCAATACAGCTTTAAACTGTTCTGCATGCTCTTTCGATTCTGCGATTTGTTCGAGTGCTACACCTGCAGCAGCCATGTCGCCTTCCTTTACGGCAGCAGCATGAAACTCTGGGTACATGTAGTTGAATTCGTAGGTCTCGCCTTCGATAGCTTTCTCAAGGCATTCCTTCGTAGAAGGCTTACCAATCAAGAGTTCAAGGTGACCCCATGCGTGAAGAATTTCTTGATCGGCTGTATGTTCGAAGTGTTTTGCAACTTCTTCATAGCCTTCTTCACGGGCGATTTTAGCAAAATATCGATACTTGATATGTGCCATGGACTCGCCGGCCAAGGCACTTTCAAGATTTTTAAGTGTGAGTGACATAATATTCCAATGAGTTAATAATAATGCGGGATGACCGGTTCGTTTTTTCGTTTCTTCTAAACGGGGCTCTTATACCCAGCCAAAACTACATAGGTTACTATGATCTTTCCGATTATCGGAGTCAGATTTTCACTTCAGGTTTTCTCCCCAGTCGCGTAATTACACATTGCTGTGGTCCTCCGGTAGCGACGAACTTTAGTTTCGTAGAATTAAAGTTGCTGTAATCATCCCAATTTGTACTATTATATATCAATCGTGATTTATTGTAAACTAGTTGTAAATCTAATTATTCTGCGACAATTCTATATTTTTCTGCAATTTCTAAAAATTCTTCGGTGAAATTTCTCTTTGCATCTTCTAGTTGACTGTATGAATGATGTGAAGTACTAGCGCAACATGCTTGTGCAATTAGCTCATCAATCATTTGAAATATTTTTTTCAAGTCTTCTTCTTGTTCAGCGCACCATTTTTCTTTAACCTTTACGCTATTCAGTTGAAGTTTTTTCATTTTGATTAAATTTGTTGCGGCGTTTAACATCGTGCACTCCTTACATGGTATCTTTCATATTGGTTGAGTCTTATCAGTAGTGCTCATTCACCGCTGATAAAGTATTATACAACTTACACTAATTAAATTACATGCCAACCTGATCCACATTTAATCACCCACAGACTTTCATATGATACTTGGATAACATATGAATTAGATCCATCAATTTTACTTCCGTCTTGTGTTACAACAGTTATTTTTCTATTTCCAAGCGGAGGTTTCATCTCAGCTTTGACGACTATTTGACAACCGTCTTTGGCATCTTTTGGAAGGTGTACTGTAGATGGTCCATCACTATTGACGCCAATATAGAAATCATCTTCAGTAGCGTAATAATCGCTATGAATTTGAATAGTGTTAGATTCACTTTCAGGACCCGGAGGTCCAGGAGGACCAGGCTCTCCTTGCTCACCTTGAATTCCTTGAGGACCTTCAGGTCCTATTTCTCCCTGTGCGCCAGTGTCACCCTTTTCGCCTTGTGGGCCTTGGGGTCCTGGATCACCTTGAGGACCAGCTGGTCCAGCCGGGCCCTGAGGTCCAGGAGGACCTGTTCCGCTCGTTACGAAGAATGTCATATCATTATCCTCTACAAGAGGAGGAATCCACATAGGTGGTGCAAAGAATGTCATAATATGGTCCTCCTAGCAACATTAACGAATGTTAGTGTTGGTGTTAGTTGGGTTAGCAGTTAAAGTGCCGGAACCAACGTTGATAGCTTCATTGCTGGAGCGAATCTGTTGACCAAGAGCCCAAATGAGGTTAGCCAATTGGCCATACTGAGCTTGTTGTTGCTGTTGTTGCTGCATCTGGTTGATGTTATTAGTTGTAGTAACTTCAACACCACGAGCAACAACACCATTGTCAAGCTTAGCCTGAAGAGCGATGACTGCTGCGTTAGCATCAGATAGTTGACGGTTCAATGTAGCTTCGTATTGAGCAGTGATCAATGCGCGGGTCTTGTCGCCATCATTCTGAATGTCTTTAGACAATTCATAACGATTTTCCATGATCTGCTGTTGAACACCATTGAGTTGTTGTGCAAGGACCATAGTTCCTGCATTAACTGCTTCTTTTACGCCATCAGTGCGTGCTGCAAGTGAAGATGCTACGTTGTTTAGCTGTGTTGTGATGCCGAGTGTCTGTGTAGCTTGTGAACCTTCCATTGCTGCAGTTGAAACTGCAACTGATTTGTCTACTGCGCCGATTGCTTGCATTAAAGACATGTTTGCTGAAACTTGTTCTGGAGGTGAACGAAGCGCTGCACCTGCTGCGCCATCACCGCCGAAGAGATTTCCATTGTTACGAAGTAGTGAGCCTAAGATAAGGCCGCCAATTAGACCGCCACCGCCGAAAAGGCCGTCGCCGCCGCTCATCATCATGCCACTTGGAGTAATTGATTCTGCCATTTTAATTTCCTTTTATTATTGTTGTTATTTGGAAAAACAGTGCGCGTCACTGCCCAACGTTGAGGACACACCTCAAAATATTTTACTTACTCTGATTTAGTTTCGGCGACAACAGCAGCTGCTGGCGTGCCTGATACGAGTTCAGGTAAATGTTCCAGTGATAATGGATCACCTTCCTCTTCCTCTGTGCACTTAATTGTTCTTTCAACAATTATATCTCTGTGCTCGTCGCGAAAACCATCCATAGACGCTAGGTCTAATAGACGTTCATACAACGGAATTTCGAAGGAGATGACACCATGCTCATGGATCACTTCCGTGATCGTTTTTGTAGTCTTTCGCATAAGATTCCTTTGTTATTATTGTTATTTGATCTTATCGGTAGCATTGCACTACCAGTATTATATATACGCAAAAAAGGACCCGAAGGTCCTTTTCTTAAAAATATTTTGGTACCCCGCCTCGGAGTCGAACCGAGAGAACTCTTCCTTTTGAGAGAAGCGACTTTGCCAGATTTGTCCAGCGGGGCATTATACTATTTTTCTATAGAAGCATTCATCTGTTTTTATAGAATCCAAGTAGTCGTAAATTTCAAAAGATAGTTCTGAAAAAGATTTACTTCCAAAGTTATTCACGCCTGCAATGAATGTATTATTACACCAGCTTCCATCACTCGAATCATGTATAACTTCCATGTGTGTTTTTGGAAAATCTAAATTCAATCTTTTTCCATAAGGAAAATCACGATGAACTAAGTTGACACTGACAGAGTTATTGTCATTAAACACTAACGAAGGTATTTCATTACCTAGGTGAGCGTTAAGCAATGCTTCAAACAAAGAAGAGCTATCAATCAACTTTGACATGCTTTGGAATTCAGGCATACACAATCTTATGTTGCATTCCAATAGCCATAGTTTTTCGTTTTCAATAAACTGGAAACTTAGAAATCCTTTGTAAGGAATTCCATTCTTTTTCATACCATTGATGACTCGATCAATGATACTATGCACGTCTCCATGCGATTCTACTGGAGAAATGCTTCCCATTCCATAAGTGTTAACGTGTGAATTTTCTGATAGAGATTTAAAGTCTTGTGCTACACCAACTGTAACCCAATTATGGTTTCCAACCAAAACAGTTACTGTAAACTCTCTGCCAGAAATATATTTCTGCACTAGTGCATTTTGCCCATAACTTTTAAACGAGTCATTCAACAATGAAATATCTTCATCTGACTTGACGATAACTGTTTGTGGACCATGAGTGCTTGGTGAAATAATTTTTACGACATACGGGTATTCATATGTCTTAGGTTCGTATGTTTGATACGAAGGTACGTCAATACCTAAACTCTTGAAAAAATTATACGATTTTAATTTGTCTAATTCTAGCCAATTTGTATTGGCATTGATTGAAAATATTCTGTGATCAGTGCTAGAAAATCTTCCTAAGCTAATAGCCAAATCAGCATCTTCTACGTCATTCACTAAGATGTTAGGTGATTGAACCATATTTCGAAATACGGCAGATGCTAAATTGATTTCTTGACAGAATATTTTCATTCGTAGAGTATTCTATACAACAGGTTAGGGGTTTTGCAGTAGGAATCGAACCTACAAACGTTTGCTTAGAAGGCAAATTGTCATCCATTGACAGTGCATAAATGCTTTGCTGGAACTAACCTAAAACTTGGTACCTGGTCACGGTTTCGAACCGCGGACCCTCTCCTTGTAAGGGAGACGCTCTACCCCTGAGCTAACCAGGCATATTCGTTGGGGTGTCATACGAGTATCGATCTCGTACTATCGCTTTCACAGAGCGAGGTGCAGGCCACTACACTAATGACACCATATAATTAAGTACACTCCCAGGTGGCTGTCAATTTCACCTGTAAGTATCACTGTGTTACCACGAGACTCGCTTCTGCAGTGCTATCTCGTTCTAGCACAAGTTATCGAGGAACCTGAAACCCCGTAAAAGACAGAAATGTACTTAATTATATGGTAGAAGTGGTGGGACTTGAACCCACAACTATCCGGTTAAAAGCCGGGTACTCTAGCCTTTGAGTTACACTTCCAAAATAGCTTGGTTGAGTGATTTTCGCATAGCCTTATTAGGCTTACGATGCACTCCCGCTTTTCGGAATAGTGTCAAAGCAACGAAGCGGTTACGCTGCTTGACGATCAATTTTCGTTTCATTGCTTTCTCCTTGGTTAGAAAACTCAGACGTACTTTCGCAGAGGTCTGAGCCGTATTAAAGTGGAGCGGGATACCGGGCTCGAACCGGTCTCTCTAGTTTGGAAGACTAGGGCACAACCCCTATACCAATCCCGCATTAATTCATTATGCTGCTCCATTGACGAAGCTTATCAAATTTTGCTCTACGTGCCCTGTTCACATTTGCCCAGGATACGATTTCATTTTCAAGCAAGAGATCTATCATTGCTAATACATCTCCAACTTCTTCCTCGAGGTGCTCACGATTATTGTAAGTCTTCTCGGGATGACGACCATCAAAACCAAATCGATTGATTTTGCTAATCGCTTGAATCACTTCGGAACATTCTTCCTGAGTGATCGACATGATTTCGTGTTCTTTATCATTTACCATACTTGTATTATACCACCAACACGAATTATTGTAAACTGGAGCGGGTAACGAGACTCGAACTCGTGACATCTTCCTTGGCAAGGAAGTGCTCTACCAACTGAGCTACACCCGCATATTCTTATATATCACTGGAGGAAGACTGCAGAATCGAACTGCAACCGCAAAGCGATCAATCTGTTTTCGAAACAGTTACAGACCCAGTCTATTTAATCTTCCATTGTGTGTTGTGGGATTCGAACCCACATCCGGAGGTTTTACCCTCATGTAATGATGCCCTAAACATTTATACGAAACACACAAAATTGGCAGAGGGTAAGGGATTCGAACCCTTGTGCCGGTTTCCCGACCATCATCTTTCCAGGATGCGCACTTAAGCCTCTCATGCAACCCTCTATAAAACCATATTGAAATACACTCTGCAACGACTTTCACGTTCGACTACCCCCACCCTTGCGGATCTTACCGTATCTACTACGTTGCTCCTCAGCAGCCTATCTAGAATGTGGGGCTGAAGAGTTACGGGGTTTTAGAATGTACTTCAATATGGCGGAAGCGGTGAGATTCGAACTCACGGACCGGGTTAACGATCTTCAGTTTTCAAGGCTGACGCATTAGGCCACTCTGCCAC
>CAZKLA010000024.1:6731-20715 GCA_964553455.1 uncultured Aquiluna sp. | reverse complement strand
TATGATGGTATTGAAAAGGTATACCTAAAACACTTGGTGACTGAAGATGATGTTGCACAGAAATCAATTCCTATTAATGATTTGATTTATGGTGTAACTCGTGTATTTCCGATCGCTTCGGGAACATCTACTTCAAAGTCTATCTTTGATCTTCAGTATCAGTTACGTCTTAATGACTTATATGACTTGACTTCTACGTCTGTCATATACTACTCGATGGTTATGTCACACCTTGCGTTATTAAACCTAACGCTAAACGGACATCCGTTATACAGATTCAATCGATTGACTAATCGTCTCTATATCGATGAGAACTGGGAGGAAAACATTGTGCCTGGATCATACGTTTTAGTAGAATGCTATCGTGCATTAGATCCAGAAACAGTTCCAAAAATGTATGGTAACAGTTGGTTAAAACACTACACAACTGCTCTTATCAAGAAGCAGTGGGCTGTTAATATTAAGAAATTCCAAGGACTACAACTTCCAGGTGGTGTTACATTGGATGGCGATAAGCTTTATCAAGAAGCAGTTGAAGAAATTAAAGATTTAGAAGACGGTTTAATGAACAAGTCTGCTCCTTTAGAATTTATGCTGGGTTAATATGCCAAACGTATATTTTTCGCATGGAACTCGAAATGAACAGTATCTTTTAGAAGATCTGATCATCGAGTCCATTTCGATTTGGGGTCAGGAATTTTACTACATTCCAAGAACTCTTGTCGGTAAGGACGAGATTCTCGGTGAAGACAGACTTTCTGAATTTAAGAATGCATATCCTATTGACATGTATCTTGAAACAGTTGATGGTTTCGAAGGTCAAGGCGCTTTCATCCAAAAGTTTGGTTTAATGATGGAACAATCTGCGACACTTACAGTTGCACGTAGAACATGGGAACGTACTGTAGGACGTCATAATGGATCTATTCTTCCTAATAGACCATGCGAGGGAGATCTCTTATACTTCCCATTGACAAAAGGTTTATTTGAAATTAAGTTCGTAGAACATCAGGATCCATTCTATCAACTTAAGAAGCTATACGTATATCGTCTTCAAGTCGAGCTCTTCCAATATGCATCTGAGCATATTGATACTGGCATCAAAGATATCGATGTCTTTGAAACTCTTAAGACTACTGACGTAAACATTCAACCAGACGTTGAACTTGTACAATCGTATGGCGATAATAACGAATTCAAGCAAGAAGCTGAAGACATTATTTTTGATACGTCAAATCCATTTGGTGATATTGTCACTAATACATATACAGTAGACTCTGCATTAGTATATGCAGATTCTGATCAAACTACAACAGATAGAGTATAACATGGCAAAGCAAACAATCAATACTGGAACTAGTGCAAATAGCAAGACCGGTGATAACATAAGACTAGCGTTTACAAAAGTGAACGAGAACTTTACAGAACTCTATAATCTTGCAAATGCAGATGTACATATTCCATCACAGAACGGTAATGGCGGTAAAGTTCTAAAGACAACTGGAAGCACTTTACTATTCCAAAATATTTCTTATAATGAACTCACTGATCGTCCTAATTTATTCAGTGGCTCTTATAATGATCTATCTAATAAGCCTCTATTGTTTTCTGGAAGTTACACTGACTTAATGGATAAGCCAAATGTAATCACAGTGGCAACACTAAAATCAATAGTAGCAACTTCAATTGACTTTGCAGATTTCCAAAGTAAAATCGCAGCTCTATAATGTTAAGCAATAACATATTCTATCACGGGATTACCCGCAAGATTATCGTAGGTTTCGGTAGTCTATTCAGCAATATTCGTATTACTCGTAAGAATAATGGCGAAGAACAGACTATTGCTGTTCCGATAGCATATGCACCAAAGGAAAAATGGATCGTTCGTATTGAACAAGATCCAATGCAAGAGAATCATGTATATACAACTCTTCCTCGTCTTTCATTTGAAATCACGGGGATGAGTTATGATGCGAGTCGTAAAACAAATAGAATGAACTATATCACATGTGGTGATGGCAATTCTATGACTAAGACATATTCTCCGGTTCCATATAATATTGACATATCTCTTTATTGTTTGACAAAAACACAGGAAGATGCATTACAAATAGTAGAACAAATTCTTCCATATTTCACTCCGGATTATACGCTGTCACTTAAAGCTGTTCCAGAAAGCAACATCGTAATGGATGTTCCGGTTATTCTAGAAAGTGTAAATATTCAAGACGATTACGATGGAGATTTTAACCAGCGTAGATTCGTAACATACACGATGAACTTCATGATGAAGGCTAATTTCTACGGACCAGTCAATGATAGTGGAACAATTACTAATACATTGGTTGACGTAAGAAACATTACGACTGATATATCAATGGCCGATCATGAGTCAATCGGCGACATAACAACAGGTGAAGTTACAACTGATCGTTGGACAAATAATATCTAATGAGTGACGAACTAAAATATTATAATTCAAATTCAAACTTAAAAGCTGCTGATCAACAAATATCATTTACTCAGGAGCAGCTGCAAGAGTATGTGAAGTGTGCCGAAGATCCAATATACTTTATTAGTAATTATTGTATGATCGTTACACTTGATCATGGTCTTCAAAAGTTCAGTCTATATCCATGTCAGATTAACAAGATTAACGTCATCCATCGTAACCGTATGGTTATCCTAATGGAAGGACGTCAGCAAGGTAAAACCACAACATCTGCAGCATACATTCTCTGGTACACTCTTTTCCAAGAAGCAAAGACAGTTGCTATTCTTGCTAACAAAGCGAGTGCTGCTCGAGAAGTTCTTGATCGTTATCAGATCATGTATGAATCACTTCCAAAGTGGATGCAACAGGGTGTTGTAACATGGAACAAGGGTGACATCGAACTCGAAAATAGATCTAAAGTATTTACGGCCGCTACTACAGCCTCTGGTATTCGTGGTAAAACAGTTAACATGCTGTACATTGATGAAGCTGCTATTATCCCTAATAACATTGCTGATGCTTTCTTTGCTTCTGTTTATCCTACGATTTCCTCGGGATCTGACACAAAGATTCTTCTAAGTTCTACTCCTCTTGGTTATAACCATTTCTGGAAATTCTGGAATGATGCAGAGCATGGTCGAAATGGATTCGTACCATTGTTCATTCCTTACTGGGAAATTCCAGGACGTGACCAAGCTTGGGCTGACAATCAGCATCGTTTACTTGGCGATCTTAAGTTTAACCAGGAAGTCTTGTGTAAGTTCCTCGGTTCGAGCCTTACATTGATTTCTGCAAATTCTATTGCACAGATGTCTCCTGGAGAAATCATCTATCATAAGGATGGTTTAGATGTATATGAAAAACCAGTACGTGAAAGTAATGAAGGTCCGGGAAGAGCATACTGTCTTGTAGCAGATACGGCAAAGGGTGTTGGTGGAGACTATTCTGCATTCGTCGTAGTTGATATGACTGAAATGCCATATAAAGTTGTTGCTAAATATAGAGATAACAAAATAAGCCCTCTTCTTTACCCATCGGTCATATACAAAGTAGGTACAGAATATAACAATGCTTATGTATTAATTGAAATAAATTCTTCCGAACAGGTTGCCGATATTCTCTATAACGAGTATGAATATGACAATATCGTTTTTGTTAATAGATCCGGCGACGGCCAAACTATATCTGGTGGTTTCGGAGGTGGACGAACACAGCTTGGTGTTGTCACAGATAAAAGAGTTAAAAGAATCGGGTGTTCAAATTTCAAGACACTAGTAGAAGAGAAAAGACTTCTAATTCCTGATGCAGATATCATATCTGAAATATCTACATTTATTCAGGTTAAGAATTCATATGAAGCAGATGAAGGATACCACGACGATCTTGTAATGCCTTTAGTTCTATTCTCTTGGGCAACTACCAACAATTACTTTAAAGAACTGAGTAATATAAATATTAGACAAGTGATATACGAAAACCAAATGAAAATGATCGAGCAAGAAATGACTCCGTTTGGTTTCTATGATGATGGACAACAAACGGATATGAGAGAAGGCTTGGAACTTCTCAAGTAATAAATACAAGTAGACAGACATCTGTTTACCTATAATATAACTCTCAAGGAGAATCAAAAATGCCTTTTGCACTATCTCCAGGCGTAACAGTAATCGAGAAAGACTTCTCATCTATTATCCCTGCAGTTTCTACTTCGGCTGGCGCAACTGCTGGCGTGTTTTCATGGGGTCCTGTTTCTGAACCTACTACAGTTACTTCGGAAGATGTGCTTGTAGAGTTATTCGGCAAGCCTAATGATTCGAATTTCAAGTCTTTTTTCACTGCTGCAAACTTCCTTTCTTATACCAATAACTTAATCGTCAACCGTGTTGATACTAATGGTATTCGTAATGCTGTTGTTTCTTCCAGCGGTGAAGTACTAGACGTTACATTTGCAACTTCTGGATCTGGTTTCAAGCCTGGTCACAATGCAGTAGTTCAATTCAGCGCACCTCAAACACCAGGTGGTGTAACCGCAACAGGAACAGTAGTTCTTTCAGGTGGTGCAGTTATTGGTTTCACAATTTCCGGCGGTGGTTCTGGATACGTAACAGCTCCAGCAGTTACTCTTTCTGCTCCTGAAGTTGAAGGCGGCCGCCAAGCTCTTGCAACAGCAACTATCGTTAACGGTGTTGTTACAGCAATTACTTTGGTTTCTGGATCCGAAGGTTCTGGATATCTAAATCCTCCTACAGTTACAATTTCTGAAGCACCTCAAGGTGGTACTACTGCGGCTGCAACTGCATCAGTAGCAACCTCTTCGATCGCAAAGATCAATATCACTAATGGTGGTTCTGGCTATACCGCTGCACCTACAGTGACAATCACTGCTTCTAATCAAGGTCAAGTTGGTGCAGTTGTACTTCCAACTAGCATTACTGCAGTATTATCTTCTAACACCGGTGTTAAGATTCGTAACACCGAACACTACGTTTCTAGTTTCCGTGATTTCCAGCAATCCGTATATGGTATGTTTGCTGCTAAGTATCCAGGAAGCTTAGGAAATGGTTTACAAATCATTCTAGTTGATAATGCAGTTTATACTTGGGCTTCTGCAAATTCAAGCAATGCTACCGCTAGACTAATTCTTAATTCTTTCCCAGGTGCTCCAGGTACTTCTACTCAAGCAGCTCGTAAAGGTATCATCAATGACGAACTACACGTATTAGTTCTCGACGGTGTACAAGGAACATGGTCTGGTACTCCTGGATCAGTACTTGAAAAGTACACATATCTTTCTAAATTGAAAGGTGTAACACGTTCTGATGGCACTAACCTCTACTTCCGTGATGCTATCAACTCTGGTTCTAAGTATCTCTGGGTTCTAAATACTCCATCCGCAGTACAAGTTAACGATCCTCAAAACGCTGATTGGAACTTGAACGTAGACACTGTTGCTACAGGTACTAACCTTCGTGATCTTAAGTCTGCTGTACAGGTATTAACCCTCAGCGGCGGTGCTGATGATTACTCTGCAACTGCTGGCGAAGTTGAAGCAGCATTCATGCAATTCATCAACGCTGATCTATACGATATCTCCTTAGTTGCTGCTGGTGACGTAAGCATCACTACTGCAAATAAGCTTATCGGCGATCTAGCAGAAGTACGTCGTGACTGTGTTGTATTCATCTCCCCACGTAATTCTGATGGTACTCCAATCATTGCTTCTGGCGATGCTGGTGTTCAGGCAATCAGAACATTCAAGAGCACTATGACTAATAGTACATATGCAGTTCTTGATTCTGGCGCTAAGTACCAATACGATCGTTACAACGATACATACCGTTGGATCCCATTGAACGGCGACATCGCTGGTCTATGTGCTCGTACGGATTACACTGCAGATCCATGGTTCTCTCCAGGTGGATTCACACGTGGTCAGATCAAGAATGTAGTTAAGCTTGGTTTCAATCCAGGTCAAGTAGAGCGTGATAACCTCTACAAAGAAGGTGTTAACCCAGTTGTTACATTCCCAGGTCAAGGTACTATCCTCTTCGGTGATAAGACTTTCACTTCTAAGCCAAGTGCATTTGATCGTATCAACGTACGTCGTCTATTCATTGTCCTTGAAAAGGCAATTGCAACAGCTGCTAAGTTCCAGTTGTTCGAATTCAACGACGACTTTACACGTGCTCAATTCCGCAACCTAGTTGAACCATTCCTACGCAATGTACAAGG
Organism: uncultured Aquiluna sp.; assembly: GCA_964553455.1. Lineage (GTDB taxonomy): Bacteria > Actinomycetota > Actinomycetes > Actinomycetales > Microbacteriaceae > Aquiluna. The sequence continues at coordinate 14,489 of CAZKLA010000024.1, read as the reverse complement.
TCGCCGTGGTATCATTGACTTCCGTGTTAAGTGCGATGCAACTAACAACACCGGTGAAGTTATTGATCGTAACGAGTTTGTTGCTAGTATCTTTATTAAGCCAAATCGTTCTATCAACTTCATCACTCTCAACTTCGTAGCAGCTCGCTCTTCAGTAAGCTTTGACGAAATCGGTGGTTAATTTATCGGGAGGAGCCATCCTCCCGTTGAATAAATAAAGAATAAAGGAGTCATTTACATGGCAAACATTTCAGATTTTAAGGCACAGTTAACCGGTGGTGGCGCACGCGCTAACCAATTCCGTGTTGAATTGTCCTTTCCATCGTTCGTAACACTAGGAGCAGTTGCTGGAGTACAAGCACAATTCTTGTGCAATGCTGCACAGCTTCCAGCTTCTACAATCGAACCAATCAGTATTCTATATCGTGGTCGCCCAGTAAACTTTGCTGGCGAGCGTACTTTCGCTCCATGGACCATCGCAGTATATAACGACACTAACTTCAATATTCGTAATGCTTTAGAACAATGGTCTAATGGCATTCAGAATAATGGTGCTACAACTGGTATCACAAACCCATCTAACTATCAAGTAGATCTATCCGTACATCAACTTGATCGTAATGGCGCAACAGTTAAGACCTATAAGTTTGTTGATGCATTCCCAACAGAAGTTGGTGATATTGCACTAGGATATGATCAGGGTAACGCAATTGAAACCTTTAACGTAACTTTCATGTACAACTATTGGACATCCAATACTTCTACAGAAGCAGGTTCTGGATTCAGCCTCAGCGGTACAATCAACACTCCAGTTGGTTCTTTCCCAATTTAATAGAAAATAATACATTATGAACGTATTTGGTTTTGAGATAAAGCGTAAAGAAACTGCGCCTCAAGCTTCAATAGTAGCTCCATCCTCAGACGACGGAGCTGCTGTTGTTAACTCTGCAGCGGGATACTATGCTCAGGTAATGAGCTTAGACGCTACTTTCAAAAATGAAAACGATTTGATTCGTAGATATCGTGAGATAGCACTATATGCTGATACGGATAGTGCTATTGAAGATATTGCAAATGAAGCAATTGTTTCAGATGAAGATGCACAGTCGGTGCGTATAGTTTTAGATAACGTAAAACTTTCAGCTGGAATTAAAACAAAGATTTCAGACGAGTTTGATAATGTACTACACATTCTCAAGTTCGATGAAAAAGGTCATGACATTTTCCGCAACTGGTATGTTGATGGCCGAATTTATTATCATATCTTAATTGACGAAAAGAATCCTAAAGGCGGGATCGTTGAACTACGCCAAATTGATCCACGTAAGATTCGCAAGATTAAACACATCAATAAAGAAAAGAATGCTCAAGGCGTAGAAATTGTTAAGTCAATTGAAGAGTATTATCTTTATAACGATAAGGGAATCAGTGAAGCATCTACCACTGGTGTTAAACTCCCAATAGATTCAGTAATCTACGTTCCATCTGGTCTAGTTGACCATAACAGTGGAATGGTTCTTTCATATCTTCATAAAGCTATTAAGATTGTTAATCAGCTTAAGATGATGGAAGATGCTTTAGTGATCTATCGTATCAGTAGAGCACCTGAACGTAGAATTTTCTATGTTGATGTAGGTAACCTACCAAAGATTAAAGCGGAACAGTATGTCAATGACATCATGAATAAGTTCCGTAACAAGATTGTTTATGACGCAACAACTGGTGAAGTTCGTGACGATCGTAAACATATGTCGATGATGGAAGACTTTTGGATGCCACGTCGAGAGGGTGGTAAGGGCACGGAGATAACCACGCTTCCCGGTGGACAGACATTAGGTCAAATAGAAGACATTGAGTATTTTCAGAATAAGCTGTATCAGTGTTTAAATGTTCCAGCAAGTCGATTACAGAAGACTGATGGTTTTAATTTAGGACGCTCTTCTGAAATTACTCGCGATGAAATCAAATTTACAAAGTTCATTGCTCGCATCCGTAAGAAATTTACAAACTTATTCCTTGATGCTTTACGTGTTCAGTTAATCGTAAAAGGAATTTGTACACTAGATGATTGGGAAATCATCCGTCCACAAATTGAATTCGACTTCATGCGTGATAATCATTACGCAGAACTAAAGGAAGCAGAATTACTTACAGGACGTTTAAATATTCTACAAATGATTGATCAATTTGTGGGTAAATATTACTCTCAATCCTATGTTAAGAAACATATTCTGCGTCTTGAAGATGATCAGATTAAAGAGATGGATGCAGAAAACGAAGAATATAATAAAGAACAACATGCAATGGAATTAGCTAAAATGAAATTGCAAGGTGACGTACAGAATGAAATTGATGCTGGTGCTTCTCCTGATCAACAAGATCAGCAAGATCAACAACCAGTTTGGCCACAACAAGGAAGATAATTATGACTACAACTCGCGAACTAATTGATGCTCTAATTTCAGGCGATAGCATTGCAATTGAAAATACATTCAATGCAGTGATGTCCGATAAGGTATCCAATGCATTAGACTCTTATCGTGTAGACGTTGCTCAAAGCATGTTTACACCTCAAGAACAAGAAGTACAATCTGATGATAACGTTCAACAAGCTTAAAACTAAACTTACAGAAAGTTCCGGTGTTCTTGATAGTTTCATATATCAAGAAAAGCGCGTTGTCATTAGTAAAGATTTTTCCATTTTGATAGACGAAGAAGTTATCGGAATGGAACTTAAAAATTTGGAAGAAGCAAGAGAATACGCTAAAACGTATGTCAATAATAGTTTAATAATCGAAGATATCGACGCAGTAATTCCAGAAGAAAAAATAGTAAATTTAATTAGTAAATATCACAATAACATTAAGATAACAGATAGCATAGTCGAATCATACTTAGATCTTGCTTCTTCCAATCTATTCACAATTGATCCGGTCTTAGTAGAAATAAAACAAAAAGCTAGTTCTATTCCAGGAAAAATAGAACATACTTTGAATGATGGTAGTGTAGTAGCTATTAATGAAGAAACGCAGAATCTTCTAAACACTTTACTTGAAGATAAATATCAGATAGTAGAGTATATGCGTGAGTCAAAACAGAACTTCATGTATGTATTAAGAGAACTCGAGGAATAAAATGGCATTAACAATTTTAAGAAAAACACCACAAAAGGTTGCTGTAAAAGTAGCTGGTGGCGCTGGTGCAGATACCATAACATTAGCGACTGACCTACTTCACCCAACTGAAGTTGTAAGTGGTACGCCTACTGTTAATATTCTAGGCTTTCATTGGAGCGGTGCTTCTAATGGTGTAGCTACTATCACCCGTAATAACACAGTTATTGCCACATTAGCTGGAGCTGCAGCAGGTGAATTGATATTCAGCGATGCAGAATTTTCAGACAACGTTAACAACACAAGTAATATTGTCGTAACAATAACTGGTGATCAGATGGAAGTATGGATGCTTTTAAGAAAGCAATCAGGATATACATCTAAGATCGAAACAGCAGAATTTGGTTCTTACGATAATCCTAACGCAGTAGGAAGCTAAAATGAAATTAATTAAAGAAGTATTTGATACTACTTCGTTTGTCGTAGAAAATAAACTCGGCAAAGGCAAAGAGTATTTCATTGAAGGTATCTTCCTTCAATCCGACATTAAAAACCGTAACGGCCGTATGTATCCAGAAGCAGTGATGGATAAAGAAGTTGGTCGTTATATGGAATCATTAGTTAAGCAAAATCGTGCTTATGGCGAATTAGGTCATCCAGATAATCCACAGATCAACTTAGATCGTGTGTCTCACCTAATCGTTGACCTTCGCAAAGAAGGTACTAATTACGTAGGTAAAGCAAAGATTTTGGAAACTCCAATGGGTAATATTGCTCGTGGTCTTTTAGACGGCGGCGCAAATCTTGGTGTTTCCAGTAGAGCTCTTGGATCTCTTCAAATGAATAAAGAAGGAATCCAGGTTGTTCAAGACGATTTCATGTTGTCTACGGCAGCGGACATCGTCGCCGACCCTTCAGCACCTGATGCTTTCGTAAGAGGCATTATGGAATCTGTGGAATGGGTTTTTGTTGATGGAAAATTTGAGCAAAGACAGATAGAGGAGACGAAGAAGTTAATTCAAAGAACTCCTTCTAAGAGATTAACTGAAGCCTCTATTGCGGCTTTTCAGAATTTTCTAACAAATCTGAAATAATAAAATAGATAAATAATTATAGAACTCATCCAGTTATAGGAGAACACGATGTCAATCGAACAAAAGATTGCTGAACTTCTTGCAGAATCTAAGAAGTTGCAAGCAGAAGAACAAAAAATTGAAGGTTTAACCGAAGAAGAATTTAACGCTCTTTCTGAAGAAGAACAATCTCAATATGAATTAGACGAAGCATCTTCTTGCTACAAAAAGAAAGCAATGAAGGAAGAAGCTGAAGAACAACAAGTTAAAGAAGAGCTTAAAGTTGACGTTTCTGAAGACGTTGCTGCTCTAATTAACGGCGAAGAGTTAACAGAAGAATTTAAGACTAAGGCTGCTACAATCTTTGAAGCAGCAGTAGTTACTCGTGTCAAAGCAGAAGTTGCTAAGATCGAGGAAGAGTTTGAAACAAAACTTGCTGAGCAAGTCGAGTCAATCAAAGAGGGTCTCGTTGAAAAAGTTGATGGATATCTCAACTACGTAGTTGAGCAGTGGATGACAGATAATGAACTTGCCCTTGACAATGGTATGAAGACTGATATCATGGAAAGCTTTGTAGCTGGCATGAAGAATCTTTTCATGGAACATTACATCGAAGTCCCTGCTGAGAAGTACGACTTAGTTGGCGAATTGGAAGAAGAAGTTCAGACTACCAAGTCTAAGCTTGACGAACAATTAGCTACTAACGTTGAGCTCTCCAAGCAGATCAACGAAATGAAGCGTGTTTCATCGATTGGTGAATTCTGTGCTGACCTAGCAGATACAGATGCTGAGAAGTTCAAAGGCCTCGCTGAAGAACTAGCATTTGAAGATGCTGAGTCGTTCAAGACTAAGCTTCAAACTATCAAAGAAAATTATTTTGGTAAGAAAGTTACCGGCGACATTAAGTCTCCAGTATCAAATGAACCTGTGCAATTAGAAGAAGAGCAGAAATCTGTAGATCCAGTTATGGCTCAATATCTAGCAGCACTTAAATAAATTACATCCACAAAGGAAATAAAAATGACTACACGTCCAGAATTAGTAAAAAAGTGGGCTCCGATTCTCGAGTCTACATCCGCACCAGCTTTCAAAGATGACTATCGTCGTCAAGTAACTGCTCAACTTCTTGAGAACCAAGAAGTTGCAATGAAGCAAGGCGCACAAGCTCTTAACGAAATCGCTAACATTGGCGGTGACGGTATTGCTCTTGGTGGTGCAGGTACAAACGCAAACATGGCAGGTTACGACCCAGTTCTAATCGCTATGGTTCGTCGTGCAGCTCCACAGATGATCGCTTATGACATCGCTGGTGTTCAGCCAATGACACAACCTACAGGTCTTATCTTCGCAATGAAGAGCAAGTATGGTACACAAGGTGGTACAGAAGCTCTCTTCAACGAAGCAGACACTGACTTCTCCGGTACAGGTACCCACGCTGGTTCTAACCCAGTTTCTGGTACTTACACAACTGGTGCTGGTATGTCTACAGCAACTGCTGAAGGTCTTGGTGATGACACCGCTTTCGGTCAAATGGCATTCAGCATCGAAAAGACAACTGTTACTGCTAAGACTCGTGCTCTACGCGCTGAGTACACAGTTGAATTGGCACAAGACCTTAAGGCAGTTCACGGTCTTGACGCTGAAGGCGAACTAAGCAACATTCTTTCTAGCGAAATCTTGAACGAAATCAACCGTGAAGTTGTTCGTACAGTTTACTCCGCTGCTCGTGTTGGTGCTCAAGCAGGTACCGCAACTGCTGGTACTTTTGACCTTGACGTTGACTCCAACGGTCGCTGGTCTGTTGAGAAGTTCAAGGGCTTAATGTTCCAAATCGAACGTGAAGCTAACGCTATCGCTCAAACAACCCGTCGTGGTCGTGGTAACTTCATCATCTGCTCTGCAGACGTTGCATCCGCACTCGCAATGGCAGGTGTTCTTGACTACGCTCCAGCTCTTGCTGGTAACAACGGTCTAAACGTTGATGATTCTTCCACCACTTTCGCTGGTGTTCTAAACGGCAAGTACAAGGTTTATGTTGATCCATATTCCGCAAATGCTAACGCTTCTAACGCAACACAATTCTTCGTTGTTGGTTACAAGGGTACTTCTGCATACGATGCTGGTCTCTTCTACTGCCCATACGTTCCACTAGAGAAAGTACGTGCTGTTGACCCAGCTACCTTCCAGCCTAAGATTGGCTTCAAGACACGTTATGGTATGGTTGCAAACCCATTCACCAGCATGTCTTCTGGCACAAACATCTACTACCGCAAAGTGGCTGTTACAAACCTCATGTAATGAGATTGGTACCTGGCGTAAGACCAGGTACTATGTATCTTCGGATACTTCAAGGGACCCGATTGGGTCCCTTTTTTATTTCATATAAATAGTAATATGACTACACGAACTCTCACATGTCCTCTACCAGAAAACATCAATCCATTGTCACCGAATGGATACATGTTTACGCTTCAGCGTTTGCCCGAATTAAGTTACTTCTGCCAAGAAGTATCTTTACCGGCTATCACATTACCAGAAGCAACTCAATTTACTCCATTTTCCAGAGTACCTATCTCTGGTGATCAATTAGAATTTGACACATTGCGTGTTCAGTTTTTAGTTGACGACAAAATGAAAAATTATAGAGCTATTCATGACTGGCTTGTCGGTCTTGGATTCCCAGAAAACAATGGGCAATACACGCAAACAATTGAAGGTTCAAGCATGCCTGGACTTTCCGAAGTAGCTAAATCATCCTCTGATGCTACTTTAATTATTCTTGGCAACAATAATATGCCAATCCAAGCAATTCAATTCACTGATTGTGTTCCAGAAAGTTTGGAATCAATTACGTTCGTTTCAACTAGCCAAGACGTTCAGTACTTAGTTGGATCCGCTTCTTTCAGATATACGAACTACAAATTTGTTTAATTGTACAATCTATTTCAGCCATGATATAATGGTCTAAAATAGGAGATTTATTATGACACTTGATGAACTACACGACCTTTGGGATGCTGACTGTAAAATTAACGATGATCACCTTGATCGCGAATCAGTTAAGACACCAAACCTTCACGCAAAATATCTGCGCTTTCTAATCCAGCATAAGATGAAGCTTTCTGCATTGCAGACTGAATACAACCTTATGCGTCAAAGAAAGTTTCGTTACTATCGTGGCGAAATGGGAAAGCAAGAACTAGAAGATCTCAAATGGGATCAATGGCAAGGCGTTAAACCACTTAAGAACGAGATGGAAGAATTTCTTGATGGAGATTCTGACCTGAACAGGATCACTATTAAGTGTGAATATATAAAGAATATGATCGAAGCATTGGAGTCTATACTCAATCAGATCAAGTCAAGAGATTGGCAGATCCGCAATGCTATACAATGGAAACAATTCGTAGCAGGTTCATAATGATTAATGTTGAGAAGATAAACGACGTACATATTAGAATATACACCGATTCAGGAATAGCTCAGGAAATATCCGAGTTCTTTACGTTTGAAATGCCAGGAGCGCGTTTCACTCCACAATACAGAGCTAAGTTGTGGGATGGTAAGATTCG
>CAZKLA010000024.1:0-6631 GCA_964553455.1 uncultured Aquiluna sp. | reverse complement strand
CATAAACTTGTGTTAGAAGGTGTATTTGGTGCAGTGCACAAAGTTATATCTACTAAACAACTAATGGACAGTGGGCGTGTTGCTAAATTAAAGATCACAGGTCTTCTTCTAAAATATGATGATGTTACACGACAAGTCGTTAATAAATCTTCTTATCAGGAAGAAATGGACTTTATCGTTAAACACGAACAGCGTAATAAGTTTATACGAAATCTAGCATTAGCTACTGAAGGAAATACTCTTGTGTTGTTTCAATATGTTGAAAAGCATGGCAAAGTACTATACGATATGATAAGAGAAAAAGCAGGTGATAAACGTAAAGTCTTTTTCATCTATGGTGGAACTGATACTGAAGCTCGTGAAGCAGCAAGAAAATTAATGGAAAAGGAAGATGATGCAATCTGCATTGCCTCCTTCGGAGTTTTCTCTACTGGGATTAACATTCCTTCTATTGAGAACGTAATATTTGCTTCACCATCAAAGTCTAAGATACGTAACCTACAATCTATCGGTCGTGGATTACGTCTTAAGGAAGGGAAGTTACATTGCAATCTATATGATATCGCTGATGACTTCCAGAGAAAGTCTTGGAAGAATCATACTCTTGGTCACTTTGCTGAAAGACTCAAGATCTATTCTGAAGAGCAATTTGATTATAAGATTGTTGAAGTACCAATACAATAATATGTTGTACTCAGAGATACATTATAAAACCGTATGTACAATATGTGAAATCTAATTTCGTCAAATAAAAATATTGTACAAGCGCTGAGTACTGGTATACAATCAATCATTATAGCAACGGAGATCCAATGGCAACTCATTATGTAAATAATGCCGAAATGCTTGAGTCAATCAAGAAATATAAGGCAGATCTAAAAGAAGCACGTGCCAATGGACAAGAAGATCCGCGAATTCCTGAATACCTAGGTGAATGTATTCTAAAGATTGCGACCAGACTGTCCCATAAGCACAACTTTATCAATTACTCATATCGCGATGATATGATTCTTGATGGTATTGAAAACTGCATTCAGTGTATGAACAGTTTTGATCCTGAAAAATCATCTAATCCGTTTTCATACTTTACTCAAGTTATCTACTTTGCTTTCCTTCGTAGGATTGCAAAGGAAAAGAAACAATCATACATCAAGGGTAAACTTATTCAAGACCTAGCATTTGAAACGTTTGAACTTCAAGATCATGACGATGATGGTGATTTCAAAAATGCATATGCAGCTTTCATGCAAGCAAATTCTACGTTTGATGATTCGTTTATAAAAGCTAAAGAAAAGAAAAAGAAACCAAAGGAAGACAATTCCCTTGAAAACTTTTTCCAAGAGGAGCCTAAAGATGAATGATAAGGATTGGCTCGATAAGGTTGCATTGGCTGCATCCGTATATTGTGAATTGCCTAATAGCAATGAAGAAGAAATTGATAAGTTTATCGAATTCTTATTTAAGGCATACGGTTACGAATTACTATTGAAGACTCCAAAATGAAAATCGGTTTTACTTGTTCATGTTTTGATTTGTTTCACGCTGGTCATGTAATGATGCTTAAAGAAGCAAAAACACAGTGTGATTATCTTATCGTTGGTTTACAGACAGATCCTACAATAGATCGTCCTCATAAAAATAAACCCATTCAATCTATTCTTGAACGCTACATTCAACTTGAAGCATGTAAGTATGTAGATCAAATTGTTCCTTATGCAACTGAGAAAGATCTACAAGATCTTCTTACATCATATGCTATCGATGTTCGTATCATTGGCGAAGAATATAAGAACCAACGCTTCACTGGTTACGATCTTCCTATGTCAGTTTATTTTAATTCTCGTCAGCATAGCTTTAGTTCAACTGAATTGCGTGAACGCATTGCTAATGCAGAAGTTCTAGCAGCATCACTTAAATCCAAATGAAAGTAGCAATTATTACTGATCAGCACTTCGGTGCACGCGGTGATAGCATTCAATGTCTTGATTACTATGAAAAATTTTATAGTAACATATTCTTTCCAAAGCTCAAAGAAGAAGGCATTACTACTATCTTAATTTTAGGTGATACTTTCGATAGAAGAAAGTTCATCAACTTCAACACACTTGCTCGAGCAAAAAAGATGTTCTTTGACGTAGCATATGATAACGATATGATGATTACTATGATAGCAGGTAATCATGATACATATTACAAAAACACAAACGAAATCAATAGTCCAGAACTTACGTTGGCGGAGTACATCAATATCAACGTAGTAACAATGCCTGAAACTATTGATATTCATGGTGTCCCGATTTGTTTTCTCCCTTGGATTTGTGCAGACAACTACACATATTCAATGAATGAGATTAAGAATACCAAAGCAGACATTTGCATGGGGCATTTAGAAATTGCAGGATTTGCAATGTATAGAGGAGCAGAAGCACATGATGGATTATCTAAAGAGTCGTTTAATAAATTTGACATGGTTTTTTCAGGACACTATCATCATAAGTCTGACGATGGGCATGTCTTTTATCTTGGCAACCCGTACGAACTAACATGGCAGGATTATAACGATCCTCGTGGTTTCCATATCTTTGATCTTGAAACACGTAAACTTGAGTTCATTCAAAACACATACTCGTTATTCGAAAGATTCGAGTATGATGACACCGTATTTGATCCTGATGGCATTGACACTACTTACTTCTCAGACAAGTACGTTAAGATTATCATTGTCAACAAAACTGATTTTTACAGATTTGACAAATTCATCAATAGACTATATCAATCAAATCCCCTCGAAGTTAAAATAGTAGAGGACTTCTCCGAATTCACTGAAGGTGAAGTCGACGAGAATATCAACTTAGAAGATACATCAAGTGTATTGTCTAATTACATTGACTCACTTGAAACTGAAGTCGATAAGGAAAAGGTTAAGAGCTTCATGAAAACTTTGTACACTGAAGCCCTCAATAGGGATGTTGCATGATCATATTCAAGACGTTAAGCTGGCGCAATTTTTTATCTACGGGTAATTCTGAAAATAAAATCATACTGAATAAATCTCAAAGCACTCTCGTTGTTGGTCGTAATGGCGAGGGTAAGTCAACTATGCTCGATGCATTGACATTTGCTTTGTTTGGTAAACCATTTCGTAATATCAATAAACCTCAGCTAGTCAATTCTATTAACGGTAAGAACTGCGTTGTTGAAATTGAATTTGATATAGGTACCAACGAGTATAAAGTCATTCGTGGTATGAAGCCAAACGTTTTCGAAATTTGGCTAAATGGAAACAGAGTAAATCAAGATGCTGCTGCTAAAGATTATCAAAACATGCTTGAGCAACAAATCTTAAGACTGAACTACAAGACATTTACACAAGTTATCATTCTTGGTTCAGCTTCCTTCGTACCATTCATGCAACTTCCAGCATGGCAACGTCGAGAAGTTATTGAAGATATTCTCGATATCGGAATCTTTTCTACAATGAATCAGATTCTAAAGGAGCGTATTAATGAAAACAAAGATGAGCTCATCGCAATTGAGAATAAAATTGAAATCGCGAAAAACAGTGTTGAAGTACAGAAAAAACTTATTGGGACATTGGTTAGTTCTAAAAAAGAACAAGTGGACCAGATTCGTAAGCAAATTGCGGATAATGAAGCAGAGATTGAAGCGAACAACAAACGTTGGGAAGAACTAAACGATCAGATGACTCAGATCATGATTGATGCCGAGAATGCAAAAGAACTCGAACAATCAATCGCTGCAGCAGTAAAAGCTAGATCTAAACTTTCGCATGTTAAAGAACAAACAGAACAAAACCTATCGTTCTTTAATGATAATGAAGTGTGTCCATCTTGTTCTCAGGGTATTCCACATGAACATAAGTCACAAATCGTTTCTAAACTAAGTGAGGATGTTGCTGAACTTGATTCAAACATCAACATTGTAGAAGAGGCTTATGATAAACTTCTAGAACGTCAAAAGAAACTAGATCAAGTTAATAAAGAATTGCTTGCGTTAAACGTTCAGTGTAATGCTGCTCATAATGCAAGTGTTATGTTGATTAAACAGAACACAAAACTCGAAACAGATATCCTTTCAATGAAAGAGGATACTACTAATATCGATGAAGAGAAACGTAAGCTAAAAGATATTGCAGACGAGGCATTAGTTCTTATTGATAAGAAAAATCAACTGTTTGCTGAAAAGCAGATTCATGAAGTGTCTTCTATTCTACTAAAAGATACTGGAATCAAGACTGCTATCATCAAAGAGTACTTGCCTGTTATGAACAAGTTCATCAATGGTTATCTTTCAGCGATGGATTTCTATGTTCACTTTGAACTCGATGAAGCATTCAATGAAGTAATCAAATCACGCTTCCGCGATGAGTTTACTTATGCATCGTTTAGCGAAGGTGAAAAGATGCGTATTGACCTAGCGATTCTTTTCACATGGCGTCAAATTGCTAAGATGAAGAACTCTGTAAATACAAACCTTCTTATTCTTGATGAGATCTTTGATTCTTCTCTAGATAACGCTGGTACAGATTACTTCCTTTCAGTGATGAATGCTCTTGGAGATAAGTCAAACGTGTTCGTCATCTCACACAAAGGCGATCAACTGTTTGATAAGTTCCACTCTGTCATCAAGTTCGAGAAGAAGAACGACTTCTCTTCTATAGTGTAAAACAAAAGTATACAGTTTACAATAATTCGTCTTTGTGATACAATTTCTACATGAAATCACAAAGCCAAGACATCCTAGCAAGGCTGCTAGCCACTGAAAACATTACGGTTACCCGTAGTAATGTGGCTACAGCTTCGTTTGACATTAAAAATCGAGTTCTATCTCTTCCTCGTTGGAAGAAGCTTACACCCGAAATTGAAGAAATGTTGATTCTTCATGAGGTAGGTCATGCTCTTTATACGACTGAAGAAGGCTACGGCGTAGTTCATACGCCTGAAAAGCGACACCTCAAAGGATATGCTAACATTATCGAAGATGTTCGCATTGAAAAGAAGATGAAGGATCGCTATCCCGGATCTCGCAAATCATTCAACATTGGGTATACCCAACTTAATGAACGCGACTTCTTTGGCGTCAAAGACAAATCATTTGACGATCTTCTTCTAATTGATCGTATCAATCTCTATTACAAAGCCGGCTACGCTTGTGGCGTAAAGTTTACAGCGGAAGAATATGTCTTTGTTCAGCGAGCAGATAAGTGTACAACCGAACAAGATGTTATTGACCTAGCTGAAGATATCTTTGAGTTTTCAAAGCAACAAAAGATTGAAGAACAAGAAGAAGAAAAGCAAGTTCGTCGTAAACTCAAACGAGCAGATAATGGTGACGTCTATGACGATTATCAAAATGACGATGATATCACTAATGAAGACACAGATGAAGATGACTTCAATGAAGATGATATTAAGCCTGAAACAAATGATGCGTTTGAAGAAGCGCTAAGCGATCTTCAGGATCGTGAATCTCGTACATATTATCTTCAGCCAAAGTTTGAAGTTGGTGAAAGCGATCCAATCATTCCTCATCAGCAAGTGTTGTCAGAAATGACTCAGCACTATGATGAGAATACACTTACTAGACTCAAGCAAAAGGCAAATACTTTCAAAACAGAAAGTAACAACATTGTCAATTATCTTGTTAAAGAATTTGAAATGCGCAAGTCGGCTACAGCTCACAAGCGTGCAAAAATTTCTAAACTTGGTCAACTTGATATGCGTAAACTTTATGCATATAAGATTAAGGACGATCTATTCAAACAGGTTACTTCAGTTCAAGAAGGCAAGAATCATGGCATGATTTTCTTGCTCGATTGGTCTGGCTCTATGAGTAACAACATGCTTGAAACAGTTGAACAAGTTATTAACCTAGCAATGTTCTGCCAAAAAATCAAGATTCCATATCAAGTGTTTGCATTTACAGATGGTTATGTGCGTCCTATCGATTATAACAAAATGAATGTTATAAATGAAGATGGCATTGACAACCTGAATCAGGTAACTCTTCTTGAGTTATTTAGCGATAAAATGAACAATCGTGATTTTAACAAAATGATCGAGGTTCTACTAAATCAACCTTGGTATAGAAGCAATCAGTTTGGTCTCAATGGCACGCCGCTAAACCATGCGCTTTTGTATATGGTTGACTATGTTGAAACATTTATTCGAAAGAATAACGTTGAAAAGATGAATCTTATTGTATTGACAGATGGTGAAAGTAACACCCTGCATCACTATGATTATGATGGTAAGAATAGACCCGGCCTTCCAAATGGTGCTACTATGATTAGCGAAAATGGTCAATGGGTACGTGTGAATGCTACTACTATTCTTCGTGATAATAAAACACGCAAAGAATACGTGTTTACCGATACCGCAGGTCAACAAACTGGCGTTCTTCTTCAACTGATCAAAGATCGATACGATGTTCGTGTTACTGGATTCTTTGTAACAAGTACTTCTTTAAGAAGCATTGAACGATTCGTTGAATACAACATGGATCGTGAATTGGTAAAAAAGTCTGGAGGTCGATACTCAATTGCAACTGAAATTCAAGCAAGACTACGCAAAGACAAAGCTGCAGTAGTGAAGAACATTCCAGGACGTGA
>CAZKLA010000023.1:12356-20938 GCA_964553455.1 uncultured Aquiluna sp. | reverse complement strand
GGCACCCTGTTCTGGTTCCCGATCTGGATCTATCTAATAGGTATCGCAGTCTTGGCCAGCATCGCAAAGGGCATCACTGACCAGCAGAAACTTTGGCTCATGGTGGTGCTTCCAACCATGCACTACGCCTGGGGCACAGGTTTTTGGTGGGGGCTATTTCGGGGCAATAAAACAACCTAGCTGGTAGATTTTGGGCGTGAGTAACCGCGACGTAGTGATCTGTAGCTTCTATACCCCTGATGAGTATTACGGGGGCCACGCCCGTGAACTTCGGGAGCAACTCGAATCTTTGGGCATCGGCCATGAGCTGCTCGAAATTCAAAAGCGTCCCGGTGAGGACTGGGCTGATGTCACCCGCCGCAAGATTGGCTTCATCCGCGAGATTTGCCACAAGCACCCGGACAAGATGGTGTTTTGGATCGATGTGGACTGCCGCATCACTCACCTACCGGACTACATCTCAAACACCACCGCAGACTTCATTGGATTCCAGCGCAGCTTTGGATCGCCGCTGCAGATTGGCTACCACAACCGCACCAGATTCTGGGAGCCAAGCTTCTGGGGCGTAAACGCCACCGAGCAGGGCCGCAAGATTGTTGAGGATGCCTACGAGCTAGAGCAGCGTGCGGTACTCAAGGCGACCGACGACTACTTCCTCGAGGAAGCATGGCGCGCCAACGCTCGCAAGATAACCTTCCAGCTAATTCCTTCGACCGCGATTGTTCGCGATCGTAAGCTCCTGGAACCAGGTGCACGCGAGCCATTCTTTGAGTTTGGCTCTTCTGGAAACGTGGCAGATTTCAAGGACAAGGTTGTGCAGCACGGCGCTGGCAAGAAGCTCTCACCAAAGAAGCGACTGCTGAAGCAAGCGAAGAAGATCGAGAAGGCACTACCGGATTCGATCAAAAAGCCACTGCGCCGCATTGCCGATTCCTCCGGTCTCACCGGAATCCTGACCGCAGGCAGCACTCGCAGCATCGACCCAGAGCGCTCGCGCATGATTGGCGAGATGCTCGGTGGTGGCATCAAGGGCGACGCTCTGATGTATGCCAGAGCAAAGGCCGAGTTCGACAATAAATACATCGCATCCTTTGGTGAGGACTCGATGATCCATGCCGCCGAGGCCTTCTTGGCTTACTCGGCTAAGGAGTCGGAGAACAAGATCAAGCTGGCCTGGTGGTCGAAGCCATTCCCCGGAAACTTTGGTGACTGGCTGAGCCCGCTAATCGTCTCGCACTACACCGATGCCTCGCTCACGCTGCAGTCCCCGGTGAAGCCGGCTGCCAAGAAGCACATCATCGCGCTTGGTTCGATCGGAAGATTTATCAAGTCCAACTCCGTGGTTTTGGGAACCGGTATTTCAACCGATGACATCCAGCTAAACCCGAAGGCAGACTACGTTTCGGTTCGCGGACCAATCACCGCCAGGGTGCTAAAGGAATCTGGAGGGCCGACTGTCACCGCCTTCGGTGACCCAGGTATTGCGATTAGCCGCATCATTCCGGTGACCAGAGGGGCAACCAACGGCCGCATTGCTTTTGTTCGTCACTTCTCTCACACCGCAATCCCGATGCAGTTGCCAGAGAACATGGACGAGCTTTCGGTATTGATGTCAAAGCCAGAGGCTATCCACGAGTTTGTGGCGGAGCTTGCGAAGTATGACAAGGTGCTCACCTCTGCCATGCACGTAATGATCACCTGCCAGTCCTATGGCATTCCATGCGGTCTGGTGACCTTCGAAGGTTACGAGGAGAACGTACACGGCTCGGGCATCAAGTATGCCGACTACGCCGAGGGTGCCGGGGTTGAGGTAATGAACCCGCAGGTGGTTGGCCTAGACCTGAGAAAAGTTGACCTGGATGCGCTAATCAAGGACATCTCGGTTTCCGAGGCCAAAAAGGATGAGGTCGAAGGCCACATCCGCCAAGCCCTTCAAAGGTTCGGGAAGAAGTAGCCTTGCGCACAATCTTTACCCAGCTGTTCTCAGCGACCAAGCTCTTGGTTCCTACCAAGCGCTATCGCTGGCAACTAGCGCTGCTGGTATTGATTGCCGCCCTAATTCCAGTTACCGAGCTATTAGTTGCCAAGCTCTTCACAGACTTGGTGATTGCGGGAAACTCAAAACCAACCTCCGAGATCATTCTGCAACTGGTGCTGTTTGCCCTGTTGTTTGTATCCACCAGAACCATCAACTACCTGCAGAAGACCTACCGCGTTAAGTTCTTCGACAAGGCATTTGGTGCTGACACCCGAGAGAAGAGCTCCACCAAGGAATCTTGGGAGTGGGCAATGGGTCTTGAGCTTGTCAACGCACTCTCCTTTATCACTCAGATTCTGGTGATCGCGACCTTCCTCACTTTCCTATCGCCGAACTTTGGTCTACTGAATTTGGTTTTGATCGCTGTTGTGCTGCAGCTTATGGGCGTGCTGTTTAAGCGACAGCTCAAGAAGCAGCGTGGCTTCGTGGAGAAAAAGCGTGCCAAAAAGACCGTTACCCCTGCCGAGCGTTTGGGTTCGAGAATTCAGCAGGCTGAGTTCGCGACCCTGATGGCAAGCTTCGGTGTGGTGATCTTGCTGGGTGTATTGATTTGGTTCAGCCTTGAGGGCTGGGTCTCACTTTCAAATGCCATCGTTTTGTTCTTGGCGCTGCGAATCCAGAACACCACCTTTAGCTCGGTTTCTTCTTCTCTCATGCGCTTTGCCAGAGCCAAGGCCAACAGCTTCTAATGAGCCCAAAACTAACCCTGGGTTACTCAACCCTCGCGGAGCGAGTGGCGACCCTGGTTGAACCTCCTAACAATCCAAATTGGGAAACCGTGCTTGTGGTGCAGAACCCAAACCAAATTGATTGGCAAGGCGAAAGGTTTCTAAAGCTCACTCAGCGCGAAAACTTTCGCTCTGAAGAACTGGCAAGCAAGGGCGTTGCCAAATCTAGAAATCGAGCAATTGAACTAGCGCAGGGCGAATTCCTAATCTTTAGCGATGACGACATCACCTTCAGTGAGCAAGGCCTTCAAGAAGCACTCGACTATCTAGATGCCAACCCAGAAATCTCCCTGCTGTTGGGTCAGGCCACCGATGAAAGTGGAGTATTACGCAAGCAGTACCCGGCCAAGATCACCAAGTTGGGGAGCCTCAACTCGGCAAGGGCCGCCACCTACGAAATGATTATTCGAGTACCGGATATCAAAAGACTAGGCATTCGCTTCGATGAAGACTTTGGGGCTGGGGCTAAGAACTACCTAGGCGATGAATACATCTTCGTGGTGGATTTGGTTCGCGCCGGAGGCAAGGCGATCTTTGCTCCAATCACCCTGGCTCAGCACCCAACCGAATCTTCCGGTTCTAGATGGGGCAGCGATAACGACCGCAGAGCACGTGCCGTAATTTTCACCAGGGTCTTCGGAGTACTCGCGCCACTGGTTCGACTGCCTTTTGGTTTTCGGCGCATGCGAGAGCTTGGCTCTGTGAAGAACCTGCTGCTGTTTGTTTTAGGACGCTAGCGAATCCGAATACTGCCGGTAGCCAATCGCTTGCCGTTGACAAAAGCTTCGTATCTCACCGTGGTATTTGAGGTCGCCTTGCGAATGATTTTGGTGTAGGTCAGACCCTTGGTGTTTCTCAGAACTGGGTTTACCACCCAGGTGTTTCCAATCTTGGCGGCGAACATCTGACCGTCATATCCCTTGATCGAGATCACCAGATTTCCCCTGGTGGTGGTGAAGCTGATCTTGGGAGTAACAACCGGAGATACGGTTGCCGAACGTGTTGGCGAGGGCACAACTGTGTTGCCTGCGAGCAGGTTGAAGGCGGCACTTAGGTCCACAACCGGAATCTGCTTTCTCACCAGGTCATCCACCAATCGACCCGACTGCTTCATAGCGTCAAGCACAAGCTCCGCAGATGCGGTTGGGTAAGCCTGGCGAAGCAGAGCGTAGCTGGCTGCCACCACCGGCGTAGCAGCACTGGTGCCGCCGGCGGTCTGATAGCCAACCGTGTTTGCGGTCTTTGCGTAGTCGGTACCGAGCAGCTCGACCTTGGCGTTCATGGTTGAGTAAACCGAAACCTTGTTCTGCGGATCGATTGCGCCGATGGTGACAACTTCACTTAGGCAGGTTGGAGCAGCTGGCGTCACCTCGTTGAGGATAAAACCGTTTCCGGATGCCGCGAAAGGCATGATTCCGACAGCCCTCAACTTGGCCAAGGTGGCCTTGAGCTGGGCATAGTCGGGGTTTAGGTTGCAGTTCAAAATGTATTCACGGGAGTTTCCGCCGGTGACTCCGAAGCTCATCGAAACCGCAACGATATTGTGCTTCTCGCGATTGTCGTAAATGTAGTTCAGGGCAGAGACCAGTGAGCTCAGGCGAAGATCGGTGTTTGCCATCAGCAGCTTGGCATTTGGGGCAATGCCACCCGGTGCTTGAGCATTTGGCTTACCGACGATGAGGCCCGCCACCATGTTGCCATGGCTCTCACTTGATACGAGCACTCCCTTGTCAAACCTTTGGGAAGCCGCCTGAATGCCGGTTTGATACTTGGTGCCATTTGGGCACAAGCTCGGTGAAGAGGAATCGTAAACACAGATGCCGTCAACTATCTGACCGGTGAAGTATTCGTGGGTCAGGTTCACGCCCTGATCGATCACCGCAACGGTGACGCCTTCACCCCTGAAGCCCTTGGCCCAGATCTGCTGGATGTTGTGGGCGGTGTAGGCGGGCTCGTTGGGAACCGCGAATGCGGCGGTGGAAAGCGAGGTGACCAACACTGCAGCAGTTAGCAGTGCGGATGAGAGCTTCCTTAGCATCTGTCCCTCCCCAAATTGTCGAACCATCCGAGTCTACGCCCTGGCCTTGAGTGACACCTTTGAGTTATCCCTCTAGGCTTGAGCCATGTCTAATCCACGCTTTCAAGTCAGCAAGGCTGTGATTCCAGTAGCAGGTTTGGGAACCCGCTTTCTGCCAGCAACCAAGGCGATGCCTAAAGAAATGCTCCCAATCGTTGACAAGCCGGTCATCCAGTATGTGGTCGAAGAGGCCGTTGAAGCGGGTCTTATTGACCTACTCATGATCACCGGTCGTAACAAGAATGCGCTCGAGAACCACTTTGACCGAGTAGCTGAGCTAGAGCAGGTATTGTCCAAAAAGGGCGATGAGAAGAAGCTTTTTGCCGTGCAGGAATCTTCCCAGTTGGCAGACATTCACTACACCCGACAGGGTGACCCTCGTGGGCTAGGTCACGCCGTGCTGCGGGCTAAGTCTCACGTTGGTGAGCACAGCTTCGCGGTGCTGCTGGGTGATGACGTCATCGACACTCGCGACCCAATCCTGCCCCGCATGCTAGAGGTTCACGAGCAGACCGGCGACAACGTTATTGCGTTGATGGTGGTTCCAAAGGACCAAATCCACCTCTACGGCTGCGCGTCCGTTACCGCGACCAGCGAGGGCGATGTCGTGGTGGTTGATGGACTGGTGGAAAAGCCAAACAACGACGATGCGCCTTCGAATCTGGCCGTTATTGGTCGCTATGTTTTGCGCCCCGAAATCTTTGAGATTCTGGAAAAGACTGATCCGGGTCGAGGTGGGGAGATTCAGCTCACCGACGCCCTGGAGTATGCGGTTGAGCACCCTGAAATCGCTGGTGGAGTTCGAGGTGTGGTCTTCACCGGAAGACGCTATGACACCGGCGACAAGCTGGACTTTATAAAGGCAACCCTAAAGATCGGTATCGATCGCGATGACATCGGCAAGGATCTTCGATCCTGGCTGAAGGAGTTTGCTACAGATCTTTAGTGCGTCGGCACTTCTCTGAGCAGAACTTCACATCATCCCAGGTCTTTTCCCACTTCTTACGCCAAACCATTGGCTTGCCGCAGCGTTGGCAAAGTTTCTCGGGAAGGTTTTCCTTCTTTACTCCGCGCAATTACTGGTCGGACTCGGTTGAAACCGGTGGCTTGGTGATTGTGAGCTTGGCCTTTGGCAGATCCATCATCTCAACCCAGGTGTTACCGATCGCTAGCTTGACGCTCTCGCCAGTTTCCAGGGTGTAGCGGATTGGCTGGTCGTTGCCGCCCTTGGTCCAAATCGCCTTGAGGTAATAGCCGTCGCTGAAAATGTGTGCGACTCCGGTGTTGTCGTTGATTTTTGCCTTTGGAATCGCGCCATATCTGGGGTCAATGAAGCTCAGATCGTGCTGAACCTCCATGACGATGACATTCTTGGCAATCACCTGCGCTCCGCCTTCCTGCAGGTGCTCGGTCTTATCCATCCAGCGCAACCAAACAGTTTGGCTGGAAGTGGACCAAGGATACGTTGCGGTGCCAGGCTTCCAGGTTGAACGCAGTGAGGTGTATTTCACATCAACCGAATCAACCTTCTCGCCAAGCGCAACAGCGCTCGGGATGGCGTCAAAGACTAAAGACTGGGTAGGGGCTGGCTGCTCGGTGTAGATCGACTGCAGCTTCTGAGCACGGAAGAAAAGGTTCCAGGGAGCATTTCTCGATGGCTCACGGAAATAGGTGTCCTTGTTGTTCTCGGTGTCCTCGTCGCTCATCACCAAACCGGTATCACGAGCTGCCTTCTTGAACGGGTACTGTCCGCCGGAATAAACGAAGATGCCGTCGTACTGGTCGATGATGCTGGCATCAACCGGGCGAACCGAACGAACCGGGCCAATGTTCTCCGGCATCTGCGAGTGCCAAACCGGAACCAGTCGAGTCATGCCTCCCTCAACGCGAGTCACGTAAACAATGTCAGCATCATTCAGCGCTAGCTGTGGACGGCCAGAGAAGGTGTTGTCGATCTTCGCCGAGACGGCTGGCAATGCTAGATACGGGTTGGTTCCCTCCAGATACTGAACTCCGGTTAGCGGAGCAGTTAGGTAAACCGGCTCTGGCGTTGGTTCTTCGGTCGGAGTTTGGCTAGCGCTCTGGGTTGGCTCAGGGGCACCGGCACAACCGGTGAGAGCCAAGGCGGTGAGCAAAAACAGGGCGGAGAATTTCTTACCAATACGCATTCCCCTAAGTTTAGGAGGCGATTAGGCCGGACTTAGGCATTGCCACTAAGCGGGTAAACTTGTGGGGTGAATCTAATTACAATCCGAACCTCCGTTACCGATGACATCGTTGGCTGGTTCGATGTAATTGGCCCGGTGCTTTTTTACGTCGCAGTCTTTGGCCTGGTCTTTGCTGGAACCGGACTGTTTGTCGGGGCATTTATCCCGTTCATCACCGGTGACTCGCTAGTTTTCGCGGCCGGACTTATCGCAGCAGCACATTCGGATTCAATCAACATCTATGTGATGGTGATTGGCGTTGGTATTGCCGCGTGGCTCGGTGATCAGGTTGGTTACACCCTGGGTCGTCACTTTGGCCGACCCTATCTAGATAAGCGCAATGGCAGCTGGCTCAAAAAGGCCATTGCTCGTTCCGAGCAGTTCTATGTTCGTTACGGCTGGTGGTCGGTAGTGGTCGCAAGGTTTATCCCCTGGGCCAGAGTCATCATTCCGGCCCTCGCGGGTATTGGAAAGATGAACTACTACAAGTTCTTCAGTGCGAATTTGGTGGGAGCACTGCTCTGGGGAGTTGGCCTCACGCTCGCCGGCTACTTCACCTACTCAATTGAATGGGTGAGATCCTTCGTCTACATCATCGCGTTTATCGTGATTGGGCTGAGCATCATCGCCGGAGTCAGAACCTGGCGAGCTAACCGCGACAGCTAGTTCTCAAAGCTCAGGTCGGCTAGCTGACTGGATTTCTCCTGCTGATAAAACTCGTCCTCCTGGGCAGCCCAGATATGCCAAAACTCATCGAACTTCTCGCCATCGCGATCTAGCCAGCGCTGGTGACGCAGTTCTTTATCGGCCTCAATCCAAATTCGCAGGTCAGCCAGCTCACTGGAAACCCTCGAGAGCGAACCACAACCCTCAATAATCAATGGTGTTCCGCCAGCGAATTCCCGCCAGCCATTGCCCGGCTCATCAGCCCTGCCGCGCAGGTTCGTCTCCCAGTCCCAGAGTTGCCAGTGAGCAGTTTTGCCCTGACTCAAGGGCTGCAGAATTTGTTGGTTGAGGTAGAAGGATCCGAGCTGTAAACCTTCCCAACCCGGATACAGATCGTCCATGTGAACAACTCGGGGTGCTTGCTCAAGCTCCTTGAACAGCACGTTCTTCAGGCTGGCAGCCAACGATGACTTTCCGCTGGCCGCCCGCCCGTCGATCAAAATGATTGGCGTTGAAGTTTTATCCACCAGGCTAACTACCTGCTTGGTTATGGCAGCAACTGCCAGGTGGAAATCTTGCATGGGGTCAGTTTAGAGCTCTTCGATAAGCACATCTGGGTGCTTGTCGAAGCGGTAGCCCTGGCCCCTGGCGGTGCGCACGATGTCCTCGTAGCCGGCGATCTTGCCGCGTAGTCGGCGAACGTGAACGTCTATGGTGCGGGCATTTGGAGTCGGCTCACCGCAGCGCTCTGAGATTGCCGCAATTTCATTACGAGTCACGGTCCGACCGGTGTTCTCGATCAGGAATGCCAAAAGCTCGAATTCCTTGCAGGTCAGGTTGGCGTTTTGGCCGTCCACAAACAGGCG
>CAZKLA010000023.1:0-12256 GCA_964553455.1 uncultured Aquiluna sp. | reverse complement strand
TTGGTTAGTAGTTGAGTCATTTTGATCTAATCCTTCTTCGATGTGTGTGCGATTTTTAGTGCACGAATCACGTGCGTTTGTTGGGGTGCTGGTGCCGAAGGCTAAATCGAAATAGCTGTTTCGATTAGCGGCACGAAAGCATGCACATACACATCGAGCAGCACATCATTGCGTTGGTGGTAACCAACGCTGTGGAAGCTGATCGAGTAGACATTGGAGAAAAGTTTCTATGGTTATCCACCGATTGTCAAATTGCTAACAGGGAAACTGTGAATATTCCCCCTGCAGAGGGAGACACGACACCTTGAGTTAGCCCGCAGTTCAGTTCGTAAAGAAATTCTCGAACTGTGATTGGAAAGCCTTATCGGTCATACGTTGCCCTGGGGGACTCGCTCTCTGAGGGGCTTGGCGACTTCACCTTCAAGGAAGATCGTCATTTCAACGGGTGGACGGATCGCCTAGCAGGAACACTCGCCGCTGAAGCGCAGCTTTCAGGATACGAATTTCACTTCGCCAACCTGGCTATTCGGGGCGCAAAGCTTGAGAAGATAGTGCGGCAGCAGCTACCGAGGGCGTTGGTACTGCAGCCAGACTTGGTGACCCTGATGGCGGGGTCCAACGACTTGCTCAGTAAGACCGAATCGCTCCCGAGGCTCAGGGAGCTTTTGAGAGACGGCGTTCAACAGTTGCTCGCTGCGGGTTGCGATGTGGTTTTAGTGAACACAATTAATCCAATTCACCTGCGGCTATTTAAGCCCCTAAGACATCGAGCCGCCTTATTTTCCATAATCATCGAAACGGTGGCTGACGAGTTTGATGTCCCGGTCCTGGATGTCTTTGGCATGGCCGACTTTGCGGACCTCGCAATGTGGGCCGAGGACATGGTCCATTTTTCAGGCCATGGGCACATTCGCGTGGCTAATGCCGCTGCGGAATTGCTTGGTTTGGAGCTTCGTCACCTAGAGCAAGAGCTCAGGCCGGTCAAACGTGGCTTTGTTCAAACCATTAGTTGGATTGTCCGAGATGTGATTCCCTTTTTCAACAGGAAGTTCAGGGGTGTGACTTCAGGCGATGGCATGGAATCCAAACACCAGCTTCTTGAGCCTTATGGGCCGAAGTCAGATTGGCGACTGCTCAGCGTCTAGTGCGCTTCGTACTGATCCTCCTGGCAAGCCTGTCCCGAAGAAGCTCAAAGGGAAGCAGCAGTGAGGTGAAGACGATGATCAAAATAACCGTGGTTTCGAGGTTCTCTTTTACGTAAGAGATTTGACCGAGCCAATAGCCCGCAACCATAAAGACACCAACCCAGATCGTTGCGCCCAGAGCGTTGAGTCGAGTGAAGCGCTTGATATCCATTCTTGAAATTCCAGCCAGCATTGGAATTAATGCTCTTAGAATCGGCACGAATCTGGCCAAAACAACCGCGCGGGTACCATACTTCTCAAAGAATTCATGAGTTCGGTCTAGGACTTTTTGATTCAGGATGAAGTTGCGATTCTGCTCGAAAAGCGGGGGTCCAATTTTGTATCCAATCCAGTAGCCAGTCTGAGTTCCGATGAATGCCGCAATCCAGATGAGAATGAAACCAATCCAGTCAGGTAACCATGACTCGCTCGTGGCCAACGCTAATCCCGTTAGGAAGAGCAGGGAGTCTCCCGGCAGAAACGAGGTAAGAATGAATGCGGTCTCTAGAAAGATGATGATGGTGACGGCAATCGCAACGTAATCCCCGAAGGCGTTGATGATTTCTTGGGCGTCAAGCCAGTTCAATTTGCTCCACTCGTAGCTCGCCGAAAACTGCTACGGCGTCTTGGTAATACTGCAGAAGCTTAGCGTTGTTAGCAGCCCATGAACGACCGGCCACCTGCTGAAGGGCTCCCAGTGCGAGGCTCTTGCGGAGCCCTTCGCTCGCGAGCAGCCGCGCCACTTGCTGCTTGTATCCCGCTCTTTCTCGAGGGTCAACGAGCAGCCCTGATTTGCCATGAATAATGAGATGCCTTGGCCCGCCGACATTCGGCGCGACTACGGGAAGACCAGAGGCTTGGGCTTCTTGAATAGTTTGCCCGAACGTCTCCTCTGTGCCAAAGTGAACAAATACATCCATCGCGGCGTAGTGCCTTGCCAGATCTAATCCAGATAGGGCGCCGGTGAATGTCACTGGTCGGCCGGCAAATAGATCTTCAAGTCGGGCGCGTTCCGGGCCGTCCCCGACAATCACAAAGCTGGTGTTGGGGAGTCCAAATAACTCCTCCATTCTGTGAACCTGCTTCTCCGCAGCTAGGCGACCGACAAAGCCAATGACAATACGATCCGCGGGCGCGATGCGAGACCTGATGGCCTGAGTCTCGACATCGTCCACGTTCTTGGGGGTAAACAGATCCAAGTCGACCCCTCGTCCCCAAACTTTGACATTCCCACCCCCGATGGCACGAAGGTGACTCGCGGTTTCTTCGGTAGGAGCAAGATTCAGAGTTGCTCCCTGGTGGATTGCTCCAACCACTCTCTCCATCACCGGCTTGGCAAAAGTCAGGTTGTAGCGCCCCAAATATCCAGCGACATCGGTCTGATAGATCGCAACTGTGGGCACGCCATTTCGCTGGCCCCAAGAAATGGCTTGAGCGCCGATCATAAAGGGGGCGGCCACGTGGATCACGTCCGGCTGAAATTCTTCGAGCAATCTGGAAATGTTCGGCCCTGGCACCGCAACTGGAAACTGCAACACGGGAATTGCGGCTGTGCTGTGAACCCTAAACCCCAGGTGGCGTTCCGAAACCGAGGTTGGAGCAATAACAATGGCCTCTATTTCGTGCTGCTTTAGAGTCTCCAAAACGCGAACTACAGAGTTGGTGACGCCGTTGATTTGGGGTAGGAATGACTCAGTTACTATCGCGACCCGGTTCACCATGGGGAGAACTTACAAAACCAAGCTTTCCGCGAAGTGCTAGTCGGGTAAATGTCGACTGAACGACTAGTTACCGAAGTTAGCGTCGATCTGAGCAATCAGATCCTCAACCATGCCGCGAATCTCATCGCGGATTGGGCGAACAAAGTCCACACCCTGGCCGGCTGGGTCTGCCAGCTTCCAGTCCAGGTAGGTCTTGCCTGGGTAGAACGGGCACTTGTCGCCGCAGCCCATGGTAATCACGTAGTCAGAGGCTAGAACGTCCTCATCGGTCAAGATTTTTGGGGTGTTGCCGGAGATATCGATGCCCTCTTCCAGCATCGCCTCGACCACCGCTGGGTTCACGGTGTCTGCCGGAGCGGTGCCGGATGAGCGAACCTCTACTCGATCACCTGCCAGGTGCTGCAGGTAGGCGGCAGCCATCTGGCTACGGCCGGCGTTGTGAATGCAGACGAACATTACTGAGGCAATTGGAGTGGACATGGATCTACCTTTCGGCTTTGGGTTTTAGTAGGAAGGCGGTAACCAAGGCCAGCAAGGCACCTAAGAACTGCATGAGGATAAACATCGGAACCGAACTGAAGACAATTGAGCTTCCGGTATCGGAGAAGGCGCGACCCAGGGTTACCGCAGGGTTCGCAAAGGAAGTTGAGGCGGTAAAAAAGTAGCCGGCAATAATCCAGGCTGGGACCGCAATCGGAATCAAGCTTGGCTTCTGGTGCTGAAGCAGAATCAGAATCAATAGCACCAGCCCAAAGCTGGCCACAACCTCACCCAGCTGAATGCCAAAGCCAGCGCGCTGATTATCGCTAAAGGCAATCGCGGCATCGGTGAACATCAGGTTTGCCAGCACCGCACCGGCAACTCCACCCAGCACCTGAGAGATCGCAAATACCAATGCCTCACCCAAGCCGATGTCCTTCTTGAGCCAAAGCACAAAGGTGACGATTGGGTTGAAGTGAGCTCCGGATACCGGCGCAAAGAGCGAAATCAAAACAAAAAGCACAGCACCTGTGGCCAAAGCATTGATTAGTAAGCCTGCGGTCGCATCCGCGGCTAGAGCGTCTGCCATGTGAGAGGTGCCGAGCACCACTGCGACGATTCCAGCGACGCCGAGAAACTCAGCCAATGCTCGCTGCCATGAACTAAAGTTCAATTGATGCCCATCTATCTATGGTGTTGAAACAGATTATAGATAAGTGTCTATACAAGAAGGTTAACGAGCGGTGAAATCAATTCCTCTGCAGCTAAAGGACTGTCTTCCGACATCCGGCAAAGAGCCTTTAGCACGCGATAGTGCCGAGGCCATGGCTAAGGCCCTAAAGGCGGTGGCGGATCCAACCAGACTCCAAATTCTCGCGATGATTGCCGCCAGCGAAAACCAAGAGTCCTGCGTGTGCAACCTCACTGAACCGCTAAACCTCACCCAGCCCACCATTAGCCACCACCTCAAGACTTTGGCCGAGGTTGGGCTTATTGAAGGCGAGCGCCGAGGCACTTGGGTTTGGTATTCACTGAACCGCGAGCGCTGGAGTCAGATAGCGAACCTGTTCAATGCCTAAGCACACCTCGTTCGGGGTCTTGATTCCTGAATATGATTTTCCGGTTTTTAACGAGCGTGCGGTGCGCGGTGCGGCTGGGCTGCTATTTGTAATGGGCTTCGCCGGCTGGCTTACCGCGTTCACGACTTCGGACTACTCCCTACTGAGGCTCTTTGGTGCGATCTTCATGCTGGATATGTTCCTCAGACTTTTCGCCGGCCAGCGCTTCACGCCAAGTTTGCTAATCGCCGATTTTTTGGTTCGTAAGCAGCGCCCGGAGTGGGTGGATGCCAAGCCCAAGCAAACGGCCTGGGCCATAGGTTTTGGCATGGTGTTGATAGCCTGCTTCATGATGGGTTGGCTCGGCATCCGAAATGAGATAGTTCTTGCCTGGTGCGGTATGTGCCTGACCTTCCTGTTCGCAGAAGCAGCCTTTGGCTTTTGCGCCGGATGCTGGCTCCACATGAAATTTTCCAAGGACAAACCAAGGTTGTGTTCTGGTGACGTCTGTAACTTCGACCCTAAGGAGACAAAGTGAGCAAAGTAGAAATCAAGATCGAGGGAATGACCTGCGGTCACTGCGCCATGACCATCACCAAGGAGCTATCTGGTCTAGCCGGAGTCTCTGACGTCAAGGTGGATCACGCCGCTGGCACCGCAGTTGTCGAGGTCTCTGGAGTCAGCAACGAGCAGCTTTCCGAGGCTGTGACCGAAGCCGGCTACACCGCGAAGGAATTCAACACCCTAAATGCCTAAAAGCAATCTTCAAGAGCTTGAAATCGAGGGAATGACCTGCACGGCATGCGCCAGGCGGGTCGAAAAGAATCTCAACAAGCTCTCTGGAGTAACCGCCTATGTGGATTTTGCCACCGAGAAAGCACACCTGCAGCTTGGCGCAGAGGTTAGTCAGCAGCAGCTCACTGAAGCGGTTGAATCAGCCGGCTACAAAATAGGCTCTGGGCGCTCGGAACTGCAGACTCTAAAGCCAAGGCTTTGGGTTGGTGCCGTTCTAGCCAGTTTGACAATGCTTTTTGGCATGGTGCCGGGCTTCGCTTTCCCCGGTTCGCAGTATTTGGTTTGGGCAATGGCGACAGTCGTTATCGCATACGTTGCCTACCCATTCCACAGCGCCGCAATCAAGAACCTCAGGCATTTGGATTCGACCATGGACACTCTGGTGTCACTGGGATCTTTGGTGGCTTACGGCTACAGCGTCTACATGACCCTCAATGGCCACACGCACAACTACTTTGAGGTGAGTGCGGTGGTGCCAGCGGTGGTGCTAATTGGTCGCTACATCGAAGTCAAAGCGCGCAGAAGCGCGACCGATGCTGTGCGGGCAATGCTCTCAGCCATACCGGAATCCGCAAGCATTGAGCGCAATGGCGAGAGGCTTACGGTTTCCTCACAAGAGGTAAAAGCCGGAGACAAAGTATTTGTAGCGGCTGGAGAACGAATTCCTGTGGATGGCAAATTGCTCTCCGCGAATGCTCTGGTGGACCTCTCGACACTCACAGGCGAGAGCCTCCCGGTTGAGGTTGTGGCCGGTGGGCTGCTATCAGCTGGAGCCACCTCGCTTGATGGTCAAATCATGCTCGAGGCAACCGGCAGCGCTAGCGTTTCCAGGCTCTCCCGAATCGCGGACTTAGTTCGTGAGGCAACCGCTCAAAAGACTCAGTTGGGCTCTTTGGTGGATCGCATCTCCAGGGTCTTTGTTCCAGCTGTGATCGTGATTGCCCTTGGCACCTTCGCGGTTTGGGCATTGCTCGGTGCCAGCACCGACTTTGCCGTTTCGGCAGCGATAGCAGTTTTGGTTATTGCCTGTCCTTGCGCGCTCGGGATCGCGGTGCCAATGAGCTTGGTGGTCGCCACTGGTTTGGGCACCAAGAAGTCACTGGTTATCCGCAACCCTGATTCCCTACGACTTGCCGCCAAGGTCAGCCGAGTGATCTTCGATAAAACTGGAACCCTGACCGATGGCCAGCTACGGGTTGTGAACTCAAGGGGCTTAGGTGGCGTCGGCGCTGCCACCATGCTTGCCTACGCAGCGGCAGTGGAGCAGGGTTCGAACCACCCGGTTGCCAAGGCGATTAGCAAACTAAGCAGCCAATTCGCGACAACCGATGTGTCTGAGCGGGCTGGGGTTGGGCTCACTGGCCTGGTCGATGGCAAGTGGGTGAGTGTTGAACGCCCTGGCAGCTACGAGAACCAGCAAGAGCTTGACGAAGCACTAGCTAACGCAGGACCGAACACCCTGGTGGTGGTCGCCTGGGAGGGTTGGGCTCACGGGTTGATTGAGCTAAGCGATGAGATTCGCGAGGGCGCTCAGGAGGCTGTCACCAGGCTCCAGAACATGGGCATCGAAGTTGAGCTACTCTCCGGGGATCACCCTGCTCGAGTGGAGGTAGTTGCGACTCAATTGGGAATCAGCACATTCCGAGGCGGAGTTACCCCAGAGCAAAAACTAGAGCTATTGCACAGTGCCGATCAGGTGACCGCAATGGTGGGTGATGGCATCAATGACGTTGCCGCCCTGGCCAGGGCAGACATTGGTATTGCCATGGGATCTGGCGCGCACGCAGCCCAGGCTGCGAGCGCTATCACGATTCTGGATGACAATCCACAGAACGTTGCCTACGCGCTTCAGCTTGCGAAAAGAACCCACCGCAACATTTGGCAAAACCTTGGCTGGGCCTTTGGCTACAACCTGGTTTTGATTCCCGTAGCGGCCCTGGGACTTTTAAACCCAATGCTCGCTGGGGCGGCGATGGCCTTTAGCTCTGTCTCCGTTGTGGTGAACTCACAGCGCCTGAAGTGGCAAGATATACGAGTACACAAAGGAGTGGCGAAGTGATTACCTCTGCCGACGAGAAGCGCGTTCTCGATTTAGTTCCAACCGGTCTCTACATCAACGGTGTCTGGCGTGATGCCTCCGATGGCAAGACACTGGATGTCTTTGACCCAGCCACCGGCAGGCTCCTAAAGACCATTGCCGATGCCTCCTACGAGGATGGCCAGGCAGCCATGGCGGCTGCTCACGAAACCCAGAAGTCTTGGGCCGCCACCGCCCCGCGCGTTCGCGCAGAGCTACTTAGAGCAGCCTTTGAAAAAGTGAACGCCATGGGCGATGACTTTGCGATCCTGATGTCCTTGGAAATGGGAAAGCCATTTGCCGAAGCCAAGGGCGAGGTTGCCTACGGTTCAGAATTCTTGCGCTGGTTCTCTGAGGAAGCCGTGCGAGTAAACGGCCGCTACCAAACCGCACCGGATGGCAAGAACCGCCTGATGGTTCTAAAAAAGCCAGTTGGCCCAGCACTTTTGATTACCCCCTGGAACTTCCCGTTGGCCATGGCCACCCGAAAGATTGGCCCAGCAATTGCTGCCGGCTGCACCACAATCCTGAAGCCAGCCGCCCTTACCCCTTTGACATCCCTGCTATTTGCCAAGGTGCTCGAGGAAGTTGGAGTACCTGCCGGTGTGGTGAACGTCATCCAGACCACCAGGGTTTCCGAGGTAACAGCACCAATCATTAAAGACGCAAGGCTGCGCAAGCTCTCCTTCACCGGCTCAACCCCGGTTGGCAAGTTGCTGATTAGAGAGTCTGCGGACCAGGTGCTCAGAACCTCGATGGAGCTCGGTGGCAACGCACCGTTTATCGTCTTCGAAGACGCCGATGTCGACAAGGCAATTGAGGGCGCAATGCAGGCAAAGCTTCGTAACATGGGTGAAGCCTGCACCGCAGCCAACCGCTTTATCGTTCACGAGTCGGTTGCCGATGAGTTTGCCCAGAAGCTTGCCGCCAGATTCGCAGCTTTGAAAGTTGCTCGAGGCGTTGAAGAGGGCACCAACATCGGGCCAGTCATCGATGAGAAGGCGAGAAACTCGATTCACGCACTTGTCAGTGACGCTGTCTCCAAGGGAGCTGAGCTACTCACCGGCGGAGTGATTCCGTCGGGCGAGGGCTACTTCTACCCACCAACGGTTCTAAAGTCTGTGCCGGCCAGCTGCGAGATTCTTCGCAACGAGATCTTTGGTCCCGTAGCTCCGATCTGCACCTTCAAGACCGAAGATGAAGCGGTTGAGATGGCCAACGACACCGAATACGGTCTAGTTGCCTACGCCTTCACCAAGGATCTAAACCGCGGCCTTCGCCTTGCCGAGAAGCTTGAGACTGGAATGTTTGGCCTTAACACCGGTCTGGTTTCAAACCCAGCTGGTCCTTTCGGTGGCGTAAAGCAATCCGGATTGGGTCGTGAAGGCTCCCTCGAGGGCATCGAAGAATACCTAGAGACCGTCTACGTCGGAATCGCCGACCCAACGGTCTAACTAGTCGCTAATAACCGGATTCTGCGCGAACCACAGATCCAGTGCTGGGAAGCCCCAGATAAACAGGGCAGCAATAATCGCGGCAATTAGCAACGCTGAAGCAACTGACTTGGCGACCTTTCCACCGGGTAGCTTTGACCAAATCCAGCTATACATCAACTACCTCCGGCAATCTCAAGCGGCTTCTGATCTGCGGGATAGGTGTTAACCAATTTGCCCCACCAGGCCCAGCGCTGATATGAATTCCACCTGGGGTCGCAGGTGGTCAAAGTAATCAGTGGGGTGCCTTCGTCAAGACTTAAACCACGAGGACTGTCTGCTAATACCCAGGTTTCAGTCTCTTGGACAATTTGATCTTCGAAGAGTTGATACTCAAACCAATTGGTTGCAGTCCTCACAAAAACCGAATCGCCTTTTTGAAGATTTTCAAAATAGGCAAAAGGTTCGCCGTTTGTTGCGCGGTGTCCCGCGATCGCGAAGTTGCCTGCCTCTCCTGGCAGGTTTGTACTCGGATAGTGTCCGATTCCGAGGCTCAGAGAGCGGTGGTCAATTCCTTGAACTAAAGGCAACCCCCAAACCTGCGCCTTAAGGCGAGGAATGTAAACCAAACCAATCGCATCAACGGCAACCGCATCGACCTGGGCGGTGCGAATTGGCTCACTTACAGTCAAAGGAGACTTAGCAAGTTCTTCAAAATCATGCTCGATCTGCGCGGCTAGCGATTGCGTCTTTACTGATGCCGAGACGTTGGTGAACCAGGCGTTGTAAATCAGGTAAAGAAATACCAGCAAGCTGGCCGTCACCAGGATTTCTCCGGTGAGGCGCAAAAGTTTTCTAGACACGGCGGGTAGAGAGTCGCATTAGCACGACTCCGGCAGCCAGCATCAAGGAAGCGATGATTAACCAGCTAGAACCCGTGAAGCCGGTGTCTGCCAGGACAGTTTCGTCAACTGCCTCGTCAACAGCCTCATCCGTGGCCGGCTCGCTTGGTGTCACGCTGAAGTACTCGGTCCAAATCGCAGTGGCGTTCACTGCCTCTTCGATTGAGATGACCTCGCCCGGTGCGTACTTCTTGTCCGCTACCTGCCAGCCCGCTAGGACGAAACCAGATTTAGTGACCTCTTGGGCAGTTGGCAACTTAACCTGGTCGGTGCCCTCAATTGGAGGCAGAACAATGGTTCCGGACTGAGAGTCAACGAAGGTAATAATCTTTGGAACCCAGTAGGCGTAAGCGATTCGGTTGGAAGTGAGAATAACCATTGAGCCGGTTGTGTAGTCCACGCCCTCAATAGTCCAACCCTTGAACACAAAACCAGGTCTTACCAGGTTTCCAATGTTGCCGGGAATGATTGCTGCGGTTCCCACCATTACCGGGGGTGTCACACCTGATCCAGCAGTGGGAGCTAGGAAGGTGAGCGAGTAGACCACAGGGGCAGGAGTCGAAGGTGCTGCCACAGCGGTCCAGATCGCAACAGCTGTCACATTTCCGGTCAAGTTGTATGAACCACCTGCTGAGTAAGTCTGACCACCAATGGTCCAGCCACCGAAGGTGAAGCCCGACTTGACCAATGAGCCAGTGTTGGACGCCAATGTGACGCTGCCGTTACCGGTTTGGTTCGAAGGCGCATTACCGGAGTCAGGGCTGTTGCCATCGTAGGTAATTGTGAAGTTTGAGACCGCACCTGTGATGCTGAAGACCTGAGTAACACTGGTGGCGGCCGCGTAGGTTGAGTCACCCGCTTGGGTCGCGGTGATCGAACAGTTGCCCGTGTTGGACAAAATCACAATGTTGAGACCGCTCACCGAACAGATACCAGGCGTGTTACTAATCAACGTCACGGTTAGTCCGGAATTAGCCGTTGCCCCTGAGGCGATCGTCTGAGAAGGCGTTTTGCTTCCAGGGTTGGCGAAGGTGATCACCTGAGTCTGGGTCGTAGGGATGAATGTGATCGAGTTAGTCGCGGCCGAATAAGCAAGACCATCATTCACGCTAAATGTGATGGTGTCGTTTGACAAAGAAGTGTGGGTGTAGCGAAGATTCCCAGCGTCGATATCCGAGGTACTGATGATCGCGTTTGCTGAGACGCTAACCCAAGCGCTGTTCGTGAACTGCTCAAGAGCACCAGTCGCTGGAATCGAATCGATTCTCACTCGCACAAATGGGTTTGAGTCCAAGTCTGCGTAGTTACCAAAATCCGCAACCTCAAGAATACGAGGAGACGTGGTGGACACGTAGCGAGTCGTGTTTGAAGAGGTTGGCGGGCGGTTTCCCGCTGTGTTCAGGGTAGAGACTGTCGAAATTTGGTTGTTGCCCTCTAGCCAAGTTGTGGCGTTGAAGGTTCCAGCGCTGATGCCCGGACCGAAGTCCAAGGCAAAAAACGAAGTACCGGCACTTCCCTGGTTATTCACACCGTGGCTGACTGTGAAGGTCGATAGGTAATCGAAGCGCACCTGAACTCGTCCTTTTGTGTAAGAACCACTGGAAGCCGTATACCCAGCTGTGACTGAGTCTTGGAATCGGGTGACACCATTTGTCGAATTCACAGAGAGTGTCGTGTTACTGCTCAAACGATAGGACTGGAATCCAGTCATCTCGGAATACTGGCTCGAGCCGCCAGAGCTATCAAGGTCGTAAGAGTTGACCAAGACGTTCTTCAAGATGGCCGTGGTGCCGGTGTCACCAACCGGATCGTAACTGCCAGAAACATAGAAGGTGAATGTGAAGGTTGCGCTCTGGTTGTTGCCATTCTGCGAAAGATTGGTTTGGAAAAGCTGGTCCGCATTGGAAACCGCGCTGCCGCCGTCATACGCAGAGATTGTTGTGCCGTTGCTGATCGAGACGGTCTTGATCAGCGCGTCAATGGAGGTTCCGCCGATAGTAATCACGTTCTTGTAGAGGACTCGATCGCCGACGCTCTGCCCAGCATCGCCGGAGTAGTTGGCGTTGGCTGGGATGTTGGTGGTTGTTCCGGAACCTGGGTAGCCGCGGTATAGCACTCGATCCTGGACACCTTCGTCAAAACTCATCGCAGCAAAGTTAACGTCAAACTCGGCAGCGTTCGCTGGTGCGGATCCCAAAGGAATAAAAAGAGCGATGCTCAGGAATGAGGATGTTGCGAATGCCAGGAATTTCTTCCAACGGTTGTTCTTTGCGTGCTTAGCCAACATTTCCTCCAGGGAAGTCTTTGTCATCAGCTTACGAAGCAAATGTTCCATATTGAATACAAATGTGGGGCTACCCGTATCCCAATCGAACTTTTTCGAGAACATTGGGCGAAATTGCCTATTCTGAAGGTATGAATAGGGTTTTACTGCTGCACGGTTGGACCAATCGCAGGCCTGAGGGTCATTGGATGCGACTAACCGCTGCTAAATTGCGCAATGCCGGCCACCAGGTTTGGTATCCGCAGTTTCCCAACCCAGAAACTCCAAACCCCCAGGACTGGCAGGATTTGCTGCGCCAAGAATCCAACATGATGGATGAGGT
>CAZKLA010000022.1:17829-20941 GCA_964553455.1 uncultured Aquiluna sp. | reverse complement strand
CAGTCGCTATGCGTCGTGACCGCATCGGCAGCTCATGCCGAACGGGTGGAGCAGTCTGTTTCTCAAGCATTGAAAGACCAGGCGAACCTGGCGGAATTCTTTGAAGCGCACGGTCGGGAGAAATTCCAGGTCGCAACCATGAGCCAGTTCACCCACCGACTTGCCGACCGAGTCATCTTCTCGGTTGGATTTGGCAGGACCCCCGAGGGCCGCATCTCAGGAACCCTGGGGGACTTCAACTCAGAGTTCGCTTCGCACTGGATGGTGAACACCATTGTCTCCGCAAGGAAGCGCCTGACGGTGGTTTCCTGCTACAACTTCGAAGACTTCGCCGCGGGTAAGTTGCCAGAGAACCAGCGTTGGCTAAAAGACCTGATTGCCCCTAGCTTCCTCAGCGATATCCGCAGTGGCGACCCTGACCCGCTGCTGGCAGATCTGTCCAAGCGTCTTCAGAAGCTCGGTTTCAATGTCGCCTTGAACTTCGGAGACCGCATTGGTTTGGCAGTTTCGCTGGGCAACCGAGCTGCCGTGGTGGATGCCGACTGGGCACTCAAGGGCGAGAACTGGGACGAAAAACTTTGGCTGCGACCCGGCCTTCTCAGGGCGATGGGCTGGATGTATATCCGCGTGCACGCCCTCGAGATTTTTGCTCAACCACAGGATGTTGCGAATCGAATTGCGAAGCAATTGGGCGTTGATCTAGAGCGAAAAGCACAACCACTTTTTGAAGAGAAGGCGTTCGAGGACACCGGTCGAGCCTGGGGTGACCCGGATGATTCCAACGACAACCGGCTAAACGACGAACGTCCGCCGCACTGGGGTTAGTCCGAACTAGCGGAGGTTCCGGACTGCGAGTCGGTGCGGTAAAAGCCGGAACCCTTGAAGGTGACACCTAGGTTGCCAAACTGCTTGCGAAGTTCCCCTGAACACTCTGGGCAGGTAGTTAGAGCGGCATCTGAGAATGACTGTTGAATCTCAAAAGCGTGTTCACAGTCCTTGCAGACGTATGAATAAGTTGGCATGTTTCCTCCGAGAAAGATTTTAACTTATCGCCGATGCGCGGAAATGGTGAATTGCTGTTGGCGTAACGGCACCGGTTACCCAAACATCGTGCGACTCGGCTGGAACTGATTCCAGGATCTCAGAATCAAAAACCACGGCATATTTGGCAACTCCAGTGACATCTGCCAGCGCGCGGTCGTAGAAGCCTTTGCCCTTACCCAGCCTGTTGCCGGATTTATCCACCGCTAGGGCAGGAAGCAGTATCAGTTGAGCCTGGGTCAAAGCTTGCGGTGAACCAGTGGGTTCCAAGATCCCGTGTTTCCCAACCGCTAACTCGCCACTGGCAAAAATCAACTGCTCGCCCTCGATTCGAGGAAGCAACAGAGTCTTGCCCATGGAGCGGACCCAGAGGTTGAACTCGGCAACATCAGGCTCGGTGGGTAGCGGGTGGTAGCTGGCGATGACGCCAGCGTTTAGCTCTAGGGCAAGTCGAACCAAATTTGCGGCCAGCCCGTTAGAAGGTTGAGGGCGTTGCGAAATCACACGCTGCCTGATCTCAGATTTGCTCTCAAAGGAATCCATAGGGGTAATCTTGCCAGCGTGAACCCAATTCGCCCAATCGCACATGGCTCGGTAGCGCTGCGACCAGTCGGCCGGCGGGACTATTGGCGGCTGCAGTACCTATTGACTCGGGACAGGGAATGGCTTGAGCCCTGGGAGGCAACCACTCCCGGTCTGAGAACAGTGGTGAATGCGGGTTGGATGATTTCCAGCCTTAAATCCCAAGCCCGCCGAGGCACCGGGTATGGATTCGTGATTCTAGATAGTGGCGAAGTCGTGGGTCAGCTGAACGTGGCAAATGTGCAGCACGGCTCGGTGTCCTCCGCAACGATTGGTTATTGGATAGCGAAGTCGGCCGCCGGACAAAACATCACTCCGACAGCCGTGGCGCTGGCGATTGATTATTTGATGGATGAGCTCGGTCTGCATCGAATCGAAATCGATATCAGACCCGAGAACGCGGCCAGCCTAAGAGTGGTTGAGAAACTGGGCTTGCGACTTGAGGGAATCAAGGAACGCTTTATTCACATCGATGGCGCTTGGCGCGATCACAAGGTTTTTGCCATTACCGCTGAAGAGAAAAATGGCTCGCTGCTTGACCGACTGGCGAACACGCGGGG
Organism: uncultured Aquiluna sp.; assembly: GCA_964553455.1. GTDB lineage: Bacteria > Actinomycetota > Actinomycetes > Actinomycetales > Microbacteriaceae > Aquiluna. The sequence goes on along the minus strand of CAZKLA010000022.1, from coordinate 18,758 downwards.
CCAATAACGCCATTTGGGAACACTGGCGCATATCTTGTTGGTATGGAGAATTCAGTGGGCTTGGGTGGAATCACTTTGGTGGTTGCAGCCATAGTCTGGTTGGCAATATTTGTCCCTGGTTTTTCCAAGCGTTCCGAGCTAAAAGCCAACTCAAGCATCATCAAGCGCGATGTGAAAATTGCTCGAGCTCAGACCCCAATGTCGGCCGATGAAAAACTAAACCGACTAGTCAACACTCAAAGATTTTTCTCAGTGCTATTCGCCCTGTTCCTAATTGGCAGTATCGGCGCCGGAGTTGCGGCGGCTGGAAACGCCGGTTGGTGGACTGCTGTTGTTGTCTCTTCGATGTTTGCCCTATTCAGCATTTTGGTGTCACGAGCGGCTTCGGTGCAGGCCACTGCGATCGCATCTAAGCTTCACAAAAACCGTCAAGAGGTTCGAAGTAAAGCATCTTCTAGACGTCCAGTGACCGAGGACAGAGCCTGGGCACCAAACCCGCTTCCGGCTCCGCTGAACCAACCTAAGGTTGGTGAGATTGTGGACAACTTGGCAGACGTGGTCGAAATCCAAAGACCTGAGAATATTTTTGACAGTAAAGAATTAGACGCAATACTCGCAAGACGCCGCGCAATCTAAAACTGGCGTTAGGCTATTGGCAGTTATCCCCCAATTTCACGACAAATGGAGCACGCAAAAATTATGGGACTTTTAGACTCAGTAAAGAGATTTTTTCAGAAGACCTCTGCAGTAACCGTAAAGGAAGCTGGCATCCTGGCCGATGAGGCCGGCAAGGCTGCCAAGGAGGCTGCCGAAGAGGCACGTAAGGCTGGCAGCAAGTTTGCTGCGGACGCCCTAACCGAGGTAGAGAAGGCAGCTAAGACTGTTGCCAAGTCTGCTTCGACCGCGAAGAAGAAGACCACTGCTGCGGC
>CAZKLA010000022.1:8275-17729 GCA_964553455.1 uncultured Aquiluna sp. | reverse complement strand
AAGAAGCCTGCGGCCAAGAAGCCAGCTGCGAAGAAGCCAGCAACCGCTGCTAAGCCAGCTGCTAAGAAGCCAGCAACTACTGCTGCGAAGAAGCCAGCTGCTAAGAAGCCGGCAACTACTGCGGCTAAGAAGCCAGCGACTGCTAAGGCACCTGCGGCTAAGAAGCCAGTAGCCAAGAAGCCTGCTGCGAAGAAGCCAGCTGCTAAGTAATTAGTTCAGAACGTATCCCACCGATTCGACAAGCGTCGGGTGTTTGAAAACAAACCCCGATTGCTCGAGTCGGTGGGATTTCATTTTCTGGGAACAAAGCAGTAGTTCATCGGCAGCCTTGCCGATGAGAAGCCGCATGGCAAAAGCAGGGACCCTCAGTAGGGTCGGCCTCTTTAGTTGGCGCCCTAGCTCCTTGATGATCTGCTCACAGGTCGCAGGCTCAGGAGCCGTGATGTTGTAGGCACCCGAAGTGGACTCATTTTCAATAAGGTGAATAATCGCCCTGGCCTGATCTTCTAGTGAAATCCATGCCCACCACTGCTTGCCGGAGCCAAGAGCTCCGCCAATGCCAAGCTTGATCAACGGGAGCAGCTTTCCAAGTGCCCCAAGCTTCTTGCTCATGACCATGGTGGTGCGCACCAGCACGACTCGAGTTTTAGCCAACTTGGCCGCTTCTTCCCAGCGGTAAGCAAGGTCTGCTAGGAAGCCCTCGCCCTTGGGGGCGCTTTCGTCGAGCCAGGTATCACCCTGATCCCCATAGATCCCAGAAGCTGATCCTGAGATCAGAACCTTGGGAGGATTCGGGCAGTTATTTATCGCATCAACCAATGTTTTTGTTGAGTCGAGCCTGGAAGAAATCAGCTCACGCTCGTAATTCTTAGTCCAGGGAATCTTGCCAGTTGTCGCACCTGCGAGATTGACTACCGCATCGATATCGGAAAGCGAATTCGGGTCCAGTGCGGAAATGCCGGGAGCCCAGGACAGTTCGTCGGCAGATTTTGATGGCCGCCTTACAAGGGCCACCACCTGGTGGCCCTGCGCACGCAGTTGCTTAGCAAGTTCGGTGCCAATTAGACCGGATGCACCGGATATAAGGACTTTCACGTAGCCACCTCGTAATCTTCTGTAATTACCTACAATTAGTCCTAGATGATTATTCCGCCGTCGCGGAATTGGAATGGAAATAATGCAGGTAGAGCTCTGGGTTTGGGCCGTCACAATTGGTGTGCTAACCACCGTACTCTTGGTTGATTTCATCTATCAGATGCGCAACCCTCACGAACCAACCTTCCGCGAGTCGGCGATTCAGTCGACCATCTATATCGCTTTGGCCCTGCTGTTTACCTTTGTTATTGGTGCAGTTTGGGGCGACCAGTTCGCTGCTGAATATGTGGCCGGTTGGGTAACTGAGAAGAGCTTGTCGGTTGACAACATCTTCGTGTTCCTAATCATCTTCACGCAGTTCGCTGTCCCCAAGGCACTGCGCAGCCAGGTGCTGTTGATTGGTATTGCGATTGCTCTGGTGCTTCGCTTCATCTTTATCATTCTCGGCGCTGCCTTTATCGAGCGCTTTAGCTGGGCGTTCTACGCCTTCGGCGCTTTCTTGATTTACACCGCTATCAAGCTAATTGTTGAGACTTTCAAAAAGACCACTGATGATCACTCCGAAGCAAACGGTCTAACCAAGTTCATTTCGAAGCTGATTCCAACCACCAACGAGTATCACGGCAACCGTTACCGCATCAAGCAAAACGGTAAGTGGATTTACACCCCGCTACTACTGGTGATGATCTCGATCGGTTTCACGGACCTGCTATTCGCACTGGATTCCATCCCAGCGGTTTACGGTCTCACCAAAGAGCCATACATCGTGTTCGTGGCTAACGCCTTCGCGCTTCTGGGTCTGCGCCAGCTTTACTTCCTGTTGGGCGGCTTGATGGAGCGCCTGAAGTACCTGTCGGTAGGTTTGAGTATCATCCTGGCTTGGATCGGTGTGAAGCTAGTGGTGCACGCGCTCCACAAGAACGAACTGCCATTCATCAACGGTGGCCAGAAGGTGGACGCAATTCCAGAGATTTCCACAGAGCTATCGCTCACGGTCATCTTGATGACACTGGTAATCACTACCCTTTGGTCACTTGCTGTTACCAGCAAGAACCGGAAGGTAAAGGTTTAGTCCTTTTTTGACGCTCTGCTAATTAGCAGAGCAGCTATCACCGTAAAGGCACCAAAAACCACTGATACCAGTAGCGCTGCCGTGGGGTTGACGATGTCGATCGAAATACCCGCCAGCGCACTACCTGCGGAGAATCCAACCAGCTGACCGGTCGTGGTCCAGCCGTACGCTTCGACGGTTTCGCTGCCAGAAGTTCCAGTGGCGATCATCAGCGAAAGTGTTCCAAGAGTTGGTGCCACCCCTACCCCTGCGATAAACAGGCACAGACCAACCCAGAGCGGCTCCTGAGGGGCGATCAGGATTGCCGAGTACCCCAACAGCGTGACGGCGGAGAAGACCGTTAGGGCATTTGAACCTTTGAACCTCGGCGCAAGCAGCAGACCGCCAAAAATAGAACCGAGCGAAAACACCGCAAACATGATTCCGGCAAGCGACTTACCAAACAGCGCCACCGCCCCAACTTCGACACCGGCAAATGATCCGACAAACAAAAGACCAAGCACCGTGGCCGCCGCAACCTTTGGATTTCGAAGCGCTTTACCCAGGACGTTTTTGTTTTTAGGAATCTTGATGGAGCCAACAGATTTGTTTAGCAGGAACCAGATTGTGCCGAGGACCTGAATCACCGCAACGGTGATCATCATCGGCACATTTCCAAAGCTTGCCGCCACCAGGGTCGCAACCAATGGTCCAAGCACCCAGATGATTTCCTGCGAGGTGGCATCCAGTGAGTAAAGCGCCGGCATTAGTTTTTTTGGAGTCACCTGCGGGTAAATCGATCTAGCTGCCGGCTGAATCGGCGGTGATGAGAACCCCACCAAAAAAGCCAGCGTGATAAGCCAAATTGGTTCCGGTTCGACAAATGCCAAACCAAGCAGTGCCGATGAGGTGGTGAGAGTGCTGACAATCACCACTCTACGAATCCCGAAATCTGCCATCAACCTCGCGAGCAGCGGTCCCGAGATACTCGCACCGATGGTCTGCGCTCCAAGAGCGATTCCGGCGATCGCATAGGATCCGGTGACCGCTTGAATGTGAATGATGAACGCGATGCTGAGCATGCCGAATGGGAACCGAGCAAACAGCTGCGAAATCAAAACCGCAATAGCCTCAGGAGCAGCCTTCAGTGCGGAAATACCCAGAGCCAACTAATCACCTAAATCCAAGAGGGCAGCCACATTTGTATTCGCCAGAACCAGTATGGAACCGGAAGTCCCATCCAAAGGGATGCGAAGAATGCTGCCACAGCCAAAGTTAGCAGCACGAACAGCGCTATTGCCCACTCCCGCTGGCTAACTCTCAGCAGTAGGAAACCCTTGCGCCAGAAACTGTGCAACGCATACGCAAGAGCCAGAATCAAAAACGGCGTGAAAACCACCGCGTAAAACTGGAAAGTGGTTCTTGATAGGTAAGCCAACCAGGGCGCCCAGCCTGCCAAAAATGCCATGAAGATTGCGCCGGCCGCAAGGTCAGCTTTTCTAACGAATCTAAAGCCGACCCAAATCATGGCCAGCACCGCGCTTAGCCATATCAGTGGGTGTGGAAGTGCGGTTATCGCAATCGAGCAAGTCTCAATTGGGCCGCAGCGCTCGTCGGTGAAATTTTCGAAGTAAAAGGCGGTGGGTCGAATATTGAGTAGCCACTCCCAGGCATTTGCGGAGTAAGGGTGCTCGGCGCTCAGACCGGTGTGGAATCCATAGGCATTGGTGTGGTAGTCCCATAGGGCCACCAGCCAGTTTTCATTTGCCTGTCGACCCCAGCCTCCGGAGGAGAGAATCCAGCCAGTCCAGCTGGCCAGGTAGGTGGCAGCACCAATTACGAGCATTGCCAGCGCATTGAGAGCTGCCTGCAGCACCGCCGGTAAAAGCCTCAGGCCCAATCGCTGCCTGCTGATCCAATCGGCAACAAATGTGTAGACACCAAAGATCGCAAGGAAGTAAAGGCCGGACCACTTCACGCCGCTGGCCAATCCCAAGGCAAACGCCATTGCCCAAAGCCAAGGCCTGAAGGTCAGCGTGAAATCTCGTTTCGCCAGCGCTGCCTTGTTGAGAGAAGTGGATATGGCTCGACGATCTAAGAGCATGAAGTAGAAGGCCAGAAGCACGAAGAAGCCCAAGATGCCATCCAGGATCGAAGTTCTGGAAAGCACGATCGATTGACCTTCAATCGCCAGGAACAACCCTGCCAAAGCCGCGAATATCCGATTGCCGATCAATAGCCTCGCTGCTGCGATGATCAAAGGAATAGCCAAGGTCCCCAGTAGCGCGACAGAGAATCGCCAGCCAAATGAGCTGTCTGCTCCAAAGAGTTGAATCCCGAGCCAGATCACCCACTTGCCGATTGGTGGGTGAACCACGTAGGCACCGTCACGCAAGTAGCTGTCGACGTTGCCGGATTCAAATTCCGGGTTGGCGTTATCCGGCCACTGCCTCTCGTAGCCAAATAGCCCAAGCGTGTAGGCGTCTTTTACGTAGTAGGTCTCATCGAAAACTAAAAGCTGAGGGTTGGCCAGATTGCCAAATCGAAGCAGTGCCCCCAGCGCGGTAATCAGCAGGGTGCTGATCGGATAAAAGAAACGGCTGGCGAGCGCACGTTTGGTTAGGTTAAGCAGCCCGTAAATCACCCTTAGATGCTAGTTTGCTTAGCGTGTTGATTCTTGCCGCAACTCCCATTGGTAATCTCTCGGACGCTTCTTTGCGCCTTAAGGAGATGCTGGCGCAAAGTGAACATATCGCAGCCGAGGACACCAGGACACTGAAGCAGTTGGCCTCAGCGCTTGGTATCCGACTAGCCGCAAGGCTCTACAGCCTTCATGAGCACAGCGATGCCGAACGGACAGCGTTGTTGGTTGAGGTGGCTCGAGACCATGACCTATTGGTGGTGTCAGATGCCGGTATGCCAACTATTTCTGACCCTGGCTACCAATTGGTTAGGGATTGTGCGCAGGCTGGCATTGAGGTGATTGCGGTTCCGGGACCATCGGCGGTGATTTCGGCACTCGCGGTATCGGGATTACCAACTGACCGATTTAGTTTCGAGGGTTTCTTACCTAGAAAACAGGGAGAACGCCTCCGAGTGTTTGAAGCACTCAAAGAAGAGGTGCGAACCATGGTCTTTTTCGAAGCACCGCATCGCATTCATGAATCCCTGATTGACGCAGAAACTGTTTTTGGCCCAGATCGGCAGGGAACCGTTTCTCGAGAGTTGACCAAGAAGTTCGAACACACCGAACGTGGCACACTCTCGGAACTTGCGACCTGGGCTGCGGGTTCACCCAAGGGCGAAATGGTGATGATTATCGCCGGAGCCAGCCCCAGGAGCTTTGACGTTGCCGAATTGGGACTGAAAGCTCTGGAATTAGCTGCCTCAGGGATGGGCTTGAAACAAGCTTGCGCAGACCTCGCCGAAGCAACTGGTGCGTCAAAGAGCGCAATTTACGCTGAAGCTCTTTTACACAAACCCTAAGATATCAAGGGTGTCCAAGTCCTTTTATGTAACTACCCCCATCTTCTACGTGAATGATGCCCCTCACATTGGCCACGCCTACACCGAAGTTGCCTCCGATGTGCTCACCAGATGGCACCGAGCTCGTGGCGAAAACTCCTACCTCCTCACCGGTACCGATGAGCACGGCGAGAAGGTGCTGCGCACCGCCCTGGGGAACAACACCGATCCAAAGAGCTGGACCGACAAATTGGTTACTGAGTCGTGGCTTCCGCTTTTGGAGACCATCGACATCGACAATCAGGACTTTATTCGCACCACCGAGCCTCGCCATGAGAAGGCAGTGCAGCAGTTCCTGCAAAAGCTTTATGACACCGGCTTTATCTACCAGGGCTCATTCCAGGGAAACTACTGCGTTGGTTGCGAAGAATACAAAAACGAGTCTGACCTAATTGACGGTGCCGGAGATTTCGCAGGGCAGAAGGTCTGCGCGATTCACTCAAAGCCGGTAGAGCAGCTGAACGAGACCAACTACTTCTTTAAGCTCAGTGACTTCCAAGAGCGCTTGCTAAAGCACTATGAGGAGAACCCAACATTTATTCAGCCGGAGAGCGCAAAGAACGAGGTTGTGTCATTTGTTCGCTCCGGATTGAGTGACCTTTCAATCTCGCGCTCAAAAGAGCGTTTCGACTGGGGTATCGATATTCCTTGGGACGATCAGCACATAACCTACGTTTGGTTTGATGCGCTTCTGAACTACATCACCGCAATCGGCTATGGCAGCGATGAGGCGAAGCTTCAATCGCTTTGGCCAGCTGATGTTCAGGTGGTAGGTAAGGACATTCTGCGCTTCCACGCGGTCATCTGGCCAGCGATGCTGATGGCTGCCGGGCTACCGCCGGCGAAGCAGGTCTTTGGTCACGGTTGGCTATTAGTGGGCGGCGAGAAGATGTCAAAGTCCAAGCTCACCGGTATTGCGCCGACTCAAATCACCGACATCTTTGGTTCGGATGCTTTCCGGTACTACTTCATGAAGGCAATTGGCTTTGGATCCGATGGGTCTTTTAGCTGGGAAGACCTCAGCGCGCGCTACAACTCTGAGCTGGCAAATGGTTTTGGAAACCTAGCCTCCCGAGTTATCGCAATGATCAACAAGTATTTCGATGGAGTTGTCCCAGCTCCTGGCGAATACCTCGAGGCCGACCTTGCGATCCAGAAGGTGGCCCAGGAAGCCGTTGTGGGTTCAAACTCGGCTATCGACAAAGTTGCGATTCACGAGGCGATTGCCAAAGTCTGGACCCTGGTGGACGAGCTCAACAACTACATCACTGTTCAAGCACCTTGGGTGCTGGCAAAGGATGAGGCTGACCGTGAACGCCTAGCCACCGTGCTCTACACCACTGCCGAGGGTCTGCGCTTGTTGGCGGTGCTGCTCAGCCCGATTATCCCGAAGGCAACTCAGAAGCTTTGGAATTCAATCGGCACGAGCTTGGGTGAGCTATCCGAGCAGAGAATTCAGATGGGGCAATGGGGAGTTCTTCCGGCCGGAACCAAGCTGGGCGATCTAGAGGTTTTGTTCCCGCGCGTAGAGGAACAATGAGCGAACCCATTCGCACCAGAAACTCCTATGACGGTTTGAACAACCGCCCGGTTCACTACCCAGATCTTCCAGAGCCGTTGGAGCTTGGCACTTACGACAACCACACCCACCTCGAGATTGCCGATGGCGACGAACCGATGTCGGTTGCTGAGCACCTTGAGCGGATGCGTCAGGTAAACATGCTCGGGGCTGTCCAGGTTGGAGTCACGCTGGAGAGTTCAATCTGGTCTGCCGAGGCAGCAAAATCTGAACCGATGTTGTTGGCCGCTGTTGCCCTCCACCCGAACGAAGCACCACTTTACGAAACTCGAGCGCAACTAGATGAGGCAATTGCCGGTATTGCCGCACTCGCCAGCCAGCCTCGAGTCCGAGCCATCGGTGAAACTGGTTTAGATTTTTTCAGAACCCAGGGTGATGCCGAGTTGGCTGCCCAGGCCTACTCCTTTGAGCAGCACATCGAGATTGCCAAGCAGAACAACATCGCGCTGATGATTCATGACCGTGAGGCCCATGCCAAGGTTGTTGAGACGTTGAAGCGAGTTGGTGCGCCAGAGCGCACCGTCTTCCACTGCTACTCCGGAGATCTAGAGTTGGCAGAGATTTGCCAGCAAAACGGTTGGTATCTGTCCTTCGCGGGCAACATCACTTTCAAGAAAAACCAGCACCTGAGGGATTCACTGCTAGCCGTGTCTCCAGAACTTCTGCTGGTGGAAACCGATGCACCATTTCTAACCCCGGAGCCAATGCGCGGAAGACCAAACGCTCCCTATCTGGTTCCGCACACTCTGCGCTACATTGCTGCGCTACTTGGCTGGGACGCGGTAAAGACCGCAGAGCAGATTAACGCCAACACTGAGCGGGTCTATGGCCTGTGGTCCGAGGGCTTGAGCTGATGCTGGGAGCTGCAGAGATTCGTCAGTTAGCGGAAAAGCTAGATATCAGGCCAACCAAAAAGCTCGGCCAGAACTTTGTGATCGACCCGAACACCATTAGGAGAATCGTCTCGGCAGCGGAGCTAACCTCGGAGGATTTGGTTGTTGAGATTGGTCCGGGTTTGGGTTCGCTTACCCTCGGAATTCTGGAGATTGTGCCAAGGGCTATTGCCGTTGAAATCGACGAACGCCTCGCCGCTGAGCTGCCGAGTACCATCGCAAGGCATGCGCCAAATCAAACTCTTGACCTAGTGGTTGCGGACGCTTTGAAAGTCACCGAGCTACCGGGGGAGCCAACCGCGCTGGTTGCCAACCTGCCATACAACATCTCGGTGCCGGTCCTATTGCACTTCATGAATCAGTTCCCCTCGATACGAAAGGGCCTGGTGATGGTGCAGGCCGAGGTGGCGCACCGGCTAGCCGCAGCCCCAAACAGCAAAGAGTACGGGGTGCCTTCTTTGAAGATGGCCTGGTATGGACCAGCTCGCCTTGCTGGGAACATTGGCAGAAACATCTTTTGGCCAGTGCCAGGCGTGGACAGCGCACTGGTGTTTTTCGAGCGAACCGTGGAACGCGATCCGGCACTGCAGCGACCAACCTTCACCGCGATTGATCAAGCCTTTCTGCAGCGTCGCAAGACTTTGCGACAAGCGCTCGCCGGTTGGGCTGGTTCACCTGCTCTCGCGGAAAAGATTTTGATTCGTGCTGGCGTGGATCCGCAGGCCAGGGGAGAGCAGCTCAACATCGAGCAATTCATTGCGATTGCGAGCGCCAAGTGATCTGGGCAGCAGCGCAGGGCAAGGTAAACCTGCATTTTCAAGTTGGAAACCTTCAGGCCGATGGCTATCACCCGGTGGTCAGCCTCTATCAAGCGTTAGACCTCGAAGAGCGAGTCGGTGTTGAAGCCAGTGATCGTTGGCAGGTTGAAGTTGTATCGGAGCTTCCTAATCTTTCCGAGATCCCGCTCGACGAGACAAACCTGGTCGTCAAAGCCGCCTTTGCGCTTGCTCAAAGTGTTGGCATTGAGAACCCGCAACCGATGCGATTTGTGATTCACAAGCAGGTGCCGGTTGCCGGAGGCATGGCTGGTGGATCTGCCGATGCCGCCGCCGCCCTCACAGCACTGAATGAAGCTTGGTGCCTAGGTTTAGATCAGGCTGCGCTCATGCGCGTTGGAGCCACAATCGGCGCTGATGTCCCTTTTGGACTTCTCGGCGGCACGGCACTTGGTAGCGACACTGGAATTGAATTAGCACCCCACCCACAGGTTGTTACCGAGCCAATTGTGCTTCTAATCAACCACCAGCCACT
>CAZKLA010000022.1:0-8175 GCA_964553455.1 uncultured Aquiluna sp. | reverse complement strand
GTTAACGAGGGCGACCGAATCGGTATCGTCGGTCGCAACGGTGATGGAAAATCCACCCTGCTCAAGATTCTCTCCAAACAGCTTGAACCAGATTCCGGCCGAGTCACCTGGCGCGGTTCGTTGCGTGTTGGCTACCTCACTCAGGTCGACAAAATCGATGATTCACTCTCAATCGGGCAGGCGGTAGTAGGCGAGGGTCCGGAACACGAGTGGGCAACCGATCCCAAGATTAGAGATGTGCTGCAGGGCTTGTTGGGGGACTTGGATTGGAGTCAGCAGGTCGGCTCGCTCTCTGGTGGCCAGCGTCGTCGAGTGGCGCTCGCGGCACTACTGGCTGGCGACTACGACATCATCATGCTCGATGAGCCAACCAACCACCTCGATGTTGAGGGTGTGGCCTGGCTGGCAGATCACCTGAGAAATCGCTGGTCAAAGACCGCCGGTGGCTTGTTGGTGGTCACCCACGACCGCTGGTTCCTGGATGCGGTGTGCAACCTCACCTGGGAGGTTTACGGCGGCAAGATTGAGCCGTTTGATGGCGGCTACGCCGCCTATGTACTGCAGCGTGCCGAGCGCAACCGACAGGCAGCTGCTAGCGAAGCCAGAAGACAGAACCTGCTCCGCAAAGAATTAGCTTGGCTTGGCAGGGGAGCACCGGCTCGAACCGCAAAGCCCAAGTTCCGTATCGATGCCGCGCTGACTCTGATTGCCAATGAACCACCACCGCGTGATCAACTGGAACTTAGCAAGTTGGCCACCCAGCGCCTTGGTAAGGACGTGGTGGACTTCGAGGATGTGAGCTACCAAACCGAGGATGGCAAGACCATCCTCTCCGATGTGACCTGGCGTTTAGGGCCGGGAGATCGAATTGGCCTATTGGGGGCCAACGGTGCTGGAAAAACCACGCTGCTTGGACTCATGACCGGTGAGCTGGCGCCAAGTTCTGGTCGAATCAAGATTGGCAAGACCGTCAAATTTGCCAAGCTCAGCCAGGATGTCAGAGAGCTGGATGAGTTTGCCGATGATCGCATCTTCGCGATGATCAAGCGTGAGAAGACCACCTTCACGGTTGGCAAAAAAGAAGTTGGTACCGGTCAGCTGGTTGAGCAACTTGGCTTTGACTCCGCACAACTCCAAACTCCCATTTCAGATCTCTCGGGAGGCCAGCGCCGGCGCTTTCAGCTGCTACGACTTTTGTTTACCGAGCCCAATGTTTTGATCTTGGATGAGCCGACCAATGATCTAGATACCGACATGCTTGCCGCCATGGAGGATTTGCTGGACACCTGGCCCGGCACCTTGATTGTGGTGAGCCACGACCGCTACCTATTGGAGCGAGTCACCGACCAGCAGTTCGCGCTTTTAGGTGATGGGAAGCTAAGACACCTCCCCAAGGGCGTGGAGCAGTTCCTGCAGCTTCGCAAGGCTGCGCCTCAAACTCAAGAGCAGGCTCCGGCCGCGGCCAAGAGCGTTTCAACTCTTTCCGGTGCTGAGAAGCGAAACCTAGAAAAGGAATCGGCACGATTAGAGCGGGCGATGGCCAAGGCGAATCAAGAGCTTGAGTCCATCCTGCTGGAACTTGCCACCGCAGACCAGGCGGACTATGAGCTGCTGCTGAAATTGTCGGATCGCCAGCGGGAATTGGGTATACAGCTCGAGGAATTTGAAACTTTGTACCTAGAGACTTTGGAGAAACTTCAGCTCTAGCCAAACTATCTGGCAGACTTATCGCCGAGGTGCAAACCTCGTTCCGCTCTGGTGTAACGGCAGCACGGCGCTCTTTGGAGGCGTCCGGTCTAGGTTCGAATCCTAGGGGCGGAGCTGCAGGTGATATGGAGGACCATGCGTCAGCTCGCAGTTGTAGTGCTCGCAGCCGGAGAAGGCACGCGCATGAGAAGCGCTACTCCAAAAGTGCTGCACGAAATCGCAGGTCTACCGCTAATCGGACACGTGCTTTCAACCGCTCACTCGCTTGGGGCAGACCACGTAGTCGCCGTCCTTCGTCACGAGCGTGAGCGCATCGAAAACTATGTAAAAGCCTTCTACCCAAACACCACAATTGCGATTCAGGACGAGATTCCTGGCACCGGCCGCGCAGTTGAGGCTGCTCTAGATCAACTTCCGAAAGATTTTGCGGGAGATGTGGCAGTGCTTTCCGGCGATGTTCCGCTGTTGGATGTGGCAAGTATTGAGCAGCTACTTGAAATCCATCGCGGGAGCCAAAATTCCGGGACCCTAATCTCCGCAATCATGGCGGACCCAAAGGGTTACGGAAGAGTGGTCCGCTCGCGAGAGAACTTTGTTGGCATTGTGGAGCAAAAGGATGCCACCGAGGACCAGCTAGCCATCACTGAGGTCAACGCCGGTGTCTACATCTTTGATGCCGAGCACCTCAGGACCGCACTGTCCCGTGTCACCTTGGAGAATGCTCAAAAAGAGAAGTACCTTACCGACGTCGCAGCTTTGATGCTCGAGCAGGGTCAGAAGGTTTCCGCACATCCGATTGCCGACAACTGGCTGGTGGCTGGCATCAATGACCGCGCGCAGCTCAGCGAAGTGGCGGCCGAGTTGAACGCCAGAATCGTTCGCGCCTGGCAGCTCGCCGGAGTCACCATTCAAGAGCCTTCATCGACCTGGATTGATGTGACTGTTCAGTTGGCTAAAGATGTAACGCTGCTGCCGAGCACCAGGCTCCATGGCTTCACTGCGATTGGCGAGGGATCGGTCATCGGACCTGACACCTCCTTGACCGATATTGAGGTTGGCGAAAACGTAACCATCAGTCGCACCCAGGGCTCTGCCTCAAAAATCGAATCTGGTGCGAGCGTGGGGCCATTTGCGTATCTACGACCCGGCACTCACCTTGGCAAAGACGGCAAAATCGGCACATTTGTCGAGACCAAGAACGCCAAGATTGGCGCAGGTGCCAAGGTTCCGCACCTTTCTTATGTTGGCGATGCGGAGATTGGCGAGGGCAGCAACATTGGTGCCGGAACCATCTTTGCCAACTACGACGGGCTCAACAAGCACCGCACCATCATTGGATCTCACGCCAAGACCGGAAGCGGAAACGTCTTTGTGGCACCAATCGTTATCGGAGATGGTGCTTACACCGCAGCGGGTTCGACAATCCGTCGGGATGTCGAGCCAGGAGCGTTAGCATTGAACACAACACCGCAAAAGAATCTAGCTGGCTGGGTTTTGGACAAGCGTCCAGGCTCGAAATCAGCAGAGGCAGCACAAAGGAGCAGCGATGCCAGTTGAGAAGCAGGCCAGTAAGCAACTAGTAATCGCATCTGGAAGAGCGCATCAGCCGCTTGCCCAAGAGGTGGCCGAGATTCTCAACACCGAGCTGGTGCCGGTAACGGCCTACGACTTTGCCAACGGCGAGACTTTCGTGAGATACGAACGAAGCGTCCGCGGTGTCGATGCCTTCATCATCCAGGCTCACCCAGCTCCAATCAACCACTGGCTTATGGAGCAGCTGCTAATGGTTGACGCCATGAAGCGCGCCAGTGCCAAGCGCATTACCGTCGTAGCACCGTTTTTCCCATACGCCCGCCAAGACAAGAAGCACAAGGGACGTGAGCCAATCTCCGCTCGCCTAGTAACTGATTTGTTCAAGGCTGCCGGCGCTACCCGCATCATGTCGGTAGATCTACACACCCCACAGATTCAGGGTTTCTTTGATGGTCCAGTGGATCACCTTTGGGCACTGCCACTTTTGGCTGATCACATCGCAGCGACCTTCGGAACCGAAAACCTAACCGTTGTTTCCCCGGACTCGGGTCGTGTTCGCGTGGCTGATATCTGGGCAGACCGCCTAGGTACTCCGCTAGCAATTGTGCACAAGCGTCGCGATCCAGACCGCCCAAACCAGGTTCAGGTGAACGAAATTGTTGGTGGCGTTGAAGGCAGAGACTGCCTCTTGGTCGATGACATGATCGACACCGGTGGCACCATCTTGGCCGCTGCCAAGGCGCTAAAGGCCAATGGCGCTAAGCGCGTTATCGTTGCAGCCACCCACGGTGTTTTCTCTCACCCTGCGGTTGAGCGCCTCAGTGACCCGGTAATTGACTCGGTTGTTGTCACCAATACCCTGCCAATTACTCCGGACAAAGAGTTTGCCACCCTAACTGTGCTCTCGATCGCTCCGCTGATCGCAAAGGCAATCGCTGCGGTCTTCTATGACGACTCAGTCAACTCGCTCTTCCCAGGTCACGCCTAAACCACAGCTTGGCAAAGCCTGATTAGGCCGCTAGACTTTGGGTCGAACAGCGGCGAGGGATATCAAGTATCCGTAATCGACGGGGTGCCTTTTCCTCGCTGCCATAGACCTAAGAGGAAAAGATGTCAGAAATCAAGATCGTTGCCACCCTTCGCGAGAGCTTTGGTAAGGGTGCGGCTCGCAAGCTTCGCGCTTCCCACCAGACCCCAGCCGTAATCTACGGCCACGGAAACGCAACCCGCCACATTTCACTACCTGCCCACGAGATTGCTTTGGCACTTCGCCACAAGAACGCTCTTTTGGAGCTAAACCTAAATGGCAAGACCGAGCTGGTTTTGGTAAAGATGGCTTCCAAGGACCCAGTTACCCAGATCATCGAGCACGTTGACCTAGTTGAGGTAATCAAGGGCGAGAAGGTTCACGTTGAGGTCCCAGTTCACGTAGTGGGCGACCCAATGAGCGGAACCGTCGTGGACCTAGAGCACAAGACGGTAAAGCTTGAGGCTGAGGCAACCCACGTTCCTGAGTTCGTAGAGCTTCCAATTTCCAAGGAGGCCGCCGCAGGTCACCACTACCTCGCAAGCGACCTAGTACTTCCAAAGGGTGTCACTTTGGACATTGCCGCAGGCGAGCTAGTTGCCTCGGTTGTTGAGACCAAGGCAGGTGCTGCAGGTGAGGATACTCCAGAGGCTGGTTCGGCAGCTGAGTAAAGATGTTTGGCTGGTAGTTGGCCTCGGTAACCCCGGGCCCAACTACCAATCCAACCGCCACAACGTCGGGCACATGGTGCTCGACGTTTTGGCTAACCGCCACAGCGCAAGTTTTAAGCTCCACAAGTCAATCGCGCTTGTCGCAGAGTGCCGCTTTGTTACCGGCGGCAAGAAGATCGTCATGGTCAAGAGCACCGGATTTATGAATCTCTCGGGAGCTCCGGTGCAAGCGCTGATGAAGTTTTACTCAATTCCAATCGAGCAGGTTCTGGTAATCCACGACGAGTTGGATATCCCATTTGGTGAAATCAGGCACAAGACCGCCGGTGGTCACGCGGGTCACAACGGGCTTCGCGACATTATTGCCAAGTGTGGGGCTGAATTCCACCGTATTCGTTTTGGCATCGGAAGACCCTCTGGCAGTCAAGAAGTCGCTAACTTCGTGCTGCAGGATTTTTCAAGCACCGAACGCAAAGAACTGGCCGTGCTTTTAGAGCTGGCAGCCGATCAGGTTGAGCAGAAGGTCGCTTAGACTAACGCAGTGACCCTCCACCCGCTGATTCAAGAGGTGGGTCAGTCGCACCCAAATCAAAGCTCGTCTGGTGAATTTTTTGCTCCGGTAACCTCGCACCCTTTTGTCATAAATCAGTGGCTGGCACTTTCAAAGGTCCCGTTGGTGGTTGTGACACCTTCCTCCAGGCAGGCCGAAGAGATTGCTGGCGCATGTAAAGAACTTGTCCCGCAGATCGAAGTTATCGAGTTTCCGTCCTGGGAAACCCTGCCTCACGAAAGACTTAGCCCTGCTGCCGAGACAGTCGGCCGCAGGCTCAAAGCCCTGCACCGGATGCTCACTCTCAAGGCTCAGAGCAAGCCCTATTTGGTTTTGATGTCGGTTCGAGCCGCTCTCCAACCTGTGCTGGGTGGCCTCGAAGCCCATCCGCCAATTTCGATTTCTCGCGGTCAGGAATACCTGCTTCCAGAATTGGCACTGAAGCTAATTGAGATCGGATACCAGCGAGTCGACATGGTGGTCAAGCGCGGTGAGTTTGCCATTCGCGGTGGAATTTTAGATCTCTTTCCAACTACCAGCGAACATGCGCTGCGGCTGGAGTTCTTTGGCGATGAATTAGAAGATGTTCGAGAGTTCTCAGTCGCCGACCAGCGTTCGATTGCGAGTCAAGTTGACCAGCTCGACATCTACCCAGCTCGCGAGTTACTGATTACGCCGCAGGTGGCGCTTCGCGCTCGAGAGATGGCCCACGAATTTCCGAACCTCACACAGATGCTGGAGAAGATTTCTAATGGCATGCCGGTTGAAGGCATGGAGTCGCTGGCACCTGCCCTGGGCGTAAAGCTTGGCCCTATTACTGATTACCTCGGTAAGGATGCTGTAGTTGTGCTTCAGGATCCACAGAAGATTGAGCAACGAGCCGAGAGTCTGATTCAGACCAACGAAGAGTTTCTGCATGCGGCCTGGGATGCCGCCATCTCCGGTTCGCAAGCGCCCATTGACCTAAGCGGCGGTAACTTCTTTACGGTCGATGAGTTCATCACAAAGGTGAAAAAGGCAAACACCCTGGTCTCGCTAACCGCACTGCCCGCCGAGACCTCAGTTGATCTTGGGTTCCGAGAGATCCCACGCTTCACCCCTGAACAGCCAGCGGTTGACTGGGTAGCAGATCTAATGACACAAAAGCACAAGATTGTTGTCATGGCTCATGGCCACGGCAGTGCTGAACGTGTGCTGGAGGTGCTAACCAAGTCCGAATTGCCGGCCATCATGGCAAACAGCATCGGTCAGCTCTCCAGTGATCACATCACGGTTTCGGTCGGACAGTTTGCTCACGGCTTTGCCCACCTCGAAAGCAAGTTGGTGATGATCACCGAAGCCGAGTTCTTTGGTGTCGCATCCTCTTACCTCGCTCCCAGTGAGCGCAAGCTTGCTCGTCGTCGAGGTCAGCAGGTGGACCCACTCAGCCTCAAGCAGGGCGACTATGTGGTTCACGAGGTCCACGGCATCGGAAGATTCAAGGAATTGGTTCAACGACCCAGCGGTGTTGGCTCTAGGCAGCATTTCCGCGAGTACCTTTTGATCGAATACGCACCGCCAAAGCGCAACTATCCAGCCGACACGCTCTTTGTTCCAACCGATCAGCTGGACATGCTGACTCGCTATGTTGGCGGCGAAGCGCCGGTGCTCTCCAGAATGGGTGGAACCGACTGGGCCAGAGTCAAGGGCAACGCCCGAAAGGCAGTTCGCAAGATTGCGATCGACCTGGTGAAGCTCTACTCGGCTCGTATGAAAAGCAAGGGCCACGCCTTCGGGCCTGACACTCATTGGCAGCAAGAACTTGAGGAAGCCTTTACCTTCCAGGAAACTCCAGACCAGCTCACCACGATCGAAGAGGTGAAGCGGGATATGGAAAAGCCAATCCCAATGGATCGCCTGTTGGCAGGAGATGTTGGTTATGGCAAGACCGAGGTTGCGGTGCGAGCCGCCTTTAAGGCCATCCAAGACGGCAAGCAGGTGGCAATGCTGGTGCCTACCACGCTGCTGGTTAGACAGCACCACGACACTTTTGTTGAGCGCTACGGCGGATTCCCAATCACGGTAAAGCCCATCTCTCGTTTTCAGACCGATAAAGAGGTCAAAGAAACGCTGCGGGGTCTGGAAAATGGCGCAGTGGACATGATTATTGGAACTCACCGGCTGTTAGGGCAGGGCGTGAAGTTCAAAGACCTGGGTCTTGTGATTATCGACGAAGAGCAACGCTTCGGTGTCGAACACAAGGAAAAGCTAAAGGACCTAAAACACAACGTTGATGTCTTGGCGATGAGCGCTACTCCAATTCCGAGAACCTTGGAAATGGCAGTTACCGGTATCCGCGAGATGTCGACACTTGCCACCCCACCCGAGGAGCGTCACCCAATCCTTACCTTCATAGGTGGTTACAGCGAGCAGCAGGTGGCGGCGGCAATCAGGCGAGAGCTGATCCGCGAGGGCCAGGTGTTTTTCGTTCACAATCGAGTTTCAACCATCGACAAGGTGGCTGCCGACCTAGCCAAGTTGGTTCCGGAGGCAAGGATTGCTATTGCTCACGGGCAAATGCCTGAGCAGCAATTGGAGCAGGTGGTGGTGGATTTTTGGGAGCGAAAGTTTGACGTGCTGGTCTCCACAACGATCATCGAAACCGGTATCGACATCCCTAACGCCAACACGTTGATTGTTGATAGAGC
>CAZKLA010000021.1:0-21923 GCA_964553455.1 uncultured Aquiluna sp. | reverse complement strand
ACCCTTCGATGACCCAGCCGCTGATGTACAACCTGATTGAGCACAAGCGCAGCGTTCGCACCCTTTACATGGAGAACCTGATCGGTCGCGGAGATATCACTCAGGAAGAGTTTGACGCCGCAAACCTTGCCTTCCAGCAGAGCTTGGAGCAGGCGTTTGTCGACGTTCACGAGGCAATGAGCCAGCCAATCGAACTTCGCGAGCGCCCGGTCGGCATCGGCACCACCGCAAGCGAGAAGCAAGAACTGGTTCGCCCAACCGCAATTGCCAGGGAGATGGTGGAAGCCATCGGTAATGCTCACGCTAACCAGCCTGAGGGCTTCTCGGTTCACCCGAAGCTGGCTCAGCTGCTCCAGAAGCGTGTTGAGATGAGTCGCGAGGGTGGCATCGACTGGGGCTTCGGAGAGCTATTAGCTTTCGGTTCGCTTTTGGTTGAGGGCGTCAATGTCCGACTATCGGGTCAGGATGCACGCCGTGGAACCTTCGTTCAGCGTCACGCATCTTTCCATGACCGAGTAACCGGACAGGAGTGGATGCCGCTTCAGTACATCTCAGAGCAGCAGGCTCGCTTCCAGGTCTACAACTCGCTTCTGAGCGAGTATGCGGTCATGGGCTTCGAGTATGGCTACTCGGTTGAAGATCCAAACACCTTGACCCTTTGGGAAGCCCAGTTTGGTGACTTCGCAAACGGCGCCCAGACCGTGATTGATGAGTTCATCTCTTCTGCTGAGCAGAAGTGGAACCAGTTCTCTTCGCTGGTGTTGCTTTTGCCTCACGGCTACGAGGGCCAGGGTCCTGACCACTCCTCCGCGAGAATCGAGCGATTCTTGCAGTTGTGTGCCGAGAACAACATGACTGTTGCTCAGCCATCGACTCCTGCCTCGCACTTCCACCTGCTTAGACGTCAGGCATTCACCTCGCCAAAGCGTCCGCTGGTTGTTTTCGCTCCTAAGTCAATGCTTCGCCTAAAGGCAGCATCTTCTGCGGTCGAGGACTTCACCACGGGAAGCTTCCGCCCAGTAATCAACGATGAGCAGAACCTCGATGCCGCAAAGGTCACCAAGGTGCTGTTCTGCTCGGGCAAGATCTACTGGGACCTTTTGGCTGAGAGCCAGAAGCGTGGCGATGGTCAAACTGCGATCGTTCGCGTTGAGCAGCTTTACCCGACTCCGGTGGCAGAGATGCAGGCTGCAATTGCCCAGTTCCCGAACGCCGAGCTGCGTTGGGTACAGGACGAGCCGCTAAACCAGGGTCCTTGGACCTACATGGGTCTGTTTATGCCTAAGTACGGCATCAACTTCACCCCGGTAGCAAGACCTGCCTCAGCATCCCCGGCTTCCGGTTCAGCCAAGCGTCACGCGGTTGAGCAAGCGGATCTTATCCAGCGAGCATTCCAGGGCTAATGCGCTCCCTCAGGGTAGTTATTCTCGGTGATGAGTTACTCACCGCGTCAGGCGACCCCAAGGGACTTGGCTGGTTGGGCCGTGTGCAGGCCAGATTGCCACAGGGTGAGGATGTTGCGTTCTTCCCGCTGGCGATGGTCGGAGAGACCACCTCTGAGCTTTTAGAGCGCTGGCGCACCGAAGCGATGCCTAGATTCACCCCGCAAACCGAGAACTACCTAGTTTTGGCGCTCGGAGCCCAAGATGTTAGGGCGCAGGTCACAATCTCTCGATCTCGCCTAAACCTGGCCTCTTTGCTCGATGATGCCCTGCGCGAAGGCGTAAAAGTCTTTGTGGTTGGCCCAACTCCGACCGGCGATGCCGAGACTGACCACGAGATTGAGCATTTGTCCGCCGGCTTTGAGGACGTGGTTAGAAGGCGTCAGATTCCATACGTGGACTGCTTCAAGCCGCTTCGTGAGCACGAGGGGTGGCAACAGGAGACTAGCGCGCACCCAAGAGGCCTACCTGGACAGGTTGGCTACGGTTTGGTGGCTTGGTTGGTACTAAATCGCGGTTGGTTTGAGTGGCTGGGTCTTACCGAGCCGCAAGATCAGTCGTGATCTTGAACTTCGCGTAGTCGCTCCATAACGCGCTTGGCTAGCTCATCGGCTGGCGCTTCATCGCAGGAACGCTGGATTACCTGGTTGAAAACAATCTCGATGTCGTAGTGCTCTTCGCAAGAATCGCAGTTGGCAAGGTGAGCAGTAATGTCCTCTTGCTGCTCGGTCTGCATCTCTGCGTGTAGGAACTCGTGCACGCTGCGCTTTACTTCTTCGCAGTCAACCTGCTTCACTATTCCTCCTCTTCGACCCGATAGCCTTCTTGCTTGGCATAATCAGATAACAAAGTTTTTAGCATTTTCTTCCCGCGATGCAATCTAGACATCACAGTTCCCACCGGAGTATCCATAACTTCGGCTATTTCCGCGTATGGAAGACCCTCCACAACCGCGTAATAAACCACCATTCTGAACTCGTCAGGAATTTGATCTAAAGCATCTCGGATGATTTTAGAGGGAAGATTATCCATCGCAACAGCCTCAGCGCTGCGCGTGTTGGAGGTGGTGAGTGACTCCCCCATGCCAACCTGCCAGTCTTCAAGATCATCTAGGGCGGTTTTGGCCTGATCCTTGGCGCGCTTGTTGTAGAGGTTGATGTGGGTATTGGTCATAATTCTAAAAAGCCAAGCTTTTAGATTTGTCCCCTGCTCAAACTTTCCCCAGGCAGCAAAGGCCTTAGCAAAAGTTTCCTGAACCAAATCCTCCGCATCACTTGGGTTACGGGTCCAGCGCAGCGCAGCTCCGTAGAGCTGTGGCATTAGTGGGAGGGCTTGTGATTCAAACGAGATAAGTTTCTCGGACTTCGGATTCTGCATTACTTGCGAGTCTATTGGGCTTTTACTTTCTGGCAACAACAAACCCTGGACCAATAGTCTCAATCTGGAAACAATCATCTGAACAGTTGGAAAAGGCGGGATTGCCCCGGATTGGGTATCTTTGACCTAATGACTTCTTCGCATCCGTTCTGGCCAGCCCCGCAGGGGCAGGACTTGAATGCGACCATTGCGCTGCCGGGCTCTAAATCCCTCACCAACCGCGAACTACTGCTCTCCGCTATCGCCACTGAGCCGACGCTACTGGTAGCACCTTTGGTCTCGCGCGATTCAAAACTGATGATTCAAGCCCTTGAGTCACTCGGAATAAGTTTCGAGTGGCGCGGTGACGACTTGCTAGTCACGCCCGGACCCCTAAAGGGTCCGGCAACCATCGACTGCGGCCTAGCGGGCACTGTCATGCGCTTTGTTCCGCCACTGAGCATGCTGGCAACCGGAACCATTTCCTTTGACGGCGACGAGGGTGCCAGGCGCCGCCCGATGCACACCACAATTGACTCAATCAGAGCACTTGGCGTATTGGTTACCGCAGATTCGCAATCCTTGCCATTTAGCGTGGTCGGAACTGGAGCGGTTTCCGGCGGTGAGCTCGAGATCGATGCCTCGGCTTCGAGTCAGTTTGTCTCTGGGCTGCTTTTGGTGGCAGCACGTTTTGAGAAGGGTCTAACGCTTCGGCACTCAGGTGAGGAGCTGCCATCGCTCCCGCACATCGAAATGACACTCGATACTTTGCGACAGCGTGGTGTGGATGCCAGAACCATCGATGAGCGCACCTGGCGAGTTGAGCCGGGGCAAATTTCGGGTGGTCGCAAGGTGATCGAGCCTGATCTTTCTAATGCCGGCCCATTCTTGGCAGCCGCAATGGTCGCGGGCGGCGAAATTCGCATTCCGAACTGGCCAAGCGTGACTACCCAGGTTGGCGCCGAGTTTGTGAACATCCTTCCCAGGATGGGGGCCAAGGTCGAACTTGTCGGAGACGTGCTCACCATTCAAGGCGATGGCAATATTCATGGGCTTGACATTGACCTTTCTATCGGCGGAGAACTCGCACCAGTTATCGCCGCCCTGGCAGCTCTGGCGGACTCACAAAGCACAATCACCGGAATCGCACACCTCAGGGGTCACGAGACCGACAGGCTGAGTGCGCTAACCACTGAGCTAAACAAGCTCGGTGGCAAGGTGAGCGAGCTAGCAGATGGCTTAGAGATTCACCCTTCTCAGCTTCACGGCGGTCAGTGGCACAGCTATGAGGATCACCGCATGGCAACCGCGGCTGCGATTCTCGGCTTGCGGATTCCGGGCGTCGAGGTAGAAAACATTGCCACCACCTCTAAGACCATGCCGGAGTTTGTAAACCTTTGGCACAAGATGTTGGAATCCAATTGACCTGGATGTTTGAGCCAGGACCGGGCATGGACCTCGATGAGGATGATGTCCGAATCAGACCCAACCCCAAGGGTTCAAAACCCCGCACCAAGCGTCGCCCGACCCACGAGAACGCTCTCATGGGAATGGTTACCGAGGTCCACCTCGCACGCTATCGAGTCCTAACCGACGACGGCCGCGAAGTATTGGCGACCCTGGCCAAGGAGCTCAGAAACAAGGGTTGCGTGACCTGCGATCGAGTAGCACTTGCCGGTGAGGTGTCGGACGAAAAAGGAGCGTTGGCTCGAATAGTGCGTATCGAGCCTCGGAGCTCTGAACTCACCCGCTCAAGTGACGAAAGTGATGTTGGCGACCAAACCATCGTCGCCAATGCCGACCAACTGGCAATTGTGATGGCGGCTGCCAACCCAGAACCAAAGCCTCGCCTGGTGGATAGGTATTTGGTTGCCGCGATGCATGCGGGCCTCAAGCCCATCCTGATCATGACCAAGTGCGATTTGGCAGATCCCAAAGATTTCATAAGCGGCTTTGAGGGATTTGACCTCAAGGTCATCAGGCACTCGAAAGCGAGCCCGAACCTTGGGGAGTTGGAAGCCCTGCTGGCCGGCCACACCACGGTCTTTGTCGGTCACAGCGGTGTTGGCAAGACCTCGCTCATCAATCTGTTGGCTCCCGCCTACGTTCGCGCCACCGGTGAGGTGAATGAGGTCACTGGCAAGGGAAAACACACATCGAGCTCTGCCAAGGCAATTCCGGTCCCAGGTGGCTGGATTGTTGACACCCCGGGAGTTAGGACCTTTGGCCTCAAAGGCATCGATGCGATTGGGCTACTAAAGGGATTTGCCGACCTCGATAGCGCGAGCGCCGATTGCCCAAGAGACTGCAGTCACCTGGCTGACGCTCCAGACTGTGAGCTCGATGTGCTTGTGGAGTCAAAAAAGCTCTCCGCTTCAAGATTGGATTCGTTCCGCCGACTAGTGCTGGCAATTGGCTCGATAGATTAGCTCTGATGATTAACGATTTAGACCTCGCCCTAAAAATGGCAGACCGCGCGGATGAAATTTCGCTAAAGCGCTTTCGTGCCCTGGACCTACTTGTCGAAACCAAGCCAGATCGCACCCCGGTCACCGATGCCGACCGTGCTGTCGAGGCAGAGCTTCGCAGCGTGGTGGCGGAGTACCGCCCAGCGGATAACTTCATCGGGGAAGAGTTTGAGAACACTGGATCGAGCAATCGCAACTGGATTGTCGACCCAATCGATGGCACCGCAAACTACCTCAGGGGTGTTCCGATTTGGGCTTCCCTAATTGCCCTTCGGGTAGACGGTGTAATCACCACCAGCGTGGTCTCGGCCCCAGCGCTTGGCAGACGCTGGTGGGCGCAGCGCGGCAATGGCGCTTTCACCATGGAAATCAATGGCAACGTTAGGACTCTGCAGGTATCCAAAATCTCGAGCCTCGCAGATGCCTCTATCTCTTACAACAACATGCAGCTTTGGGATCAGGCTGGAAAGCTCAACCAGCTAATTGAGCTCAGTCGCAAGGTCTGGAGAACTCGGGCCTACGGTGACTTCTACAGCTACATGTTGCTTGCTGAGGGCAGCATCGATCTGGTTGCGGAGCACGATCTAAAGATTTATGACATCGCAGCTCTAGTACCAATTGTTGAGGAGTCCGGCGGCCAAATCAGCGACCTGTCGGGGCCACTGAACGACCAGAGTTCATCGGTGATGGCATCTAACGGACTACTTCACCCACAATTTCAGCAAGCTTTGAAGTGAGAACCAAGAACCAAGCACGATTTCTGGCAATCGCAACGATTGCCCTACTGGCGATAAACCTCAGAACCGCGGTCAGCTCCATCAGCCCGGTGGTGACCTACATCCAGCAGGACATTTCGCTACCGATTGTGACCATTGGGCTTTTGGGAATTGCCGCTCCGCTGTCTTTCGCACTTGCCAGTTCGCTTAGCTACCGTCCGGCTCGGCTACTCGGAGTTGAAAAGACACTACTGCTAACAGTGTTGATGATCATTCTGGGGCACCTGCTGAGGGCTTTTGCCTGGGATGCCACCGCGCTGTTCTTCGGTTCACTGCTGAGTCTTTTGGGAATGGGTATCGGCAATGTGCTGCTACCGGTATTGGTGCGCAAGTACTTCCCAAACCGAGTTGGTTTGGTGTCCAGCTTCTACCTAACGCTCACCGCTCTCTCGGCAACAATGGCTTCATTTGTGGCGGTGCCGATATCTGAGGCGGCTGGTTGGCGCTTCTCGCTGGGACAGTGGGCAATCTTGGCGTTTCTCACCATTGCACCGCTGATGTTCCTGCTCTCAAACTCCAAGCCGGAAATCAAGCCCGAAAAGGCAGCTGGCCACAAGGCCATTTGGCGCTCTCCAACCGCCGTCTCGATTGCTTTTATGCAGTCGGTCACCGCGATTATTGGTTATGTGTCATTTGCTTGGCTCCCGCTCCTGCTGGTTGAGCATCAGGGAGTCACCGTGATTCAGGGCGGATTGCTGTTGAGCCTGTTTGCGCTGATTGGTCTGCCAATTTCCCTACTCATGCCGATTCTGAGCACCAAATACCCAAAGTCGCAGAGCTTGATTGTTTGGTTCTCATTCGGTTCTGGTGTCACCGGCACACTGGGGCTGATCTTCGGAGACCCGTCGTTGACTTGGCTGTGGGTTATCGCTTTTGGCTTTGGACCAACCATGTTCCCGCTAGCACTGACGCTATTTAACCTGCGCTCCAGGGAGCGATCTACGGTCTTGGCAGTCAGCGCTTTTGGCCAGGGTGTCAGCTACAGCACAGCATCGCTGATGGTGTTTGCCGTGGGGGTACTTAGGGAAGTCACCGGGGGCTGGGATGCCGCACTGTGGTTGCTGTTCGCTTCCTGCCTAATCGCTATCCCGGTAGCGCTACAAATACGCAAGGGAAATATGATCGACGATGAGCTGGGTCGCTAGTTAGCGAACTCAACTCCAACCGCAGCGCACTTGTCCTGGATCGAAGCAGTTAGTTCCTCGACCTTCGCAGTTGCGGTTTCGACAGGTTCACTCGAATCGACAATCGCCACCAAGCTGGCTAGATCTTCGGAAAGTCCGGACGAAAGCACTCCCCTGACCTGTTCGCCAATCAGCGCATCCACCTGGGAGATAAGTCCGGAGTCAACCAATCCCGACTCATAAGCGGCCAGAGTGGCTGTAATGGTCGATTCCATGGCGGTGCAGGCTGCCGCATCGGCGGCCGCGCTAACCAGCTGCTCTGGACTGCACGCAGTGAGTGCGAGGACTGAAACAACAGACGCTGAAGCTACAAGGATTCTCATAGTTGAGAAAGTTAGGCCACAAAGCTTGAAGAAATCTGAGAGCCGTCGAAACTATCGGTAACTCAGGGAACATTCAGCTAGCTAAAGGGTTAAACTTCGGTGGTTCAAGTCTGGAGAATAATGCGGGTCTATAACAACATCACCGAGGTATTCGGTAACACTCCCCTGGTAAAGCTAAATCGCGTGCTAGATGGCGCAAAGGCGAATGTCTACGCCAAGTTGGAGTTCTATAACCCTTCCTCCAGCGTGAAGGACCGCTTGGCAATCGCAATGGTTGACGCTGCCGAGCAGTCGGGCGAACTACAGCCTGGCGGAACCATCATCGAGGCAACCAGTGGAAACACCGGAATTGGCCTCGCCATGGTTGGAGCAGCTCGAGGCTACCGCACCATCATCGTGATGCCAGACTCCATGAGCCTTGAGCGCAAGATTCTGATTCGTGCCTATGGCGCAGAGCTGGTTCTCACTCCGGCAGCGGAGGGCATGAAGGGATCGGTTGCCACCGCAGAAGAGCTCGGCAAGCAAATCCCAGGCAGCGTATTGGTTCGCCAGTTTGACAACCCAGCCGGACCAAAGATTCACCGCGAGACCACCGCAGAAGAGATTTGGCGTGACCTTGACGGTCAGGTGGATGCGTTGGTTGCCGGTTCTGGCACCGGTGGAACCATTACCGGTACTGGACAGCGCCTTAGGGAGCTAAACCCAAACATCAAGGTCTTTGCCGTGCAGCCGGCTGCTTCACCACTATTGACCGGCGGTGAGGCCGCGGGTCACCCACTGGCCGGCATCGGACCAAACTTCATTCCTTCAATCTTGGACACCAGCGTCTACAACGAGGTACTTTCTGCCGCTAACGCAGTTGCCTTTGAGTATGCCCGCAGGGTATCGGCTGAGGAAGGTATCTTGGCTGGAATCTCATCTGGTGCGGCGATTTGGGCAGTACGAGAGGTTGCGCACCGACCAGAGTTTGAGGGCAAGAATATTGTCGTGATCATTCCATCGTTCGGAGAGCGCTACGTGTCATCAACGCTCTACCGTGACCTGCAAGAGGAATACCAAGCTAAGCAGTGAGAATCTTCGAAGACATCAAGGTAGGGCTAGAGCGCGATCCAGCAACTAGGACGGCGCTCGAGCTGATTCTTACCTCTCCTGGACTGCACGCCATTTGGGGCTACCGAATCGCCCACGTGGTGTGGAAGCTAAAGCTCAGGATTCTGAGTCGCATGCTTTCCAACTGGGTCAAGTTCTGGACCGCGATTGAGATCCACCCCGGCGCAACCATTGGTCGACGCTTTGTTATTGACCACGGCGTTGGCGTTGTAATCGGAGAGACTGCGGTCATCGGCGACGATGTGCTGATGTATCACGGTGTAACCCTCGGCGGAAAGACCCTGGAAGCAGTTAAGCGACACCCGACCGTTGGCGATCGTGTCACCCTGGGAGCTGGAGCCAAGCTAATTGGAGACATCACAATCGGCAATGACTGCGCAGTTGGTGCCAATGCCGTGGTTACCAAGAGCATGCCGCCGGGCACAGTTGCGGTTGGCTTCAACGCCAGATTGCTAAACCTAACCGGCGACGAGTTCTACGTAATCTGATTTACCGCTGTTTTTGAAATACAAGCACGACCACTTCTCGTCAATCCCGACCTGCCTGGTGCCTGCCATGCCGGCCTGCTTCATGATCTTCCAGGTGACATCTCGCGACAAGTCAGTTGCTAGGTGTGGCTTCTTGGGGTAGAAAATCCAAAAATTTAGCCTGAGGTCCCAAAGCTTCACAAGATCTGCCTTGGCTTGCTCTAGTTGAGCGGCGTTTTCAACGAAGTACAAAAGCGCCGAGGATTTTCCCTCCGCGACCAGTTCCGATGCCGCAGCCAAAGAGGCGGCCCAGGGGTGAATGTCATCAAGATTGACGTCGGCAGGAAGGTTTACGCACGGTACCTGAATGCCTTCGGGCAGGAACATTTTCTTCGAAAGACTCACGGAGAAATAGTAGGGAAAACGAAACCTGTTTACCTTGCGTTAACCGAAGAATTCACTTAGTAAAGCTGGAAATCCAGATCGGGATACTTCTCACTAAGCTCCGCAAGCCGCAGTTTTACCAGCTTCTCGACCAAGTCATCTGGCAAAACCTCGCCCAGCTCAAACTGAAAACCACCGGCGGTTTGCTTTCGGCCCGCAAGTTCTTTTGGCAATTTCGGGATTATGTTGCCGGAGTGAGGAAAGTAGCCGATGTGCTTCTTGAATGCGGCGTATCCTGCGACCGCTTTACCGTTTAGCTTCACGCAAGGCATGGCGTAAGAGATGCCTTCTTCGCCACTGGGCAAAAGCTTCAGCAGCTGTCCCCTGAGCGCCTCGAGCGAAAGCACCGCGGCTTCCGGCAAGCCCCTTAGGTACTGGTCTATTTCAGCCTTGGACAAAGGATGCTAGTTTCTGGGGCGCAATTCCGCGACCATTGGGCAAACAAATGGATCGGCGTTGTTGCTGAGGCCAACCTTGTTCAGATGCTGCATTATGACTTTGTAGCTTGCCAACAGGTTCATTTCAACCAGGGTGATGTCGTTCTCCCTGCAGTGCTCGGCAACAATCGCATGGGCCTTGCGCAGGTATGGTCTTGCCATGGATGGGAAAAGGTGGTGCTCAACCTGGTAGTTCAAACCACCCATCAGGTTGTCCTTGAGCCAGCTGCCCTTGATGTTGCGAGAAGTCATAACTTGGCGGGAGAAGAAATCAAGCTTGGAGTCTTTGGCAACCAGAGGCATTCCCTTGTGATTTGGAGCGAAGGCCGCTCCCATGAAAAAGCCAAAGCTCATCATCATCACGAACCACATTGCCATGGCCCAGAATGGGCCAAACATGATTGCCAGCACCACGTATGGGGCGAACTGGCGAACCATCATTAGCGAAAACTCAAGCAAGCGAATACCCAACGGGCGATCCTTGCGACCAAGTCCAGCCAGCGAATCAAGCAGTAGGTCAAAGCCTGTGAAGAGCAGTAGCAGTGGGAATAGGTAACCCTGGCGATCAGAGAACCAGCGCTCAATGCCCTTCTTCGCCAGCTTCGATTCGGTGGTAAAGCTCAGCACTCGAATAGCAATGTCCGGATCCTCACCAATCTGGTTTGGACGCTGGTGGTGCTTATTGTGCTTGCGCAGCCAAAACCCGTATGACAATCCAGCAAAAAGATTCGCCAGCACCAGGCCGGTCCAGTCATTGAGTTTGTTGTTTCTAAAAACCTGGCGGTGAGATGCCTCATGGGCAATAAACCCGTATTGAGCACTCATTACTCCCAGCAGAGCCACCAGCGCAAATGCCGCCACCAGCCACCAGCTGTTCTGCTGGGCAGCCCATGCTAAAAACCCTGCGCCAGTCCAAAGGGCTGCGGCAATGATGGATATTGCGATTAGTCGGATGATGTAGAAACTTGGTTTTTTCTGGAGGTAGCCAGCGTCTCGAACCAGGTTGAGTACCTGGGCAAAGTGGGTTTGTGTGGCAGTGACTGTTGCGCTCATTTCCTGAGTCTATGTGAACAGCCACTCCTGACACTCCCGACACAGCAGATTCACTGCTGGGGTCGAGTCGAGCACGCCTTGCTCAGCGTCGAATCCGTTACAGAAACTTGACCTAGATTCCACTAAAATCTGGAGAGTTGGCATTTCGGCCAACCGGATTAGGGGGCTAAGAAATGGCAACTTCAGCAGAGGTTATTTCCTTCATCAAGTCAAAGTTCAAGATCGCCAGCGAAGAGGGCAACCTGCTCTCGATGTGGTGGACCGTCGAAGACGACAGAAGTCAGGTAGTTTTCATCGAGACTAGAGAGTCTCTAATGATTGTCTCCTCGCCAATCGCAGAGGTTTCTGATGTTTCGGCCGACAAGGTACTAAACGCAAGCGATTCCGTTTTCGGTATCACCGTTACCGCCGATGCTTACATGTTGACCCACGTGGTGTTCCTAGAGAACGCGGATGCGAATGAAATCGAAGAGCCGCTAGAGCTAGTAGCAGCTCACGCAGACACCATCCAGAAGAAGCTCGGATTGGGCGACAAGTACTAGAGATCAATTCTCAAGCACAAGCTCCCAGGGTTTTCCTCGGGAGCTTTTGTGTTTAAGGTGCGCTGATTTGCTTCCTTCTAGCGCGGCTGTCCGCAGTTGGTGCAGAACTTTGCTGCAGCTAAAGGCACAAATCCACAGTTGCTGCAACTTGCGTCAACCTCGGGTAGAGACTGCTTGGAGAGAAGCACCGAGCTGAGGTTGGAAAGAGTTTCAGCATCCACCCCGGCATCTATACAGGCCTGGTAGGCAATCCAGCCTTCTTCCAGCCGATCCAATCCCACCAGCGCAAGCGCACGCAGAGACAGAGCATTCTCGAGCCAGTTCTTTCGAAGCGGGTCGTTGAAGGTCAAAGCAAGGTCTGTAAACTCGAGCACTTTCTCAAGTCGATCGTGCTTCCAGTGATGCAGCGCAACCGTCAAAGCGCTGTAACCGTCCTGACGCTGCATTCCCAGGTCAGCGTAAAACATCGCAGTCTCGACGTCCTGATCCGCAAAGAACTGGGCAGCAAGATTCGCGCAAACTTTTGCGTGACCGGCCGCAACGGCCCTCTTGAACCACATCAATGCGGTTGGCCAATCAGTTTTCTCTAGCAGCAATCCCAGATTGAACATGGCATCGCTCTCGCCAGCCTCAGCCGCTGCCAGGTATAGCTCGTGAGCTTCCTCGGTGCGCCCTTTACTCTTTAGGTTGTTGGCCAGGTTGTTTCGCGATGGCATGTGGCCCGCGGATACCGCAATTCTCCAAAAGTGGACAGCATCTTCGGGCTGATCGAGCCAGTCCAGCGAATTTGCGTATTTGAATATGGCAAGCAGATTTCCCGCCCGCACCAGAGGCTCAAGCAGCACGATTGCTGTTTGGTAGTCCCCTGCGTCGTATGGCTTCAGCGCTTCGATGAGCGCTGGGTTCTCATCATCCGAGTGAACCAAGGACTGCTGGATCGGGAAGGTGCCCATGATTAGGCTCGCTTGGCGCCGCACTCGCTGCAGAAGTTGGCCTCGGCTTTCATAAAACGGCTGCCACACTCACCACAGAAATTCGCACGTCCTTGCCCTCCACCGGAAACTTGTTCTTGCGACGAACCTGAAAGTCCGAGACCGTTGGAGGAGCTCTTTGACAACTGAACCGTTTCTGAACCACCCTCGACTTCCCAGTTGATTGGCTGCGCTTCGGCAGCCAATTCTGAAATGTCTAGTTGATCAAACAATGGTGAACCGTAACCGCCGGCCGCTTCACACAGTTGATCAAACTTTTTGGCTGCTTCCAGATCGCCTCTTACCCTGGCGATAGCCGCCAGATAGGCGTAGGACTCATCGTGCTGAAATTCGGGCCCTGACTCTAGGACCATCTGGAACTTCTCTTCGGCGCCTTTGAGGTCGTGGGTGATGTAAAGCGAGATACCCCAGTTGCTAAGCGCGTTCCATGACTCCCTTGGCACATCCATTAGATAGGCAAGCTCAAGCAGCCTGGTGGCAAGTACAAAATCCTTGTCATGGAAAAGGTGGCCAAAGGCATAGGTGTTTATCGCACTGGCCACTACTGGGCCAAAGCCAGTGTTGGCGATCTGCATCATGGCCGATTTTTCATCTTCGTCGCTGACGCCCTCAACGCGATTCGCGGAATACAGACCAGTTGAGATAGCGGACTTGAGTCCGGATAGCATCGCCGGAGACCAGTGCGCGGCTCCGTTGACTTTTTCCTTCTGCTCTCTGGCGACCATGAGCATTGCCGAGACGGTGTGCCTGTCCCAGGAGCCACTCCAATTCTGTTGAAAGTGGTTCTGGTAGCCATTTGTGAGAATGAACTGGATCCGTTTAATGCCATCGAAGAACAACTTGAAGTTAGCTACCAAGCTCGGAAGATCGGCATCGGTGTATACCCAGCCCTGATTTGCAACGTGCGGAAAAACCTGAAGGGTATAGAGCGGCACCGAATCGTCGGAATCCCAGGTTCCAGCAACGTTGTACTTCGATTCAAAAAAGAGAATCGGAGTGGGAAGCTTTCCGTTTGAGAGGGCAGTGAACCTTTCGCTCCTGCGCTCTGAATCCGGAAAATCTAAGTTTCCAGCTTCAGCCAACGCGAAGAGTTTCTTGAACAAAATCGGCAGCGCGATCTGCTCAGGCCACTCACCGATGTTCATGACTCGGCCAAGCTCCTCAGGTGGAACTTCATCGAACTCAAGGGAGCCATTCTCCGAATTATTGACATACCAACGGGTTATCTGGTGCATGGGGCGGTTGGCCACCAACTGAGGGGCGAACCAGACCGCGGTTTCGTTACCTCTTTTGTCACGCAAGATTTGAACGTACTGCAGTACTTCAAACTGCTCATCGTTTTTGTAGAAGATTTCAATCTTCGTTGCGTCGTCCTGAGGCAATTCATCCATCGTCCAAACCGACAGCGGCCAGAGTTCGTCCTCGCGGGTCGGCAAGGTTGCATAACGCCATGGGATGCCCGCAGCATCGAGCGCCTCGATGGTCTTTAGGCCAAGCGTTGACTCACTAATTACAACTGGAGAACCGAGCAAGTCGGCGTCGGTGGGGACCAAGCCGTCAATCATCAACAATTCTTCTGGCTTGAAGAAATCATCTAACCAGTGCTCGATAAGACTCAGAGTCTTAGGGGTCTCGCCTCGCTCAGCTAGGTAGTTACCAACCGGCTTAAGGGGAAAATCCTTAAACCACTGATTTGACTTGGCGTCAAAAGCCGGATCTACGACCTGGTTCCAAATCGTGTACTCGGCAGCGAAGCGTTCGAGTGTTGGCCCAAGCCCCGAAGAGTTCTTAGAAAGTGACACTGTATTTCCCCCTTAGAATCCAATTCTTCCCTGTGTGCGCTCATCGTAGATGCTCGCCGGAACGTCGCCTGGTTCAAATTTAGACAGCACCTCAACGCTAAAGTCGGCCTCCGCCGCCCTGGCCGCCATGTTGGTGTACATCCGCTCGAATAGTTTTCTAACGTAACGTCCGTTGCCGTTCGGCCCAGAAGTTCGGTTCTTGTTCAAGTGCTCCATAACGGCAGCAGAGACCTCTTCTGAGACAGCAATTTCTTTCTTGGCCGCTAGTGATTCAAAGATCTGAGTCAGCTGAGCAATTGTGTAATTAGGGAAGTAAATCTCGTGGTCAATCCTGGACTTGAGGCCTGGATTGCTTTCCAGGAAGAAGCGCATGTCCTCTTTATATCCGGCGGCAATAACCGCAAATTTGCCCCTGCGATTATCAAGCAGTTGAACTAGGGCAGCCACGGCCTCATCGCCATAGCCAACGCCACCACCGCTGTTGGTCAAAGAGTAGGCCTCGTCAATAAACAGCACTCCGCCCATTGCCTCATCGACTTTTGCCTCTACCTTTTGAGCGGTTTGCCCAACGTATGCGGCGATCAAATCCTGACGACCAACTTCAATAAGTTGACCGCGGGGCAGCACTCCTGCCGCCTGGTAGATCTTTGTAATGATTCTTGCGACCGTGGTTTTACCGGTGCCGGGGTCTCCCGTGAACACCAGGTTCAGGCTGTTATCCACCACGGGCTTATTGGCATCGTCCATGGCCAATCGAGCACGGTGAACCTGAACCAACTCTCTGACTCTGGTCTTTACCTCTTCGAGCCCAACCATCTGGTTTAGCTCCTCGAGAGCCTCGTCTAGCGAGATTGGACGGGAGTGACTCTCCAGGCTCGCTGGCACATCCTCTGGCTGAAACTCGGTAACCTCGTGATCCTCAATGACCCCGTCATCAAAGGCACGCACGGACATGTTTTCGAACGTCTTGGCAAACAGCTTGCGAATGTAGCGGCCATTACCTCCGGCGCCGGAGGTTTCATTTCTATCCAGGTGACGCTTTACCAGGTTGAGAGCCTGATCACCGATGGCAATCTTGTGATCGTCGCACATCTTCTGGAAGATCTGCAGCAGTTCATCCAAGCGGTAGTTGTCGAAGTAAATCTGGTTTGAGAATCTTGACTGTAGACCGGGGTTAGATTTCACAAAGCGAATCATCGGCTCCGTGTATCCGGCGACGATAACGGCAAAGCGCTCTCGCTTATCCTCCATAGCCTTAACCAAGGTCGCGATAGCTTCGGCGCCATAACCGCCAACTCCCGGCTCGACCAGTGAGTACGCTTCGTCAATAAAGAGCACGCCACCATCGGCACGCTCAATTACCTCGGCGGTTTTGGAGCTGGTTTGCCCGACATAGTCTGCGACTAGATCCTGCGGGCCTACTTCGACCAGGTGACCTCTGGAAAGCAGTCCAAGCGCAGAGTAGATATCGGCCACAATTCTTGCGACCGTGGTTTTACCAGTGCCCGGATCTCCTGAGAAGACAAGGTTCAAGCTTGAAGCCATTGTGGGTTGACCCAGCCCTTTTAGGTGCTGCTGCACTTTCTGGGTGGCAACCAGTTCTCTAATTCGCTTCTTAACGTCCTCTAGTCCCACTAGGGCATCTAGCTTCGCAAGCGATTCTTCCAAAGTTGGCTTTCGCTGCGCAGGAAGTGGGTTTTCTTCGGCGGCCTGCAGTTCGACGGCAGTCTCCACCTCATCGATCTCTATGCCGCTTCGTTTGAGCAGGCTCTCCAGGGTCTCGCTGCTGCCCAAGTTTTCATTGAGGATTTTTAGGTACTCACGGGCGCGTTCCGTGATGGCCAGGTCGGGCCCGCTAGCCGGTGATGCTAAACCTCTGCCCACCAAGGTCTTGATGGCCTCGCGAAGGTTTAACTTGATGACTTCAGAGTTTGGGATTTCAAGATCAGAGTCAACCCTGACCCATGCGAGCAGGACGTGTACATCGGTGACTCGGTCGTGGCTAAACTGCCGAGCTAGATTGCCGGCCTCAGTTTGAATCTCCCTCAACATTTGAATCCCCACTCACGTTCTCGAACTTAATCGCCAAGAAGCCCTAGAACGCAAGTTTAGGGCAGGGATATCCGCCCTTGGATGCGAAATATTCTTTGGTAGCATTTGGAAAAGGGGGTAATCAGTTGTCTAAGAAGAAAAAACGTAAGTTTGGTAACCCTGCAGCGGAAGCTGAACGCAGGAATTCGGCGGTGGCAGCAAAGCGGGAACCGCAAACCGCACCAGAGCCTGCCAGTGCTCCTCTAACCCCCAACGCGGAAGCTAGCTCAGTAAGCGCCCTGATCGCAGAGAACGACATGCTGCGCAAGGCTTACCAATCTCTTCAAGACCAAAGTGTCGACCTAGCGGCAGATTTCAACCGCGTACTGCAGTCTTACGCAGCGTTGGTTACCACCAGCTTCAAGCTCAGCGCCACCATGGATGAGTTTGACCCTAACGATTCTCGAAGCCTGGAGCGACTAAAGAGCAAACTCTCGTTCTTTACCGAAGACCTGCCTCGAAACTGCGAGCGGGCAGGAATTCGAATTCCTGACCTCAAGGACCTTGACTACACGGCCGCGCTGAATGTTCAGGTGCTCAATGCGGAAGATTTTGAACCCCTCACGCCTTTAGTAATCGATGAGGTAGTAGAACCAATTCTTATTTACGAGCCCAAGAATTCCAGCGTGGATTCCAAAACCGTGGGCGGACTACTCAAGCCTGGGCTGGTAACAGTCAAGCGAAAGGGACACTAACTAATGGCAATCTCAATCGGCATTGACCTCGGCACAACCAACACCTCCATCGCCACCTACGATGGCAAGCGCATTGAGGTTGCCAAGCAAGTCGGCGGTGCGATGGGCTCGGGGTCAGAGACCACACCATCGGCGATCTTCATCGACGAGAACGGCTCGATGCACCTTGGCGACAAGGCTTACTTCCAGGTGGCGCAGCGCCCCGAGGATGTTGCCAGAGGCTGGAAGCGGCTTTTGGGAACTGGCGTGGAGATTAAGTTCGCATCTGCCAATCTGGTCAAGTCTCCAGAGTGGTGCTCTACCGAATTGCTCAAGCGAGTCTTTAGCTACCTTCCAGCCGCAGTGCGCGCCAATGATGACTACTCGGTAGTTATTACGGTTCCAGCCGCCTTTGGTCAGGTAAAGAACGAGGCGACTCTCAATGCCGCCAACGCAGCTGGTCTGAGCAACATCAAGCTGATGCCGGAGCCGGTAGCCGCCTGCCTTGCCGTTATGGAACGTAACCCTTCGGACAAGACCTTCTTGGTCTATGACCTAGGTGGCGGCACCTTCGATGTCTCCATTGCGACCTTTAGAGACGGCTCTGGTTCGATTGTTGCCCAGGGCGGTATTGAGGCCAACGGCGGTAGAGACTGGGACTTCGCAATTGTGAACCGAGTCATCATCCCGTGGCTTAAGGACAACTACAACCTCTCGGCTGATGACCTAAACAGCAACCAAATTAAGAATGTTCTGGCGATGCACGCCGAGCAGGGGAAAATCGAACTCTCGCAAAGCTACGCAACAAATCCAGTGCCAGATGCCTCGATCTTCATCCAGGTTCCAGTTGGAGATATCAAGGTCAACAAAAAGCGCCTGACCGACAAAGATGGCAACGAGGTGGGCCTGAACGTCGAACTCAAAAAGAGTCACATTGACGAAATCACAGCCGAGCTAATTGAGGCAACCGTGAACGCCTGCAAAATTGTTGCCTCCGACAGTGGTGTAGATCTTGCGACCATCGACTACTTGGTGTTTATTGGTGGTCCAACCCTCTACGCACCGCTGCGCGAGCGTGTGTCTGAAGCCTTGGGGATCTCAGTGTTCCCCGAGTTCATTGACCCGATGACGGCGGTGGCGAAGGGCGCTGCAGTTTTCGCAGAGAGCCTAAGTGCTGGGGCAGCCAAGCCAAGAACCAGCGTCGAGGCCAGCAGCCAAGAATTCCCGATTGACCTCTCCTATGAGTCAAGAGTGTCTGGCAACAACGCGATTTTGACCCTGACGCTAAACAGCCTCGAGCTTGAGAGCATCGATTTCGAGATCAGCAGCCCAGCTTTCTCCAGCGGGCAGATGACCCTCAACTTCAGCAAGTCACTGACTTTGCCTTTGACCAACGATGGCAAAAATGTCTTCACCATCGAGGCAACGCTTCCAGGCAGCAATTCCAAGGTCTCAAAGACCATTGAAATTGACAAGGTTATTGAAATTCGCGGCATTCCAGTGGCTAAGTCGCTATTCGTGGAGGTGGTCAGCCGAGATGGCAGGACCACCGAGCCGGAATACCTGGTTCGAGTTGGTGAAAGACTGCCTAAGTCTGGCGAGTTCAAGGTGGCAGCCCAGATTCCGCTGACAGCCAAGAGCGAAACTGCCATTAGCTTCAAGCTCTACCAGGGCGAGATCTCGGACCGAGTCGCCGACAACACCTTTATCGGCGAGCTAAAGCTTGATCCCGGTCAGCTTGGAAAGCTAGACAAGATTTCGGTTGGCGATGAATTGATTTGCGGCTACCAAATCGACGAGGGTCTGGGTCTAAAGCTCAGCGTTTCGGTTCCTTCGATTGGGCAGAAATTCGAAGGGCTATACGTTTCTGGCGAAGCAATCAAGAACCCTACCGAAGACTGGCAGGAGTTTGCTGAGTCAGCCAGAACGCTCAAGCGTTCGCTGGAGCGCTATGTGCAGCAGAACCCCAACGAGGTGCTGGAGAACAAAATCGCATCCATCGAGAGAGCGATTCACACTATCGAGAGCAGCCTGGTTGACGAAGAGGTTCAGTCCGCTGCCGAGCAGGTAAGACAGGTAAAGCGTGACTTCTTCGAGGCTCGCCAGGGAGATCTTCCGAAGCGACTGCTGATGAAGCACCAGAAGACCGTCGAGTTCTTCCAGTCCTCCCACGGTGGTAAGGTCATCGGATCCGCCACCAATGCGGAGCGGAAACTCTTCGCTCAGCACGCCCCGCTGGCCGAAGCGGCTGCGCGGGCTGGTGACGAGAGTGGTTGGGATGCCCAAGATGACGAGCTATGGAATGTCATCCGCGGAATCATTTGGCGCAGCGACTGGTGGATTAAGTCTGAGCTTGAAGAGATTGCCAGAAGCGGATCTCCAGAGCGCAAGCTAGAAGCAACTGCCGGGTTGGAGAAGCTAGCCAGCGGAGCACTGGGCGAAGCTAGAGCTACTCTGGCGGCTTTGGTGAAGCAGAAGCAGCAGACCGAGATCGACGGCAGCCTAGGCGTAAACGTCAAGCGAATCTAGAAGATCAGGGATACTGATCGACTTCAACGCCTTGGAATAGGTTTGGGTTGAACTCGTAGCCGCGATCCAAAATGTGGGTGATGATCTTGTTCAGGTGGAAGTCCTGCGCCTCATCGGCAGTGAGAGTAATGGACCATTCTTTGACATCCCCCACAGGCGCAGTCATGCCCATGCTCGACAAATTCGCAATGAGTTCTGGATCAAGCTGCTTGCCCTTTTTCATACCGTGAGTGTGATATCCAGTCGTGCGAATAACCTTCTCGCCGTTAGGAAGAGACTCAACCGAAAGCACAAAATTCCAAAGGGTCTGGACCTCGATTTTGATTTGGAAACTTTGGTAGGGGATCTGCTCCATAATCCGGCGGAGCATGTCCGAGAATTCCTCCCAGGTAAGTCGAGCCTCGCGCTTACCGTAATAGTCCGGGGTGTCAACCCGCTTCTTCATGAACTTGAAGCGGCCACCCGAAACTGGAGCTGCCTCTTCGTAGCCATGACCAACATCGAAGGTCACGCCCTCTGGCGTGGACAGAAGTTCGCTGGGGTTTAGACACTTGGGGCAGATATATCCAACGATTTCATTGTCCCGGTAATCGACTCCCCAGCCGGCAAGGTCCAAGGAATTTGTGACGCTCACCTTGCAGCGTTTACATCTAATGTCACGGCCTGTTTGCGCCATCTCCACCTCGCCAATTAATTCAGCGGGAGCGTTTACCCCCAACCAATAGGCTAGCTCTCAAAGCGAAAGCTTGATGTAGCAAGCAAGGCTTGATCCCAAGTGTCGCCTGCCAAATGGCAATCAATCTATCCGGTTGCGTATACCCGAACCCAGAAGCCACGACCCAAGAAACTGCCGCGAGTCTCTGTGACCACCTCAACGTGTCGAAGTTCGCCCCGAGCAATCTGCCGGCAAACCAAGTTAGCAATTCTCTGGGCGGTCTTGGGGTTAGCGGCGTTCACGATGCAGCGAACCTTCTCGTAATCACCGCTCAAATTTCCATGAAAGGCAGCCAGGGCTGCAGCATGCTGCTCGTTGAGGTGCGGAGCTGAGGAGTTGAGCGTCAAGTTTCTTGGCTGAGTTGGGACCTTAATCTTGACGGCATTGATCTTGGTTATCACTCCAAACCTCGTCTGCATCACCAGGTCGTATGTACCGGGCGATAGTGAAACCGGGGTTCTTAGTGTCAAGGTGTTAGTCGAGCTGGAAATGACAGCTGCTGACAGTGACCCAATCGAGGCAGAAGTTACCTCGTCTAGCCTCTTTCCCTCGATGGTGAAGCTTTGGCCAGCGGTGATTGGGCGAGTGTTTTTTGCCCGAGAAATCTCTGGCCACAGGATTGGGTTGGTTGAGCCTGAGACGGCAGTCGCGACGATTGGGACCGCAAGGGCATTAGAAAAATATGAGAGGGTTGCGCCACTTGAATCCAGCACCGAGACTCGCGCTGTGAGGTGAGGGAAAGCAGCCAGGTGCGGATCAATCGCCGATGCTCTGAAGCCTCTAGTTTGTTGAAATACGGCAGGAGAGATGCTTTGGGTTCCTGATCCAAGTAAGGGCCGGCAGCCGCTGGGTATGCCCGAAGAAGTGACGACGATTCCAGTCCGGGGAGTGTCGCACAAAAACGATGCGAAATTGACTCTAATTTGCTCCCCCGATGGCGTCCCTAGCGTCAAGCCCCCTCGCAGGTCCGTCACTGTGACAGCTTGCGACACAGTGCGGGTGCTTCCAGATCCTTCAACTGACTCGGTAATGGTCACAGAAATTCGTGACTGGAAAGATGTGTCAGAAGTCGCAAAGGCGGGAGTCGAAAAGCCAGGCAGGAGCATTGCCAGCACTAAAGCAAAAGCCATGCGAATGGGCATGAACTCCGCGCTCCTCACTACCGAACGGGTAACGGTGAGCTTCAGCCTAACTTGACCACTTGGAAATTACCTTAAAGAGCAAACGGCAGAGAGATAACTCCCTGCCGTTTAGCTATGTAAAATTAGCCGGCTGCGTAAACGCGAACCCAGAAGCCTTCGCCTGGGTAGGTGTCGCGCAGCTCCTTGATGACCTCAACGTTGCGAGCTTCGCCTCTTGCGACATGAGCACAAACTAGGTCAGCAATTCGCTTGGCAACCTTAGGGTCAGCGGAGTTCACGATGCAGCGAACCTTCTCGTAGTCAGCGTTTAGCTTTTGGTTAAAAGCAACCAAATCCAATACCTGCTGCTCGTCCAAGTAGGCATCGTCGCTTCTGA
>CAZKLA010000020.1:0-22864 GCA_964553455.1 uncultured Aquiluna sp. | reverse complement strand
TCTTGGCTAAACAATGGCGCAACCAACTGCTTGCCCAATCCGACTGGACACAGTTTGTAGACGTGCCTTTAAGCGCAGAACAAAAAGCTGCATGGGCCACATACCGTCAAGCACTGCGAGACATTACATCACAAGAAGGCTTCCCTGAGAACGTTCAGTGGCCTTCTACACCTTCTGCTTGAGGTGAATAATGAAAGAGGAAGTCACTCATAAAGAAATTTATGTGCGCTTATGCGAAGTCGAAAGCAAAGTAGACAAACTTACTAAAGACACTGAAAACGTAGTTAATGCGTTTAATGCAGCACAAGGTGCATTTACTGTCTTAGAGTGGCTTGCTAAAGCTGCTAAACCTATTCTTTGGATTGTTGGTTCTATTGTAGCTATCACTGCACTATGGACAGGTAATAAGGCTTAATATGCTTGTTGAACTGGCAGCAGCTAACGCAGCATTTGCGGTAATTAAGGAGGCTGTTGCCAATGGTGGCGACATTCTTTCTGCTGGACAAAACGTATTTAACTACTTTAACAACAAGTCTGCTATTCAAAAGAAAGCCCAACAGGGCGGTATGAAAAGTGACATGGAAGAGTTTATGGCACTAGAGCAACTAAAGCAGCAAGAAGTTGAGCTACGTAACATGATGATATACCAAGGTAGGCCCGGTCTTTGGGATGATTGGTTAAAGTTTCAAGTTGAAGCACGTAAGAAACGAGAAGCAGACGAAGCTGCAGAACGTTTACGTAAGCAACGTATGATAGAAGCAGCTAAAACAACAGGTATGGTGGCATTACTAATAACACTACTTGGTGGCATTGGTTTTATTATAGCCATGATAATTATTATGGGAAAGCATAATTTCGTATGAGACTTAACGCAGAAGAAATTGAAGTACGTGTATGGGCTTTTGTAGTAACAGCCATTACTATTATGGTTTTTGTTATTGGTGTAGGTCTTATGTACCTAGTAGGTTTTGAGCCTCAATCTTCAGAACTATCTCCTATTGATGCTGTGTTTCTTGAAATACTTAAAGCCATTGCATTTATGGGTGTAGGTACTTTGGGCGGCATTGCAGGTCGCAAAGCCATTACTAATGTGTCACAAAAACTAGCAGAGGAACCTAAAGAATGATAGCACTTGCAGGACTTCTTGACCTTGGTGGAAAACTTGTTGACAAGCTTATTCCTGACCCTGAAGCTAAAGCTAAAGCACAACTTGAACTTGCTAAACTAGCTAAAGACGGTGAGCTTACTAAACTAGCTAACGACACCGACCTGTACAAAACAGAACAAAACAACTTGTCTGACCGCCATAAAGCTGATATGGCATCAGACTCTTGGTTGTCTAAAAACATTAGACCCATGACACTTGTAGCTATTTTTGTAGGCTATTTTGTTTTTGCATTTATGTCTGCATTTAACTACAACGCTAATGAAGCATACGTTACGTTGTTAGGTCAATGGGGCATGTTGGTTATGAGTTTTTATTTTGGTGGTCGTACACTAGAAAAAATTATGGACATGAAAGGTAAACATGAAACTAAGTAAGAATTTTTCCCTAGCCGAGTTTACTAAATCTCAAACTGCTGTGAGGCGCGGAATTGACAACACTCCATCTCTTGCTACCATTGATAATTTGCAACTACTGGTTGACAACATTCTTCAGCCCCTTCGTGACCACTACGGAAAGTCAGTAGATGTTTCTAGTGGCTATCGTAGCCCTCAACTTAACGTTGCTATTGGTGGTTCTCCTACTTCTGACCACTGTTTAGGTATGGCTGCAGACATTGAAATTGCTGGTGTAGATAATAAAGAATTGGCTAAACACATTAAAGACAACTACAAATTTACACAACTCATTCTTGAGTTTTACACAGACGGTGTAGCAGATAGTGGTTGGGTACACGTTAGCTACGATAAATCTAACCTTAAATGCCAAGTGCTACGTGCAGACCGAGTTGACGGTAAAACTAAATACTCACAGGGGTTGTAATGAAACTAGCTGTAGTTGTTTGGGAAGACGCATCAGAACTAGACGACACAACATGGGCTAACCATGACGAAGACTTTGAATACAAACCATTGCTGTGTACCCAAGTAGGGTTTGTTATTTATGAGGGGCCAGAGGGCATTGTTCTTACTCATGGCATGTTTCCTGACGGAATTGTATTTAGACGACACCAAATACCGCGAGGTATGATTAGGAGAATAGAATGGTTGACCGAACCAAGTTTCTTGACGGAAGTGGTAAACGAGTAATATTGCAACTTTTTAAAGAGTTTGCACGTCCTGACGTTAAGTATACTCCTGTATATACATTACGTGAATGGCATGATGTGTTTATTGATTGCCGTGACCCGTCAGAGTATGAGCCTGCTATGCAGCTTTTAGGGGATTGGGAACACTGGCAAGAAGTGCGTAACCATGCACTTATTAAGCCACACATTGACAAATGGCAAGATGAGTTGGCTGTCAAGTTGAAGTCTGAAGCCATTAAGCAAATTAAAGAACATGCCAAACAGCCGGGTGGTACGGCTGCAGCTAAATGGTTGGCTGAAAAAGGATATGCTTCAGAAACCACTAAAAAGCCCGTAGGACGGCCTAAAAAGGAAGAGGATATACCTACCCCTAGCCTTGGTCGAATTGCAGGTGATATGGCTCGTTTAGGGCTTGTTGTTGGAGGAAAGAAATAATGCCGTACATGACCAATGGTAAACGAGACTACGATAAGCAAAAAGCTAACGATGACAAAAATGCTAAAAACCGAGCTAAACGCAACACAGCACGTAGACGTGCAGAGCGTGAAGGTAAGGTAAGTAAGGGTGATGGTAAACACGTAGACCATAAAAAGAACTTGTCGTCTGGTGGTAGCAACGCTACTAGTAACACACGAGTAGTGAGTGCTAAGACCAACTTGAAAAAAGAAGCTAATCGAAAGAAACGCGCATGAGTCTCTACCGTAACATCCATGCTAAACGTAAACGCATTAAAGAAGGTAGTGGTGAAAAAATGCGTAAACCCGGCAGTAAAGGTGCTCCTACTGCTGCACAATTTAAACGTGCTGCTAAGACAGCTAAGAAAGGTAAATAATGGCTACTAAGAAAACTATTCCCGTCAAATCATTTAAACCTTGTGCTGGTTGTCCTACTCCTGCTAAATGTAAAAAAGCAGGCAAATGTATGAAAAAGGCTAAGTAATGGCTACTAAAAAAGACTCTCGACTAGAACGTGCAGGTGTTAGTGGTTACAACAAACCTAAGCGTACACCTAGCCACCCTACCAAGTCACACGTAGTTGTAGCTAAAGAAGGCGAAAAGGTTAAAACTATTCGCTTTGGTGAACAAGGTGCTAAAACAGCAGGTAAGCCTAAAGAGGGTGAGTCTGAGCGCATGAAAAACAAACGCGCTAGTTTTAAAGCACGTCATGGTAAAAACATTGCTAAAGGTAAAATGTCTGCTGCATACTGGGCAGACAAAGTAAAGTGGTAATGACTGAAAAAGAACTTGTAAAGCAGGCAGCGGAAGCTGACCTGCTCACATTTATTCGTCTTGTTGCACCACACCGTATGTTAGGTGCAGTGCACGAGGAACTATGCTCATGGTGGGGACGTGAGGATGCCAAGGATAACCAACTTGTGCTATTGCCTCGTGACCATCAGAAGTCGGCTATGATTGCCTATCGGGTTGCATGGTGGATTACTAAGCATCCTGAAACTACCATCTTGTATGTGTCTGCTACAGCTAACTTGGCTGAAAAGCAGCTAAAAGCTGTTAAAGACATTTTGTTGTCTGACATTTACCGCTTTTACTGGCCTGAAATGGTTAACGAGTTGGAAGGTAAACGTGAACGTTGGGCAGTAGACGAAATATCTGTAGACCATCCTAAACGTAAAGCAGAGGGTGTTCGTGATGCCACAATTAAGGCTGCAGGTATTACAGCTAACGTCACAGGCTTGCATTGTAACGTAGCCGTGCTGGATGACGTGGTAGTTCCTGACAACGCCTACACACAGCTTGGTCGTGACCAAGTACGTGCGTTCTACTCTCAGTTGTCATCCATTGAATCTACAGGTGCTAAGGAATGGGCTGTAGGTACTCGCTACCATCCCGGTGACTTGTACAAAGATATGATGGAAATGACAGAAATCTATTGGGATGAAGACACTGACGAAGAAGTAGAACGTGAAGTGTATGAGGTATTTGAGAAGGTAGTGGAG
Organism: uncultured Aquiluna sp.; assembly: GCA_964553455.1. Taxonomy (GTDB): domain Bacteria; phylum Actinomycetota; class Actinomycetes; order Actinomycetales; family Microbacteriaceae; genus Aquiluna. The sequence goes on along the minus strand of CAZKLA010000020.1, from coordinate 18,655 downwards.
ACTAACGGTGAGTTTTTGTGGCCTAAACAACGCCGTACAGACGGTAAGGTGTTTGGCTTTGACCAAAAAGAACTTGCTCGTAAGAAAGCCAAGTATTTGGACGTAACTCAGTTTTACGCACAATATTACAACAACCCTAATGCTGTAGAGACTCAACTTATTGATAAGAGTCGTTTTAGTTATTACGAAAGGGAAAAAGTTGAAAACGTTAGCGGTGCTTGGTATTACGGCAATAGGCTACTACATGTATTTGCAGCTATGGATTTTGCCTATTCAGTCTCTAATCACTCAGACTACACGGTTATCATGGTAGTTGGTGTGGATGAAGATAGTAATTATTACATCTTAGACATTGATAGATTCAAAACCAACAAAATTAGCGTCATGTACGAAAAGGCAGAAGCTGTGTTTCGTAAGTGGCGGTTTAAGAAGATGCGGTGTGAAGTTGTTGCAGCGCAAAAACTTATTGTGCAACAGTTTAAAGAATATATGCGTGGGCAGAACATTGTGTTCACTATTGATGAATACTATCCTCCCCGCACTATGTCTAAAACAGAGCGCATTGCAGCAACGTTAGAGCCTCGTTACAACAACAATCAGATTTGGCATTACAAGGGTGGCAACTGCCAAACTCTTGAAGAAGAACTTGTAATGAACAACCCTGAACACGATGACGTAAAAGATGCTCTGGCTGCATGTATTGAAATATGTAAGCCCCCTATTGGTAATAGAGCATGGGCTAAGAAGTCTAACGTAATTCCATTTAATAGCCGTTTTGGTGGCGTAGCTTTCCGATAAAGGACAAACATGAACGAGAACATTCAAACAACAGGATATGATGACGACACCCTAGCAGTCAAGATTGCTGACATGTGGGTACGTTGGAATCAAGCACGTGCACCTTGGCGTGACTCTACACAAGAGCTACGTGCCTATTTGTTTGCTACAGATACACGCACTACTAGTAATGCTAGTTTGCCTTGGAAAAACTCTACAGTAACTCCTAAACTTACACAGATTCGTGATAACCTCCATGCTAACTACATGGCGGCTTTGTTCCCATCTGAAAACTGGTTTTTTTGGGAAAGCACAGACAAAGACCAAGAACTCGCTAAAAAGCGTTATGCTATCGTTAACTACATGAAACAGAAGCTAAAAGCTTCTAACTTTCAACTTTTAGTATCTCAACTTGTATATGACTACATTGACTTTGGTAATGTTGTGGCTACTTATGACTATGTGCGTGACGTTATTTCTGATTCGGAAGGTAACGTTGTTAGCCGTTATGTGGGGCCTAAAGCATACCGCATCAATCCTAATGACTTGGTGTTTAACCCTCTGGCAGAAACATTTGAAAAAACTCCCGTAGTTAGACGCATGTTAAAGTCAATTGGCGACTTGATGACCGATGTTGAAACAAAACCAGCACTTAACTACAATAAGGGTGTGTTGGATAAAGCTATGTCGTTCCGTCAAAACTATCGGGATGACCCTGAATTTAAAAAGGAAATTAACCTAGCTATTGACGGGTTTGGTAGTGCTGACGAATACCTTGAAGGTGACATGGTTGAGTTGCTTGAGTTTTGGGGTGATATTTACGATGTAGACAGTAAGCAGCTACTTCGCAACCAATTGATTACAGTTATCGACAGAAAGTGGATTTTGCGTAAACAGCCTAATCCGTTGTGGACTGGTAACAAACCTATGTTCCATTGTGGCTGGCGTTTGCGTCCTGACAACCTGTGGGCACAAGGGCCACTTGACCAACTGGTAGGTATGCAATACCGCATCGACCATTTGGAAAACTTGAAGGCTGACGTGTTTGATCTTATTGCCTACCCTGTAATGAAGGTTAAGGGTACTACGGTTGAAGAGTTTGAGTATGAACCCGGTGCTACAGTGTTTGTTGGTGACGAGGGTGACTTGGAGTTCCTACGTCCTGATGCTACAGCATTGAACGCTGACATGCAAATTAACGAATTGATGAACCGCATGGAAGAGCTTGCTGGTGCTCCTAAACAGGCTATGGGAATCCGTACACCCGGTGAAAAGACCAAGTACGAGGTACAAAGCCTTGAGAACGCTGCAGGTCGTATTTTCCAGTCTAAAGTAAGCTGGTTTGAGCGCAACATCCTTGAACCCCTATTGAACGGTATGCTGGCTGAATCTATTCGCAATTTTGAGGGCGTAGAGCGCATTCGAACAGTGGATGAGGACTTTGGTACAGAAGCCTTCGTTGAAGTCACCAAGAACGATTTAATGGCTGCTGGTAAGCTATATCCTATTGGTGCACGTCACTTTGCTGAACAGGCGAGGTTTATTCAAGAGTTGGCACAGACAATTAATGCTGTGGCAGCTATGCCTACTGTGGCTGCACATATCTCTGGTAAAGCTATTGCCAAGGCCATTGAAGAGAATATGGGTTGGTCTAACTATAAGATTGTCCAAGACAATGCTATGATTTTTGAACAAGCTGAAACACAGCGATTGATGAATCAAGTTGCCGAGGACATTCAGACCGAGGCTGCTGTGAACCCGGAGGGTGAGCCACCTGTTGACAATATGTAATATATATGTTAATATAGTATACATTAGTATTATTATATAATATATTATATATAAGTATATTATTAATAATAAGTATATTATAAGGATATATATGAATAAACTATTACTTAATAATAAACCTAAAGATATTAGTAATGAAAAGTTTATAGAAATGTGGAATAGCAGCGGCTATTCCTTAGAAGCTCTTTACAAAACATTACTAGTATTAAAGTCTGAAATCTCTTCAATTAAGAAAGATGACTTTGACTGTCCCAACCACTACGCAAAACTTGCGTACAACCTAGGGCAAGAGAGAATGATTGATTTGATAGTGTCTATGCTGCCTGAAACAGCTAAACCCTAACAAATTTTAAAAACAGGACTCTAACCCATCCAACTTAGGAGTATAAAGCATGACCGATGCTACCATTTTTGGCACTGAAGGCGACAACCAGAAGGCCACACCCGCAGCAGCGACAACTGATGCGTCTTTGTTTCAATCCCTCGTGGGAGAGACACAAAAATATAAAACACCAGAGGATTTGGCTAAGGCTTATGCCAATGCTGACCAGTTTATTGAAACTCTAAAAGAGGAAAACCGTAAACTGCGTGAGCAAGTAACACAGGCTAAAACCATTGACGAGGTGTTAGAACGTATGTCGAAACAAGGAAGCACACAAGAGGACGACAATCCTCCTGCCCCCGGAATTACCCCGGACGTTGTGCAACAGCTTGTAGAGAAGACGTTAGAGGGCCGTAAGCAGCAAGAAACTCGTACTAGTAATTTGCTAAAAGCTGACCAAATGATGAAAGAAAAGTTTGGTGAAAAAGCAGCAGAAGTGTTTAAGCAACGAGCTAGTTCGCAGCAAAAAGCACAGGTACTGATGGAACTTGCAGCAACTGACCCAAATGAATTTGTAGCTTTGTTTGTAGGTTCACCACAAGTGAATGCCAATAACTTTGATGCAGGTTCAATGAATACAACTTCTGTAGCTAGTCATTCGGGCAACCGAGTAAACACAGAGTGGACTAAAGAGTGGACTACAAAGGTTCGCAAAGAAGACCCTCAACGTTACTGGTCGCAAGAATTTCAATATAAGCTACAACAAACTGTTTCTAAAAACCCGTCCCTATATTTTGGGAACTAAGGAGAATTAAATGGCTGGTATGGATTATGCAAAACTAAACGAACATATGGTTCGTACGGAACTCTGGTCTTCGGAACTGAAAGATATTCTTGAAGAACAGTTGATGGGCACAAAGTATGTGCGTATGCTCAATGGCTTCCCTGACGGTAACCAGTTTACCATTCCTTCCGTTGGTGAATTGCCAATGCGTGAAGTGAGTGAAAACACTCCCGTCACTTATGACGAAATGGACACTGGTGAATTCACATTCACTATTGACCGTTACGTTGAAGCTGCTACTTACATCACTGATAAGGCAAAGCAGGACAGCTACTACGCTCAACAACTCATTGGTATGTTCCCAACCAAGATGCGCCGTGCTCTCGATGAAAACCTCGAAAGCTCTGTGTTCTCGTTGGCTAACACTCAAACTGCCAACAACGCTAACGAAATTAACGGTGCTGCTCACCGCTTCGTAGCTTCTGGTGGTTCTAACACTGTCCTCTCTCTTGACGACTTTGCTAAAGCTAAATATGCTTTGGACAAAGCTCAAGCAGGTGGCACTCGTGTTGCTATTATTGACCCCTCGCAAGAGTATGTGTTTAACAACCTCGTTGGCGCACAAGCTTTCACTAACAACCCCACTTTCGGTGGTATTGTTAACGGTGGCTTCGTGAACGATGTGACTGGTATGCGTTTTATCCGCAGCATCTTTGGCTTTGACGTGTATGTGTCCAACTTCTTGGCTACACCTACCGACACAGCTATTGGCGGTACTAACGTTCCTGCTGCTCCTGTGACTAACATCTTCATGTCTGTTGGTGGTGATTTGACTCCTTTCGTGGGTGCTTACCGTCAGATGCCTCGTGTAGAATACGAGCGTAACAAAGACCTGCGCCGTGACGAATATGTGATGAACGCCCGTTTTGGCCTGAAGCTCTATCGTCCTGAGTGCTTGGTTAGCGTCATCTCTAAGTCTACCATCTAATTTGAAAGGAACTTGAAATGACTCGTAAATCTACATGGACTAACGCTGACGGTTTGGTTGTGGGCTTTGGCCCTAACTTCCCTGAGCGCAACGTTGCTGGTGTGCTTGACCATGACGGTACTGTTAAAGAAGCCCGTCTTGCCATTACTCATCAATCTTCTGGTGCTAACGTAGCATTGCCTGCTGGCTCTATTGTGCTTGGCGTGGTGGTTAAAGTTGGTACTGCTTGGACTGGTGGCACACGTATCACTGTTGGTGACGGTACTGACCCTGATGGTTTTGTTTCCGAAGCTCAAGGTGCTACTGCTAACCTCACTGCAGGTGCAGCTATTGTGGCTGGTGGTGCTTACGCTGTAGGCGATGCCTCTACTAACGCTGGCTTGCCTAAAGTGTATGCTGCTGCTGACACCATTGACGTTACCATCACTGGTACGTTCACTGCTGGCACTGCAGATGTGTTCGTCCGTTACATCTAAGTAACGTGATTCGGGGTTGTGTCTGACGCTAGGCCCATAGCCTAGAGGGTCGGCAACCCCACTTTTATTTGGAGAATATAAGTGGCTGACATTCAACATTCTGCTATTACTGACCCTAACATCCACGAGCCTAAAGGCATTACTACTGCTTCTAGTGGTCAAGTGTATGTAGCAGATGGTGGTGGTAGCGGCGACTGGAAATTCATTGCAGGACATTCCTACGGTGAAATTTTTATCAGTAACAACTCCACAGCACAAACTCTTCCTGTATCTAGTGGCACAGCTATTCTTAACCCCACTGGTGCATGGCAAGCAAACGGTTTTCAAAACGTAACCCTTACTCCTGCTAACGGTACAATTACACTTCCTGCTGCTGGTATCTACCAGCTTAACTTTTGGGCAGTGTTTGAAACAGCACCCATTGCCAGTGGTGCTGCATATAATTTCTTTTACGCAGTTAACGGGACACCCGGCACACGTAAGGTGTATGCTAAAAAAACATCTAACGGTGTAGATACACTACACGTACATGCAACAGGGTATGCAACAGTAACCGCAGGTGCTATTATGTCTATGTTTGTTGGTGGTGACGGTACATCGTCTAACACAAACATCATTATTAAAGAAGCAGGCTTTAGCGCACTGTTAGTTGACCCCACATAAGGATAGAACATGGCTAAACTATCGCTTTTAGACATGACGCAGAACATCCTTTCTGCACTTGACTCTGACCCCGTAGGTTCTATTGATGAAACTGTAGAAGCTGTACAAGTAGCAGAAATTATTAAAGAATCTTATTTTGAACTTATTAGCCAGCGTGACTGGCCTTTCCTATTTCAACTAGGTACGTTGAACGGTGTAGGTAATACAGCTACTCCTACGCACATGACTATTCCTAGTACATGGAATAAAATTAAATGGATTAAGTACAACAAAAAAGATGTTACTTACATGGAGCCTGAAGCGTTTACGGACATGATTATGGGTCGTAAACCACAAGCAGGTGTTATTAATAACAACGGCTACGTCATCAATCAAGACCCTGTATATTGGACTAGCTATAACGACACAACAATTGTGTTTGATGGATATGACAGTAGCGTAGAAACTACGTTGCAAGCAAGCAAGAGTGCTGTGTATGGAACTGTACAAGCAGCATGGCAGCATGTAGACACATTTATTCCGGCAATTCCTGAAAAGTTTTTCCCCACACTGCTAGCTGAAGCTAAGAGCCAAGCATTTGTTAACTTGAAGCAACAAGCTAATGCACGTGAGGAACGTAAGGCAACACGTGGTCGTATGGCTATGCGTAATGAAGCATGGCGTAACGAAAATGGTGAAGCTAAGTACAACCGTAAAGTCAACTATGGAAGAAAGTAATATGACTACAGACGTAACAAGTGCATATGAAAAAGTACGTGCTAAACACGCAGAGAAGAAACAAGCTGCAGCAGAACGTAAAGCAGAACGTGAAGAGCAAGGTGTGGTTAACTGCCTCGTCATTGAACGTGCCCCTGCAGGACTATATAGCTGTCGCTACAAGCTCTCTGGCCCTGTACCTGATGCCCTGAAAGGGTTCTTTACACGCAAGGAACGCATTCTTGCAATTGCTCGTCAAAAGGGGATTCCAGTTGAAGCCTAAGCGCACAGAGAACGCTATGCAGCGTAAAGCTCGTCTTGAAAAGCTAGCTAAGGCTGGTGATAAAGCTAAGAAAGAACTTGGCATTAAAGACGATGAAAAGAAAGATGTAAATAAGCATAAGTGGAAAGGTAGTTACTAATGACTGCACAAGCCTCAGTATCAGACGCATTTACCTTTGTCGGTGGACTGAACACTGAGGGTGGCTATTTTATTACTCCTGAAAATAGTTACAAAGAAGGTGTCAACGTAATACCCAAGTTAGATGGGTCAATTGAGCGTAGAAATGGCATTGATTATGAAGCCCTATACCAACTATACGCTGCCTCAATTACTGCTGACCAAAAAGACTTATGGGCATTTTCTTCAGGAGTTTGGTCTACGGTTGCTGGTAACGGCAACCTAGACTTTTTTGTTGTTCAACTAGGCCCAACACTGCACTTCTACAATGCAGCAGCAGGCACTGTAAGTGCTACTAAGAAAAGCTTTACTGTAAACCTAGAAGACTACCGTGCACCTAACAACATTGAGATTGCAGGTACTGGTGTGTGTAGTTATGCGCCTACATACGGTAGACTCATTGTAACTAGTCAAAACACAGTACCAATTATTATTACATATAACCCTACTACAGATAATATTAGTGTAGCTACGGTTAATATGCGTATCCGTGATTTTAAAGGTAAGCCACTTATTCAAAGCAACGGTACAGTAGTACCTATTACTGCTGAATATACACAAGGTGAATGGGAAAGTTTAGGGGTTAACATTAACGATGTTATTTACAACCTAAATAATCAAGGCTGGAAGTCTGCACAAATTACAGCTTACCAAAACGCTAACGGTGGTCGTTACCCTGCCAACACTAAGAGTTGGATTTATGGTAAAGACTCTAACGATGACTTTTCTGCTAACGTACTAAACAAACAAGACTTTGGTAACTCACCTGCCCCTAAAGGCAGTTTTGTTATTGACCCATTTACACCTACTGCATTCCGTCCTAAAGCCTGTGCATTCTTTGCAGGCCGTGCATGGTATGCTGGTTTGCCTAGCTCTGAATTGCTAGGCACAGTGTTTTTTAGTCAAGTGCTAGATGATGTTAGTAAAGTAGGTAATTGCTACCAAACTAATGACCCCACATCAGAAGTTATTAGTGACTTGTTTGATAGTGATGGTGGTACTATTGAGATTCCTGAAGCTGGTGAAATTGTAAGCTTGCAGCCACTAGGTCGCGGTATTATGGTGTTTGCTACTAACGGTGTGTGGTTTATTTCAGGTATTGATAGCGGATTTACTGCTGCCAACTACTCTGTTGACCGTATTACTAACGTAGGTTGTAATGCAGCTAAGTCTATTGTAGACATTGAGGATGCAATTATTTATTGGAGTAATAGCGGTATTTACGCCATTACACCTGCTAACTCAATTGAGTACACGGCACGTAACATCAGTGACCAAAACATCAAAACATTCTATCAAGACATTCCTGTGCTTGGTAAACTATATGTTGAGGGTTCGTATAATGCTACAGATAAAATTATTTATTGGGTGTATTCAAACACACTTAGCTCAAGCACTAGTGGTGGTCGATACAACAAAGACACTATTCTTGCATTTGATATACAACTTCAAGCTTGGTATTGGTTTAGTTTAAATACTTCTGTAGGTGTTATTCCTATTTCTATTGAAGTAACTAAAGAAACAAACACAGTAGGTGAAACATATAACGTTCTTGCAGGTGTAGATAATGTTACTGTAGGTAGTAATGATGTGGTAGCTACCGTAAACACAGTGAGTGGTACACGTAAAGTATTTAAAATACTTACACTACATCCTGTAAATAATAACAATTATTCAGTAACATTTGCTGATTTTAACAACACACGGGATAGTGCTACTAAGTTTAAAGACTGGTACACTTTTAACACTGCTGGTGCTGAACAACAAGCTTACTTTGTAACAGGTTACAACATGGGTGGTGTTGGCCCTGCACGTGCTAAGACTGCACAATATTTGACAGTGTTCTTAAAACGTACAGAAACAGCATTTGACAGCAATGCTAATCCACTTAATCAAAGTGGTTGTCTATTGCAAACACGTTGGGACTTTACTGACAATGCAGGTGCTGGTAAATGGTCAACAGAAGTACAAGTGTATAGACAGCTACGCCCATTCTTTGTGGCTGGTGCTGGCCCGTTTGATGACGGTTACCCACTTGTTATTAGTAAAAATAAGCTCAGGGGTCGTGGTAAGGCTGTACAATTTAAATACCAAGCAGAGACTGGTAAAGACATGAAGATTGTCGGTTGGACAGGTTCATTTATCGGAAACACCAATGTTTGATGTTAGCTACGAAGAAGTTATTAATAACGACAATGGTAGATTGCGTATACAGTGGGTAGATGGTATTCCTTTTATACACTTACAACTATATCACTGGTCAACGCAAGCTTATAAAGAATATAAACGTATTTGGTCTAAACTACTAAAAGACTTAGGTAGTAAAGGTGTTCCTTGTGTGTTTGTAATTATTCCTGACAACGATGAAAAGCTCTATCACTTTGAACAAATGTTTGGGTTTGAAGAAGCAGAGCATACAGAAGGTTGTTTTTTAATGGTTAAAGATACGGAGTAAATCATGGGAGTAGACCCAATCACAGCAACCCTTTTAGCAGTTACTGCAGTAACTAGTGCTAAATCAATTAGTGAACAACGTAAAGCAGGCAGAGCACAAGAAGCTGCTGCCGCAGAACAACGTAAAGTATTCGCTGCTGAACAACGTAGAGCAGAAGTACAAAACGTGCGTAGTGTTCGCCAACAAATTCGTGAAGCACGTATGGCACAAGCTTCCATGACTAACGTAGCTGCACAAACAGGTGGTATGGGTGGTAGTGGTTTAGCTGGTGGTACAGCTAGTGTAGGTAGTCAAATGGCAGGTAATTTAAGTTACATGTCAGATATTGCTACACAAAACACCGCTATTAGTAATGCACAAATTGCTAGCTCACAGTTTATGGGACAAGCTGCACGAGCACAAAGTAGGGCTGCTGTGTATGGTCAAGTCGGTCAATTGTCTAGCACTATTTTTGGAAATGTGTATAGTCCAACACCTACACGCCAATCTCCTGCGCCAGTGCGTGACGCTACCGTAACAACAGTTCGCTAAGGAACATAATGGATAATTACATCTACACAACTGAAGACTATGAAGACACTACCCCGTTGCCTACGGGGAAATATCCTATTTTAAAAGAACTTGTTGGTTTAGCAACAGGTGAAGTTGTTGCAGATGAATCTATTGACTTTAATGAAACAGTAGACACTGCTTGGCGTAAGATTGCACCTGAAGAGCAGGCTGCTGACTATGCTATTGCTGAAAAAGCAGCTAAAGCAGGTGACGTAGAAACATTTAGTGCTGTCACACAACAAATTGATGACCGTACTCGTAAAGCACTTGAGGGTCGCAGTAAGAGTGGTCAAGAAGTGTACATGAAGGGTCAAGACCTTGCACGTAAGGCTATGGAAGTTATTGCTGCTTCTGAAGCCTATGTGATGGTTAACAACACTCCTGAGAAAGTAGCTGCTAAAGTAGATGAGTTAGCTATTAAATCTGCTTCTGCTGCGGAGTTGGAAAAAGAACTAGAAGATGCTATTAAGCTAACTGGTTGGGATTACACTAAAGGTATTTTGCATGAGATTTCACCTGTAGGCCCACTACAGGGTATGCGTATGCAGCAAATCCTTACTAGTAACAGTGAGTTTGGTATTAGTAAACGTGATGTAAGTTTGATGACTACTCGTAACGAGTTGGTCAACATGCTGCAACTAAAGTTGCGTAGCTTGCCACAAGAGCAACGTTTGGAGTGGCTGACTAACCTTAACAACAAACTGTCAGATACAGTGTTTACTAACAAGCTGTATTTGAGTGGTTTTATTAGCATGGTAGCTGGTGAAGATGCTGCTGAAGTGTTGGGATTTAGTGATTGGGCTGACCGTGTAGGTGTAGCCACATTGCCTTTGGCTGCTGTCACTGCATGGTCACGTGTTGGTACACGCATGGCTAAGGCTACTGCTATTAGTAAGCAAGCACGTGTGGTTGCTGAAGCAGGTGGTAAGGGTGTGCTAGAAGCAAGTGATGCTGCACAGCTTACTAAACAATTAGAAACACAAGCCAACATTGAACGTGCTAAAGCTGGTTTCCTAGCAGCTAGTGAAGCTACAGGTGTACAAGGCGTACTGGACTTGTCTAAACTGGCTTCTGTATCGGTAGCACGTGTGCTGCCTGATGCCATTACTAGCCCTGCATCGCACATGACAAAGATTGTGCGTACTGAAGTAGAAGGGTTGGTAGACAACCTCAAGTCTATTCTGCTGCCTAAAACTGTGTCTACAGTTAACGTGGCTGAAGAGTTGCAGAACCTACAACGTGTATATTCTACAGCTAACAACCCTCTTATTAGTAATGCTGCATTCCGTGTAGCAGACGATGGCCTGTCTATTAACGGTGTAATTACTTATAAACCAAAAGAAAGCACAGCATTCCTAAGTCGTGCTGATGCTGAGTTGTTTAACAAAACACAGCTTGGTGGTAAAGGTCGTGTTGTTGAGGACACTACCAACAGTGGTTTTGTGGTGAACCAAGACTATGTAAAAGCTTTGGAACTAGAGCGTGATGCACTATTGGCTGAAGTAGCTGAAGAGGCTGCTAATGTCACTAAACGCACTAGAAAAGGCAAAGCTGCTACAACTGATGTACCTACAGCCGCAGCTATTGCTGTTGCTCCTGCTGCCCTTAAAACATCTAAGCCTCGCTTTAAAAACAGTGAAGTAGCTTTTGATGATGACATTGATAAAGCTGCCTACCAAGTTGGTAGTAAAAGTACCAAGAGTAAGAGTGACCCTGTTATTACAGAGTGGTTGAAAGGTGCTACTGGTTGGAATGACCAACAGATTGCAGCACATGCCGCTAAGGTACGTGCAGAACTAAACAAACTGCCTGAAGTAGATGGTAGTTTGCGTATGCGTTCTGTCCCTAAATCTATTACTCGTGCTGCTACTAGTAAGGAAATGGAAGATGTGCTACGCACTCCCATTGACGATGATGTGGCTAAGGCAGTGTTTTTAGATGAAGGTAACTTTACTAAAGACGGGAACATTACTTACAGCAAGAACGTACCTGCAGGGTATGTAACTACATTTATCCGTAACCTAGGTAAAGCACTAGGAATGGAAAACCATCCTGTAGCTGTGCTGCAGGTTAGCGACATTGTAAGTAACGCTAAATATAAATCTATTTATAAGTTGTGGACAGCTATGGGGCCAAACACAACTGCCCTACACATCCCTACTGCCTATGGCTCTATTATTCTTATGGGTAAGAATGTAGAGTTTTTCCGTACAGGTAAGGCTACTCGTATTCAAGCATATATGGATACGTTTGCTCACGAGTATGGACATGCGTTTGAATATGCTTTCCAAAGCAAATATCAAGGCACACTAAACACACTGTTCCGTGATTGGCTGGATGCTAAAGGCATTAACTTTGTTCTCAAAGGTAGTGGCGTAAACATTAGCGAAACACTGCCGTTTGAAGCACTGATGGAGTACCGTTCAATTAGCTATGCTGACATTGCTGTGCACGAAAAGGGCATTGGTGATTGGGTAGCTAAGTACATGGGTGGCAACAAAGAAGCTTACAAAACTGCAGAGAAAGACATTCACCAGTGGCTGTCTAGCTACCATGAGTTCTTTGCTGAAAACTTTAGTAAGTGGGCACTAACCTCTGAAGTACCTACAACCATCCTTGGCGAAGCCTTTGCAGGCATTGCCAATGGTTTGCGTACCATTGCTACTGAGTTGCAGAACTTGTTTAGAAAGTTCGGTATTGACGTAACAATTGCTCCTGAAAGCAGTGTTCAGAAGTTTATGGAAGACCACATCAAGCTGGTTAAGAAACAAAAGATTGCACCTGATGTGTTAGAAGGTATGGCTGTATCTGCCAGTAAAGGCATTAAAGTACCTACCAAAGCTAAGATTGCACGTATTTCTCAAATTGAAGAAGAGTTGGAAGCCATTAAAGCTGCCACTACAGGTGTGTCTCGTGGCTTCATTGTAGAGACAGATATTAAAAAGTTCCTGACTTTTGGTGACGCTGGTAAATATTCTACAGAAGATATTAATAGCGCAGTAAGGTTTGCATTCGGTGACTTTACACTAGAAGCTTCTTCTGAGGCTGTTAACACACGCCTAGTGGGTGTACACGCTAACTCTGCATATCAACGTAACCTGACAGAATTTATCCGTAAGGACGTAGAGAAGCTTAACAAGAAAGAGATGACAGACCTGAACGCAGCACTTGTGCGTGGTGACCAAGAAGGCCGTGTATTTGCTGAGAATGAACTAGCAGGTATGGGTTTGTCGCAAGACACACGTAAAGCTTACTTTAAGGTACGTGCATTGCGTGATGTTATGTATCAGGTTAAGAACGATGCAGTTAGCAAAGTGCTTACTCGCAAAGGATTCTTTGACCTGCAACTTAACCCTACAAAACTGCCTGAAGGTATTGAAGGCCGCTTGTTTGGTAAGGCAGCTACATTCCCTGAGAATAGCTTGATTTATAACCTTAGCGATAATAAGCTTACTCGCATAGGTGAATCTAGCAAAGAACTAGTAACCTACGAACTGGCTAGACCTATTAAGGTTAACAACAAATATTACAGCCGTGTTGCTGTTAAACCTGATGATGTAACACCTACACAAATTACTGAGGCTATTCCTTACCGTACAGGTGAGTTTAGTCGTCAGTATGAAGACCAATATTGGGTGAAGATTGAAACAGTGTTTGACGTAGATGGGGCTGCTAAAACTGAGCGTTTGACACACCGTACTGCTGCATCTAAAGCTGATGCTGACGAGTACATTAAAGCGTTTAATGATATGGTTAAGCTGTATAAAGCAGGTGAGCTTAACGCTCAAACTGCTAGCCGTATGGCTGTGTTTGGCTGGAATCCTAAAGAGTTTGCAGACCAAATGAGCAGCGGTATGTTTGGTGCTGACCCTAAAGCTATGGTGCTGTTTAACCGCACTGAAGACGACTTTATTAGTAACGACATTAGCCTTGGTGGTATTTTGGGTGGTAGTCGTGGTGACCGTATTCAGAACGTGTATGGTGATGCCAACACACTTAACCCATTGGATTCTATTGCATCTGAGATTAGTAACACAGCGTACATTGCTACTACATTAGAGTGGCGTGAGGCACAGGTAGCTAAATGGTGGAATACATTTTACGATGACCTGCCACCATACATGCAGCAAATGCGCCCTGAAGAAGCTATGCTGGATGTTATTAATAACAAGACATTCTACGCTGGTGACAATCACAACATGGTTGTGGCATACAACACAGCTAAGTATATGGAAAGCCAGCTTAACATCTTGAATGCAGAAGAGCAGTTTTACCTTGGTGCTGCACGAGTAATGTCGGAAAAGCTAGAAGGTACTAGAGTGCCCGGTATGCACCATCTTGGTGTGGTGATGCGTGAGAATAGCAACTGGCCTCAATTTGTACGTACTATTGCATTCCACAGCTACATGGGTGCATTCAACATTAAACACTTGTTTATGCAGGGTATGAACGCCTTTAACGCTGTAGCTATTAGCCCCGTATATGGTGCTGCAGCTTCTAAGGTAAGTACGCTGTATGGTCTTGCACTTATGAGTGACAATGAAAAGATTTGGAGACAAGTGGCTAGGGTTAACAAGCTAACTAGCTTGGGCTTAGGCATGTCTACCGATGAATTTGTAGAATCTGTACGTGCTATTCGCCGCACTGGTTTGTTGGATGGTATTCAGTTTAACTCTATGTGGGGTGCTGAAGGCGGTAAGTATGGTTTGTTTAACAAGTTTACACGTAGGCTTGGTAAAGTATCTGCTGCCCCATTTAACATTGGTGACGGATATAGCCGCTTGGTAAGCTTTGATATTGCACGTAGAGAATATAAAGCTGCTAACCCCGGTGCAGCGTGGTGGAGTGATGATGCTTTGTCTGCTATTCTGAAACGTCAAGATGACTTGACACAGAACATGACACAAGCCAACCGCACTAGCTGGCAACGTGGCGCAGCATCTATTCCACTGCAGTTCACACAATATCAAGTAAAGATTGCTCTAAACATCATGCAATCGTTGAAAGGTAATACACGTACATTTAGCCGTGCTGAAGCTATCCAGTTGTTCGTAGGACACACTGCATTCCTAGGCTTGGCTGGATGGGGTCTAATGCCTGACGAGTGGCTTGATGAAGCAACTGAGGGTCTACCTGAAAGTGAGCGTTTGTCTATCCAGCAAGGTATTTTTGCATGGGGTATTTACCACTTGACTGAAGGTGAAGCTAAACTTGCTATTGGCTCTACCTTTGGTACATTTAACTACTACAAAGAGATATTGGATGGGTTGCTAGACCCTGAAAAGACTCTTGTAGAGGCTTTAGCGGGTGCTGGTGGTGCTGCTGCATTTAACTGGATGGGTAAGGCTGGTAACGTAGTGGGTATTCTGTATGACCGGGATATTACACTAGACAGCACTAAGGACATGCTTACTGAACTAGGTACTGGTTTTAGTAGCGTTAACAACGCATATAAAGCCTACATTGCTGCTAATAGCTACAACATTGTTAAGAGTAAAGCGGGTAAGAATCAATACATGGCAACTGACTTAGAGTTGTATGCACTAGGGGTAGGTGTACCTCCTAGCAAACAATATGAGTTAGACAAGCTGATGAGTAATGAAATTAGCCGCAGGAAAGAGTTGAAGTCGTTAGGTAAAGAAATTGGTCGTCAAATGATGTTTGCTGCAATGGCACAAAACAACAATGATACCAAGGGTTTTGAATACCGTATGAACGTAGTTAAGGGTATTTTAGAAGCACATAGAAACAACATGGATGATTACAATTTCCTGTTGAAAGAAATGTATAGGTCTGAATATTCTACACAACTGCAAGAACTACTTATTCAAAATATGAGTAAAGACTTGCCCCCACCTAGCATGATGTTGGAAAAACCATTCAAGAACTAAGGATATAGAATGTATCAAAAGAACATTACACAAAATATTGAACCTGCAATGGCTAGTCCGGCATCCCTGCAACGTGCCGCAGAAATGGAGGCTGGTGCAGCTAGAAGCAAGGCAGAAGCATTGGGCACAGCCATTGGTGCTCTAGGTACTGCCTACGAGACTAAAACCTTTATGGATATGCGTCAACTGCAGGTAGATAGTGAGGCGTTGGCTAACGAGTTTCTAACTAGCGGTAAAGCTGCTGAAGTTGCAGGTAAGACTCTGCCTGTATTAGAAGATGTAATTAGCTTTGATGAAAACGTAGGCCCACTACGTAATGAAGACTTTGCTGTTATTAATAGCATGAAGAGTGAGGCCAACAGGCTTCGTAGTGCACTTGAAGGCGGTATGTCTAACGTGCAGTATGAGGCTCGTGTGTCTGACCTTACACGTAAATATCTGGCTCGTTATCCCGGTATGTCTGACAAGATTCGTCAAGTTGTCAGTGCTGCAACAGGTTTGCCCGGTGCTGACCGTTGGGCTGCTAGCCAATATGTACAAGATAGGTTTAGTCCTCAAAAGAGTGAGAACTCTGATGCAATGATTAAGAAAGATATTGACTTCATTGTTGCAAATAAACCTGACTTTTCTTATGAAGAGTTGTACTCTATGAGGGCTAGTGGTGACCCACGTTATTACCAAGTGTTGAACCAAGCTAAAGAACGTGCTGGTGTAAAGGCACTTAACGATTCGCTACGTCAAAACCTTGAGACAGGTACATTTACAACTGTCCCTGCTTTACAAGATGAAGCATTTAACTTCTTTGAAGGACAAATTGCAGAGCAACTAGTAGGTGCTTACGACACTGCTGTAGCACAAGGTATGCTTAATGGCTACTTGGATGCTGTACGTAAAGGGAATCTGAGTGCTGACGAATTGGTAGCTATGACACAAAGCCACACTACTAATATGATGGCTGCTGTTGACCGTGCATACGCTAACGCTAAAAATGCTGCAATTAGGAAAGCTACTCGTGCAGGTCTTAATAAGTCACAGCAAGATGAAATGTTGTCGGCTCTCAATCAACGCTACGAATCTGAAAAGTTGTTGTGGGGTGATAAGAACTCGTTGTTGGCACAAGCATTGGTTGAACAAAAGTTTGCTGGTGATACACTGGATAAGAAGCTTCGTCTGGTACAAGCTACTACAGGTATGATGGCTAACTTGCCACGTAGTGCTGTTGAATCCTACTTCAATAACCCTGACGTGCTGAAGTCTACAAACCCTGACTTGTTCAACATTATAGATTCCGGCATTAAAGCTGCTGGTAGTGCTCGTGGGGCTGTTATTGACTCGCTAGGTACTAGCCGTAATCGTGTAGGATTTTCTATTCAGAAAGCTGCTGAAACAGGTGCTGTAGATCTGCCTCCTAGTGCTACTGCTGCTGAAGTACGTGCTGTGCACCAAGGTGTTGCTACAAACGTAAAGAGTGCTGTAGAAATTATCAATAGAAGCCCTGCTGCAGTAGGTAATGACCCTACACTTACTAGTAACATGGTACGCAACATGGAAGCATTGTTTACAGGTATTACACCTCAAGGTGGTGCTGTAACTGTAGCTAAGGACGTAACCACTATTAACAATGCTTTGAAGAAGTTGTCTCCCGATGACCTCAACACAGTCAAAGCTGCTGCATCTACAGGCTCTGTAACTACTGTAAACAATATTAAAGCTGTACTGTTGGATATTGAACGTGAGTTTGGTGTAATGCCGCAACTAGGCGTTAATGACGCAGGTGAACTTGCTGTGTTGAATTGGAACTACAAAGATGTACGTGCTAATAGACAACCCGGACAGACAGGTGGTGACATTGCTTTGTTTAACGCCAGTAAAGAGGCTGTAAGCCGCCTTACACCTATGCTGCAAAACCTCGTTAACACACGCCTTATTGTAGAAGATAAGACTGACTTAGCAACTAAGACAGCTATTGCTAGAGAATTTGGTATTATTATTAACGAAAGACAGCCTTACAATGGGTTCTTTGGTCTTAATGCTAAACCACTTACCATTGGTTTAGGTACATCACGAGTATCAGGTAGAGTACAAGATGCCCCTGCTGCTGCACCAACAGAAGGACAACAAAGTGGTCAAGCCCCTGCTACTAGTAGCAATGCTACTGACATTCTCAACAGTTTTAAACAATTGGGATACTAATATGAAATGGGTAGAAGAGTTAATGAATATGCCCGTAGAAGAGCGTACTAAACTCAAGTGGCATGACCCACGCATTATGAGTTTAACAGAGGCTACTGAAAAGAAGTATGGTCTACCTACAGGTAGTTTACGGGCAATTAAGTATGCTGAAAATAGCTACATTAAAGATGGTGTGGTACAGCAGAACCTTAATCAAGATAGCACAGCCAAAAGTCCTGTAGGGGCACAAGGTGTTATGCAAATTATGCCTGCTACTCAAAACCTACAGAATGGTATGTTTAGACATAATCCACTAGACCCTGTAGAAAATATTGATGCTGCTGCTAGGTATCTGCAGTTTACCTTAAAGAATCAGTATAAAGGGAACTTATTGGCTGCTATTGCTGACTACAATGGTGGCCCTAGGCAAGCTAAGGCTGTTATGCAAGGTAAGCGTCCTTCAGCTAAGGAAACTGATGACTATATGATTAAGGCTAAGAACTACTTTGAAAGACTAGGTAAACGTTAAAAAGGGGCATTAAGCCCCCTTTCTTTTAGTCATACGCATCAATGAGTTTATTCAAATACCAACTCATCTTACGTAAGTCTTCAACTCCACCTTTCTCCA
>CAZKLA010000019.1:0-23102 GCA_964553455.1 uncultured Aquiluna sp. | reverse complement strand
CCGACGTGATGCCAGCCGAGGTTGGAGCTGGTTCATTCTGGAAGGAAATGACTGCATGGGTAGCAGAGAACAAGTCTGACAAGGCTGTTCTAGACGCTATTTACGCAACCTGGCCTTACTAATAAGCCACACAGTTACAAATAGTTAAACAAGGCTGTGGGGCCTGCGTAAGCAGGCCCCACAGCTCTTACTAAAGGTTGTTAGGATTCGGTAATGTTCACTCTGGCACTTCACGCGGCGAGGAAAACCCCCGCGGACATCATTGCTGAGAACTTCACTCTGCTGGCGCTGGCTCTATTGAGCTTCGGTGCGGTCATCTTTCTAGTTTTTCTTCTCGCATCTCGCACTTCGGTAAAGACCCAAGAGTGGCTCAAGTACCTGGTGTTCTTGGTCCCATCAGTTTTACTTTTGCTGATCGGCTTGATCTATCCCGCGATCCGAACGCTGATTCTTTCCTTCATGGACAAGCGCGGCGAAGAGTTTGTTGGATTCGACAACTACGTTTGGGCATTCACAATCCCTGAGATCACCATCGTGCTTGCCAACACCGCAATCTGGGTCGTTACGGCACCTATTCTTTCAACCCTGATCGGCCTGGCTATCGCCTACATGACGGATCGCATGAAGCGTCCGGCGGCCATTAAGTCACTTATCTTTATGCCGATGGCAATCTCATTCGTGGGTGCCGGCGTTATCTGGAAATTCGTATACAACTACCAGCCTCGAGAGGACAAGCCAGACATCGGTTTGCTCTCTGCCATTTTCAAAGGACTCGGTCTTACCCCTCCCAACTGGCTCTTGGAAGCGCCTCTAAACACCTTCCTTCTTATCGTCGTGATGATCTGGATCCAGACTGGATTCGCGATGGTTGTGCTATCTGCCGCACTGAAGAACATTCCGGACGAGGTTGTCGAGGCAGCAATGCTAGACGGCGCATCTCCTTGGAGGAGGTTCTACCTAGTTTCCGTGCCAATGATTCGCGCCACCATTGTGGTGGTACTGACCACCATCACAATCGGAACCTTGAAGGTGTTCGACATCGTTAGAACGATGACCGGTGGTAATTTCCAGACCAACGTGATTGCTAACGAGATGTACTCTCAGGCATTTAGACAGATGAACTTCGGACAGGGTTCAGCCCTAGCCATCATTTTGTTTGTTGCCATCATTCCAATCATCATTTACAACATTCGCCAACTACGCCTCGAGAGGACGGAAAGATAATGGCCTCTCTAGTCAATAAGTCACTCGTTAAGAACAAGGCTAAGAACGTCTTCTCATCTCCATGGGCAGCCTTTGCTGCCTGGATTATTGCGATCATTTGGACTATCCCAACCTTTGGTCTGCTCGTTTCCTCAATCCGTCCGGAACAGGACATCAACAATTCCGGTTGGTGGATGTTCTTCGTGGAGCCAAACATTTCTTTCGAGAACTACCGTCAGGTGTTGTTCGAGGGTTCTACTACTAACCCGCCGCTTTATCAGTTCTTCTTCAACTCGCTAGCGGTGACTCTGCCGGCCGTGATTTTCCCGATCACGCTCGCGGTCTTTGCCGCCTACGCGTTGGCTTGGTTTGAGTTCAAGGGAAGAGATTTCATCTTCTTCTCGATCTTTGCTCTTCAGGTGATTCCGCTTCAGCTTGCTCTGGTTCCGCTGCTGCAGCTGTTCGCCAAGGGTCTGGTGATCGGTGATGTCACAATCATCCCTGACCTGGATATCACGGGTACTTACATCCCGATTTGGATTGCGCACACCATCTTTGGTTTGCCGTTGGCAATCTTCCTACTACACAACTTCCTTCGTCAGATTCCTCGCGAACTGATTGAGGCGGCTCGTGTTGATGGAGCGGGTTGGTTCACTCTGTTTTCAAAGATCGTGTTGCCACTATCAGTCCCTGCGATCGCATCCTTCGCAATCTTCCAGTTCCTTTGGGTCTGGAACGACCTTCTGGTTGGTTTGACATTCGGAGGTGGCGCTAAGGAAGTTGCCCCAATGACTATCCGTCTGGCTGAAATGGTTGGAACTCGCGGATCTGGCTGGGAGCTACTAACGGCAGGTGCGTTCGTTTCGATCATTGTGCCGCTGATTGTGTTCTTCGCGCTACAGCGCTACTTCGTCAGGGGATTGCTGGCTGGATCGGTTAAGGGTTAGTCAAAAGCGCCCCTAGCAGGATTCGAACCTGCGCTCCCGCCTCCGGAGGGCGGTGCTCTATCCCCTGAGCTATAGGGGCGGGGACTGCTTTAGCCTAGCAGTGCGTTGGTTCACACAAGCGGTCAGCTAACCGCATGATCAGGAGAGAAAGTGGCCGAACACACCTTCCTTAGTGGCCCCAAAGACTGGTGGCGACAAGCGGTCGTATATCAGATCTACCCTCGCAGTTTCGCCGACTCCAACGGCGATGGCATTGGTGACCTGCGCGGAATCATAGGCAAGGTTGATTACCTTTCGAGCCTGAGCATTGATGCCGTCTGGCTCTCACCGTTTTACCCATCTGAGCTCGCCGATGGCGGTTATGACGTTGCCGATTACCGTGATGTCGATCCCAGAATTGGCACACTCGCAGAGTTTGACGAATTGGTTGAGAAACTTCACGCCAAGCAAATTCGAGTGTTTGTGGACATCGTCCCCAACCACTCCTCAGACCAGCACGTTTGGTTTCAGGAGGCACTCAAGTCCCCACCCGGATCCAAAGCACGCGCTCGTTACATCTTCCGCGACGGCAGGGGGGCCAATGGAGAATTACCACCATCTGAGCTATCCAGTCACTTTGGCCCCGAAGGCTGGACCAGAACCGAGGACGGTCAGTGGTACATGCACCTGTTCACCACGGAGCAGCCTGATTTTGACTGGAGCAATCGCGAGGTCCACGACGAGTTTCTAAAGACCTTGAAATTCTGGTCTGATCGCGGGGTGGACGGCTTCAGGATTGACGTGGCACACGCACTGGTGAAGCAGTTGGACCCCTTACCTAGCCGCTCTTCCTACTCGCTTGAGGTAATGAAAGACGATGGCACGGATTCGCTTTTCGACCGCGATGAGGTCCACGAGATTTACAAGGAATGGCGTCAGCTCTTCAATCAATATGACCCACCTCGGGTGGCGGTAGCGGAGGCCTGGGTTCATCCTCGTCGCAGGCCGGCCTATGCCACCACTGAGGGCTTGGGGCAGGCTTTCAATTTTGACCTTTTGACATCGGCCTGGGACGCCAAGGCCTTCAAGTCAGTGATCGACGACAACCTAGATTTCGCCAACGAAACGGGATCTTCGACTACTTGGGTGATGTCTAACCATGACGTGATTCGCCATGCCACCAGATTGGTGATCCCCAGCGATGCCGGAGGCGTGACCTTCGATGCGGAGAACCAGTGGTACGTGAATCACCGTTTAGATGGTGATTTGGATCTCGAGAAGGGTTTGGCACGCGCCAAGGCCGCCACGTTGCTGATGCTGGCACTGCCAGGGTCTAGCTATCTTTATCAGGGCGAGGAACTCGGGCTGCCAGACGTCACAGACATCCCCTCCGAACAGATGCAGGACCCGCAGTGGTTCAGAGGTGAGGGTAAGTTCAAATCGCGTGACGGCTGCCGCGTGCCGCTGCCTTGGAAGGCAACCGGCTCCTCCTTCGGCTTTGGTGATGGCGGATCCCATCTTCCTCAACCCGCCTGGTATTCGGGTTTTGCCGTCGAGGTTCAAGATCGCGAACCTGGCTCAACTCTCGAGCTATATCGAGCAGCGCTAAAGATGCGAAGGCAGCTTCTAAGTGGTGAATCTCTTACTTGGCGAAGCTCGGATCCTGGCACTCTTTGGCTTGAGCGCGAGAACGGTTGGTCCTGCTTCACCAACTTCACAGACCTCGAAGTAGCTTTGCCACAAGGTGAGGTTTTGCTTTCCTCGACCGAGATTTCGGGTTCCAAGCTTCCAGCCAATTCCAGCGTTTGGCTCAAGCTCTCTTAGTCACCAAGCACTCAAAAGGGTATGATTTAGGTTCACCGCCGAATACAAACTCGTCGGTTGCCATACCCGAAGGAATCAGGTCCAAGTGACTCCCAGCCAGCTATCGGAAGCCATTGTTGCAGCTTTGCGCGCTCTGGTAGCAGCAGGTACCATGCAGCTTGAGGTGCCAGACGAAGTTGTAGTCGAGCGACCTAAGAATCGCGACCACGGCGATTGGGCGACCAACGTCGCGATGCAACTTGGCGCCAAGGCGGGATTGAAGCCGCGTGACTTTGCGGAGCTGTTGGCTAAAGAACTTCAAGGCAGCGCTGGCATCGAAAAGGTTGAGATCGCAGGCCCTGGATTTATCAACCTATTTGTTTCTGACTCGGCAGCCGGAGAGCTAGCCCGCGAAATTGTGCAGGCGGGAGCAAGCTTTGGACGTGGTGTTGAGTATCAGGGAGTAAAGCTAAATCTTGAGTTTGTTTCGGCCAATCCAACCGGACCTATACACCTCGGCGGAACCCGCTGGGCTGCCGTTGGAGACTCCCTGGCCAGGGTTTTTGAGTTTGTCGGCGCTGAGGTAACTCGCGAGTACTACTTCAACGACCACGGCGCTCAAATCGATCGCTTCGCAAGGTCATTGCTTGCTGCTGCCAAGAATGAACCAGCTCCGGAAGATGGTTATGCCGGCGCATACATCCAGGAAATTGCTGCTCGAGTTTTGGCCGAGACCGCTGAAGACATCCTCGCTTTGCCGGCTGCTGAAGCGCAGGAAAAGTTCAGGGCTGCCGGTGTTGACCTCATGTTTCAGCAGATCCGAGAGTCACTGCACGAATTTGGTGTTGACTTCGATGTCTACTTCCACGAAAACTCGCTCTACGAGTCAAAAGCTGTGGAGCGATCCATCGAGCGGTTGCGCGAAATGGGTCACATTTTCGAAGAAGATGGCGCTATCTGGCTCCGCTCGACCACATTTGGTGATGATCGCGACCGCGTGATTATCAAAAGCGATGGGGAAGCCGCCTACATCGCCGGTGACATCGCTTACTACCAAGACAAGCGCTCCAGGGGATTCGATCGCTGCATCTACATGCTCGGTGCCGACCACCACGGTTATGTCCCGCGAATGATGGCGCTGTGCTCAGCTTTTGGCGACAAGCCCGGTGAGAACATGGAAATCCTGATTGGCCAAATGGTCAACCTAGTTCGTGGCGGTGAGCCAGTTCGCATGTCCAAGCGAGCCGGAACCGTTGTAACGATGGAAGACCTCGTTGACGTGGTCGGCGTTGACGCGGCGCGCTACGCACTTGCTCGCTCCTCCATTAACTCCTCGCTGGATGTCGATCTTGAGCAGCTAACTAAAAAGACCAATGACAACCCGGTGTTCTACGTTCAATACGCCCACGCTAGGACCAAGCAGGTGGCAAAGAATGCCGCATCGTTGAATGTGGACGACTCGGAGTTTGATCCGTCGCTACTGAGTCACGACTCGGAAGCCGAGCTTTTGGCAAACCTCAGTGAATTCCCAAGGGTGGTCCAGCAGGCCGCTCTGTTCCGCGAGCCGCACCGAATCGCAAGATACATCGAAGTCGTAGCCGGTAGCTATCACCGCTGGTATGACAACTGCCGCGTGACTCCAATGGGTGGTGGCGATGTTGAAACAGTGCACCGAACCAGACTCTGGCTAAACAACGCGGCCAGCATTGTGCTTGCGAATGGGCTGTCGCTTTTGGGCGTCTCCGCACCGGAGAGGATGTAGTCGTGAAGAATCCTCTGGCTCCACAATGGCTAGTCGCGCCGGCGGATTTGAATGCCATCGACGCAAGAATTTGGCCAAGAACGGCGAAGCGAAACAGCTATGGCGAGCTCACAATTGGAGATGTTTCGGTCTCTGCCTTGATGCGTCAGTATGGCTCACCGCTATACGTTGTGGATCAAGAAGATTTTGAAACTCGACTGCTTTTTATCAAGCGCGCTTTCAGCGACGCTGCCAACAAAATCGGAACCACGGCAAAGCTTTACTACGCATCAAAGTCGCTGCTGACCTCAGATGTGGTGCGTTGGGTTGTGGATGCGGGTCTTTCCGTTGACGTCTCAACCGGCGGTGAATTGGCAGTGGCTCTAGCTGCCGGAGCGAAGGGTGAGCGCCTTGGGCTGCACGGCAACAACAAGTCGCTGGTAGAAATCAGCCGCGCCATCGCATCGGATATCGGCGCGATTGTTATTGACTCAGAACTTGAGATCGAAAGAATCGCCGCCGTCGCATTGGCTCAGGGAAAAACCCAGCCGGTTCGACTTCGAGTGAATTCTGGTGTTCACGCCCACACTCACGAGCACCTGGCGACAGCGAGGGAAGACCAGAAGTTTGGTGTCGCACTTAGTGATGTGCCAGAACTGGTTGCCAAAATCCGCTCCCACAGCCACCTGCGCTTTTTGGGGCTGCACTCCCACATCGGTTCGCAGATTTTTGTGGTGGATGGCTTTGTCGCGGCAGCCGAGCGCTTGCTGGATGTCCACGCCCAGCTGCTAGCATCCGGCGATGTTCCGGAGCTAAACCTGGGTGGTGGTTTTGGAATTGCCTACACCGAGGCCGATAAGCCGCTTGGCATTGAAGAGATGGCTTCCAGGATCATGCAGGCGGTTGCCGCCAAGTGTGAGGCCTTGGGTATCGCAGTCCCGAAGCTTGCCTTTGAGCCTGGTCGAATCATCTCTGGACCTGCCGGTATCACGCTCTACTCGGTCGGAACCATAAAGGATGTAACCGTCTCTGAGCAGGGAATGGGTGCCACACGCAAGTATGTGAGTGTGGACGGTGGCATGAGCGATAACGCCCGACCCGCACTTTACGAAGCCGAGTATTCCGCCATGATCGCCTCGAGAGTGACATCAGCGACCCCTGCACTGGCTCGAGTTGTTGGAAAGCACTGTGAGTCTGGCGATATCGTTGTCCGGCACGACTACCTGCCATCTGACATTGCGGTCAACGATGTCCTTGCTGTTGCGGCCACCGGGGCCTACTGCTTCTCACTTTCCTCCAACTACAACTTCCTCACTCGTCCGGCGATGGTTGCCGTGAAGGCCGGCAAGAGCATGCTTTTGATTCGTGGAGAGACTGAAAACGACCTACTTGGCCGCGATGCCGGCATTGGTAATGGAAAGGCATAGCAATGGAAATCGCTTATCGCCCAATTCGAATCGCACTGCTTGGAGCAGGGTCGGTTGGTTCCCAGGTGGCACGGTTACTGCTGGAGAATCGCGACGAGCTAGCTCAGCGAGTCGGCGCTGACCTTGAGCTGATTGGGATTGCGGTGCGCAATCTTGATTCCGCCAGAAATGGAAACTTGCCTAAAGAGCTGCTCACGCTAGATGCGGAAGCGCTTATCAAGGCAGCCGACATCGTGATTGAGCTAATCGGTGGCATCGAGCCTGCCAAGAGTTACATCAGTCTGGCTTTGAATTCAGGCGCGGATGTCATCACTGCCAATAAGGCACTGATTGCTGCCCACGGAACCGAATTGTTTGACCTAGCTGAGCAGCTTGGCGCACAGCTTTACTTCGAGGCTGCCGTGGGTGGAGCCATTCCAATCATCCGACCGCTGCGAGAGTCACTTGCCGGCGACAAGGTCAACAAGGTGATGGGTATTGTCAACGGCACCACCAACTTCATCCTGGACCGAATGGCTTCCACCGGTGCGAGCTTTGAGGATGCCTTGGCTGAGGCACAAGAACTCGGCTATGCCGAAGCAGACCCAACCGCCGACGTTGAAGGGTTCGATGCAGCCAGCAAGGCGGCCATCCTTGCCTCACTCGCATTCCACACCGAGATGCCTGTCGAGAGCGTTTATCGCGAGGGCATCTCTCAGGTGACTGCACTACAGATCGAGACCGCCCGTGAGGCCGGTTACGCCGTGAAGCTTTTGGCAATTTGCGAACGAGTTCCGGCAGCCGATGGCCAACCAGAGGGGATTGTCGCCAGGGTTCACCCAACGTTGATCCCAGACGATCACCCACTGGCTGCGGTGCGCGGCGCTTACAACGCGGTGTTCATTGAGGCCGAGAGTGCTGGAAGGTTGATGTTCTACGGCGCTGGTGCCGGCGGGCCAGAGACCGCCTCGGCAGTCCTGGGAGACCTGGTGGGTGCGGCAAAGCGTCACCTAGCGGGTGGGCCAGGCCTTGCGGACTCGGTCCACGCCAACCTGGATATTCTTCCGGTGCAGGCAGTGACCACCAGGTTCCAGATCACCTTGCAGGTGAACGACCTGCCTGGTGTCTTGGCCTCGGTTGCCACGGTATTTGCCCAGCACGGTGTCAGCGTTGAAACCGTAGACCAAAACGCTGCCGGTCAGAACTCCGGGGCACTACTGACCATCATGACCCACGCTGCGGGCGAAGGTGAACTCGAGTCGGTGGTTAGTGACCTCAGGGGTAACTCAGCGGTTCAGAAAGTTAACTCGGTCATCCGAGTGGAGGGAATCTAATGGCTCACCAGTGGCGCGGCGTTATCCGCGAATACTTTGATCGACTTCCATTTACTCAGGATGACCCAATCGTCACCCTGGGCGAGGGCGGTACTCCCTTGATTGAGGCACCGGCGCTCGCAAGACTCTTGGATGTTGGCTCCGTGCACCTCAAGTTTGAAGGCATGAACCCAACCGGCTCCTTCAAGGACCGCGGTATGACTACTGCGGTTTCCAAGGCCAAGGGCAAGGGTGCCAAGGCTGTTATCGCCGCCTCCACCGGCAACACCTCGGCATCGGCTGCCGCCTACGCAGTGGCCGGCGGCATGCAGTCAGTGGTGCTAGTTCCTGCTGGCAAAATTTCCTGGGGCAAGCTCTCCCAGGCAGTAGCTCACAAAGCCCAGATCCTTCAGGTTCGCGGAAACTTCGATGACTGCTTGAGGCTGGCTCGCGAGCTAAGCGAAAGCTACCCGGTGTTCCTGGTGAACTCGGTGAATCCAGATCGCCTACAGGGCCAGAAGACTGCCGCTTTTGAGGTTTTTGATGCGCTTGGTTTCGCGCCAGATCTACACGCTATGCCCTTGGGCAACGCTGGAAACATCTCGGCCTACCACCTCGGTTACCGCGAAGACCGCGATGCCGGTCGAATTCAAAAACTTCCAATGCTCTACGGCATTCAAGCTGCGGGCTCAGCACCATTTGTGGTCGGCAAGCCAGTGGCGAAGCCAGACACTATCGCAACCGCAATCCGCATTGGCAACCCAGCTTCCTGGGACCTAGCCCAGGCCGCCAAGGCTGACACCAACGGCGCATTCGGTGCGGTGAGCGACAAGGACATTCTTTGGATGCACCGCTTCCTCTCTCAAGAGGCAGGCGTCTTCGTAGAGCCATCCAGCGCTACCGGTGCGGCAGGCCTTTGGCAGGCCAAGCAAAAGGGTGAATTGCCAAAGGTTGACTCGATTGTCGTGACAGTTACCGGCCATGGACTCAAAGACCCAGACTGGGCGCTAAAGGACGAGCGTGGTCGACAGATCAAGCCGAAGAAGGTCGCCGCAACGGCGGATTCAGTGGCAGGACTTTTGGGCTTGGAGAAAAGTAAATGACCAAGGTTTCGGTAAAGATTCCCGCCACCAGTGCCAACTTGGGCCCTGGCTTTGACACCCTTGGCATGGCCCTTAGCTTCTATGACAACTATTCAGCCGAGGTGATTGACAGCGGCTTGGAGATCTCGGTTGTGGGTGAGGGGGAGCAGGACATCGCTCGGGATTCCAGCAACCTGATCTACTCGACCATCGCTTTTGTTTTCGCAAAGTTTGGAAAGACCGTTCCGCCATTGCGCATCACCTGCCACAACAACATTCCTCACGGACGTGGCATGGGTTCATCGGGTGCGGCCGTTTCGGGCGGCGTGATGCTCGCAGCTGGATTGCTCCAGCCCGAAATCATGCTCACCGAGCAGCAGCTATTGGACTTCGCAACAGAGCTTGAGGGTCACCCTGACAATGTCGCACCGGCGCTTTTCGGTGGGCTGACAATTGCTTGGAAAGATGATTCCGGTCCGCACCACAAGAAGCTCACCGTTCACCGCGGAGTATCGCCATTGGTTTTGGTGCCACCGAACCAGATGTCCACCAAGTTGGCTAGAAGCCTGCAGCCCGAGTCGGTCCCTCACACCGATGCGGTATTCAACGTCTCGCGTTCTGCCCTCTTGGTAGCTGCGCTCACCCAGAGCCCAGAACTGATGTTTGCGGCAACCGAAGATAGGTTGCACCAGAACTACCGTGCCAGTGCGATGCCTGAAACCAGCAAGCTAATCGAGCAGCTACGCGCCCAAGGCCACCCGGCCGTGGTCTCAGGAGCCGGCCCATCGGTATTGGTTTTGGAAGATGACCCAGTTAAGCGAGTAGCGGCTGTGGCCTTTGTTGAGCGAGAGTTTCCAACTTGGAAGCCACTTTCACTTGCGGTTGACTTCAAAGGTGCTAGTCTTGAGGTGCAGTCTGGATCAGGCGTCTAAAAGCCCGCCACTGCATTCTCAAGAAATTCTTCACAAATCCGGCACATTTGCCGCCAAGAAACGAGTAATCACCACATGGATGAAATCCAGCAGGACAAGCCTGTAAAAAGAACCCGCCGCGCAACCAGCGCAACAGTTTCCATCGACGGCACCGAAGCCCCTAAAGCGACCAAGGCTCCAAAGGCCTCCGAGTCCGAGGCCAAGGCCCCGAGCGATGCTGAGCCAAAGACTGAAAACCGTCGCCGTTCCCGCCCAGCTCGCTCAGAGTCCAAGGCTGAGGGTGGCGAAAGCAACGCTTCCGCTGAGGGATCCCAGGAGCGCAGCGAGGCTCGCGAAGACCGCGAGACCAGAAGCTCAGACCGTGACAACAACCGTGACCGTGACGACGACCGTCGTGGTGGAAACCGCAACCGTCGTGGCCGCTACCGCGATCGCGATCGTCGTCGCGGACCTGGCTCTCAGGACGAGTCCGAGCCAGAGATCACCGAGGATGATGTTCTAGTTCCAGTTGCTGGAATCTTGGATGTTCTGGAGAACTACGCATTCTTGCGCACCTCCGGTTACCTTCCTGGTCCAAACGATGTCTACGTGTCGCTAGGGCAGGTAAAGAAGTACTCGCTTCGTAAGGGTGACGCAGTTGTTGGTGCGATTCGCCAGCCACGCGAGGATGTAAACAACCAGCGCCAGAAGTTCAACGCGCTAGTTCGCGTTGACTCGGTCAATGGTCAGACCTTGGAAGAAGCCGCTAACCGCGTGGACTTTGGCAAGCTGACTCCGCTATACCCAGACACCCGTCTGCGTCTAGAGACCGACAGCAAGAAGCTTTCCACCAGAATCATTGACCTGGTCGCCCCAATCGGTAAGGGTCAGCGTGGTCTGATTGTTTCGCCACCAAAGGCCGGTAAGACCTTGGTGCTACAGGCAATCGCGAACGCAATCGCTACCAACAACCCAGAGGTTCACCTAATGGTTGTTTTGGTTGACGAGCGTCCAGAAGAAGTTACTGACATGCAGCGCACCGTCAAGGGTGAGGTTATTGCCTCTACCTTCGACCGCCCTGCCGATGACCACACCACCGTTGCCGAGCTAGCTATTGAGCGCGCTAAGCGCTTGGTTGAGCTGGGTCACGACGTGGTAGTGCTACTTGACTCGATCACCCGTCTGGGCCGCGCCTACAACCTAAGCGCTCCAGCATCTGGACGTATCCTCTCCGGTGGTGTTGACTCTTCAGCCCTTTACCCACCAAAGCGCTTCTTCGGTGCCGCTCGTAACATCGAAAACGGCGGCTCGCTTACCATCCTGGCAACCGCCTTGGTTGAGACCGGTTCCAAGATGGACGAGGTCATCTTCGAGGAGTTCAAGGGAACCGGAAACATGGAGCTTCGCCTGTCTCGCCAGTTGGCTGACAAGCGCATCTTCCCAGCCGTTGACATCAACGCTTCCGGTACTCGCCGCGAAGAGATGCTGATGAGCCCACAGGAGACCAAGATCATCTGGAAGCTACGTCGCGCTTTGGCAGGACTTGAGCAGCAGCAGGCTCTGGAGCTAGTGCTTTCTCGTCTGAAGGACACCGCTTCTAACGTTGAATTCCTGTTGAAGCTGGAGAAGTCAATGCCAGTTCCACAGGAAAGTGACTCGGAGTAGTTTTGCTAGATTCGCTTGCAGGTCTTAGGGCCGAGCACGCGAGTTTGCAGGAGCAGCTCAGCGACTCGGCAATTCACACCAACCCAGCGTTGGCAAAGAAGCTTAACCGTCGCTACGCCGAACTTTCCGCAATCATGGCGGCCGAAGCCAGCTTGATTCAGCTCACCAATGACATGGCAGCCACCAAAGAGTTGGCCAAAGAAGACGAGGCATTTGCCGAAGAGCTTCCGGCTTTGGAGCAGCAGCTCAAGGATGCTGGCGAGAAGCTTCGTCGACTGCTGATTCCACGCGACCCTGACGATGGCCGCGATGTCATCATGGAGATCAAGGCTGGAGAAGGTGGAGCGGAGTCGGCGCTGTTTGCCGGAGATCTACTGCGCATGTACATCCAGTACGCCAACTCCAAGGGTTGGAAGACTGAGATTTTGGACCGCACCGAGTCTGACCTAGGCGGCATCAAAGACGTTCAGGTGGCAATCAAGTCAAACGCCACCGATCCAGCCGATGGCGTATGGGCTCACATGAAGTACGAAGGCGGCGTTCACCGCGTTCAGCGTGTGCCGGTTACTGAAACTCAGGGTCGAATTCACACCTCAGCAGCTGGAGTATTGGTATTCCCTGAAGTTGATGAGCCTGAAGAAGTCGAGATCAGCCAGAACGAGATTCGCATTGACGTATTTCGCTCCTCTGGTCCTGGTGGCCAGTCGGTAAACACCACCGACTCTGCGGTTCGCATCACTCACATTCCAACCGGAATCGTGGTTTCGATGCAGAACGAGAAGTCTCAGCTGCAGAACCGCGAGGCCGCAATGCGCGTGCTCCGCGCTCGCTTGTTGGCTGCTCAGCAGGAAGCAATCGAGGCAGAGCAGTCCGCAGCTCGTCGTTCTCAGGTGAAGTCGGTTGACCGCTCAGAGCGCATCCGCACCTACAACTTCCCAGAGAACCGCATCGCAGATCACCGCACCGGCTACAAGTCATACAACCTGGACCAGGTAATGGACGGTGCGCTGGAGCCGATTGTTCAGTCCGCCATCAAGATGGACGAAGAAGCCAGACTCGCAGCGCTTCAGGCTGAGTAATGAAGCTGGTCGAGGCTCTAGCCTTCGCAACCGACCAACTCACTCTGGCCGGAGTTCCTTCGCCCCAGGCGGACGCAACCTGGCTACTGTGTTTCGCGCTGGATACAGACCGATCCGATCTTTTGACTCGAATCACCTTTGACTTTGGATTGACCGATAGCCAGCTGATTGTTTTCAATGCCGCCTTAGAGCGCAGAATCAAGCGAGAACCGCTTCAGCACATCACTGGAGTCGCAGCCTTTCGCTCCCTAGAGCTCGAGGTCGGACCGGGGGTATTTGTCCCTCGTCCAGAAACCGAGCAGGTGGTGCAGTACGCCATCGATTACCTGCGCCAACTGCCTGCGCCTGGCAAGGCGATTGACCTTGGAACCGGGTCGGGCGCGATTGCGATAGCTATGGCGACCGAAGTTCCAGACACCAAGGTTTACGCGGTCGAGCTATCTGAGTCCGCCCACGCGTATGCGGCTAAAAACATCACCAAAAACTCTGCTGAAGTTGAACTTCGGCTCGGCGCGATGCAAGAGGTTGTAGGGGATCTGGTGGGCCAACTGGATGTAGTCATCTCTAACCCGCCATACATCCCCAACTCCGCCATTCCAATCGATCCTGAGGTTCGAGATTACGATCCGGACCTAGCGCTCTACGGTGGAGAAGACGGACTTGATGTGATTCGAGACATTTCGGGCCTTGCGGCTGCGCTGCTTCGAAAGGGCGGGCTTTTGGTCCTCGAGCACGCCGACGGGCAGTCTGAAGCCATCCGTGAATTACTATTGAACGACGGCTGGTTGAGCGTGAGCGCATTCCAAGATGCGACTTTGCGATACCGAACCATTACGGCAATTAGATAGCGAGACAAAATGCGGGTTTATGACTGTTCAGTTGATACCGATTTGCTCACTGGATTTCGCCAGGCCAAGGTTGGCTTGGGACGCGGGGAAGTCGTTGTAATCCCAACCGACACTGTTTACGGTGTTGCTGCCGATGCCTTTAACGCCAAGGCCGTGGAAGCTCTTTTGAACCTGAAGGGTCGCGATCGAACCTCGCCACCGCCGGTGCTAATCCCAAAGGTTGAGACCATGTCAGCCTTGGCTCACGACTTGCCGTTGGTGGCTAATCAGCTGGCTGCGGCGTTTTGGCCTGGAGCTTTGACAATGGTTCTTCAGGCTCAGAGCACCTTGGAGTGGGACCTGGGGGAGACCCGCGGGACCGTGGCGCTAAGGGTTCCAGATCACAAAATTACCCTTGCCCTGCTGGAAGACGCAGGACCGATGGCGGTTTCCAGCGCCAACTTGACGGGTCAGCCCGCTGCCGTGAATGTGAAGCAGGCCACAGAATACTTCGGGGACAAAGTTGCCACCTATCTTGATGGCGGAGCTAGCCCAAAGGGTGAGGCTTCCACCATTCTGGACCTTTCTCAGGTTCGGGCGGGGGAGCCGATTCGCGTATTGCGACTGGGTGCGTTGTCACTGGATCGAATTCGCAGTGTCATCGGGGATGTCGAGCTCAAGGTCGACTAAATGAGGGCCTATTTCCTAGTTGCGCTACTCACCGCTCTGGTTACCTATTTGGCGACCTGGGGCGTCAGGTGGACAGCAAGGAAATTCAATATTCACCCGGCAATTCGCGAGCGCGACGTTCACAAGTCACCAACTCCTCGCATCGGTGGCGTGGCCATGTTTATCGGCCTTGGAGCCGGAGTTTTAGCGGCCGGAAGCTTTGGGTGGTTCGATTCCATCTTTCTAAACCCCGGCCCGATTTGGGCAGTGCTCGGAGCGTCCGCTGTGATCATCGTGGTCGGCTTGCTCGATGACCTAGTTGAGTTGGACTGGACCGCCAAGATGGGTGGTCAAATGGGTGCCGCCTGGATTCTGGCAGCCTCTGGCATCCAGATTGTTTCTTTGCCAATCGGGGGACTCACGGTCGGAAGCTTTGCGGTTTCCTTCGCAATCACTGTTTTTGTGATCGTGCTGATTATGAATGCGGTCAACTTCATTGACGGCCTGGATGGTCTGGCAGCTGGAGTGGTGGGCATCGGAACACTCGCGTTCTTTGTCTACACCTATTTGCTTGCGCAGCAGACTTCACCAACCAACTACTTCTCGATTGCTGGCTTGGTAGCAGCCTTGGTGCTGGGAATGGTGGCGGGCTTCCTGCCGCACAACTGGCGTCCAGCCAAGATCTTTATGGGCGACTCTGGAGCGATGCTCCTGGGGCTGCTGATGGCGGTGGGAGCCATTACGGTTACCGGTTCAATTGATCCGGCTACCGTTACCAGGAACGACCTGCTACCAGCTTTGATTCCGCTGGCACTACCAGTTTTGATTCTCATCATTCCGCTCTTGGACTTATTGCTTGCCGTGGTTCGAAGGCTGCGTCGTGGCCAGTCACCATTTGCCGCGGATAGGGAGCACCTACATCACCAGCTTCAGGATGTTGGTCACTCACACCAGGGTGCGGTTATGGTCTTCTATCACTGGACCGCACTGGTATCGATCTCGCTGCTGCTGTTCTTTTGGCTAGATTGGCCGCAGGTCATGGTGATCTTTGGTTTTTGGTTGATTTTGGCCCTGGTTCACACCTATTGGCCAGTATTCAAAAGAAGGTACAAATTCAGAAAGGCACTCCGTGGCAAGTAGTTCAACCCAGGTCTTTGCGAAGGCCCTAAAACTCAGCGCACTATTGGTAGTTTCCGTAGGCGTTGTCTGCTCAGTGGTCGGTTACTTTCTGGTTGGTACCGATGGTGTCTTGACCGCGCTACTCGGCGCTGCGATCGCACTGGTGTTCACCTCCATGACGATTCTTAGCGTCCTGTTTGGAGCGAGATTGCCGCTGGGCGGCTTCTACGGCCTAGTGCTGGGCGGGTGGCTCCTTAAGGTAGTGCTCTTTGGAGTCCTGCTAGCTGGGCTGCAGCGTATGGATTTCATCCACGGACCGACATTATTCTTTGCCATTGTTTTGAGTGTTTTGGGCAGTCTTGGCATCGATTCTTGGGTTGTATTGCGGTCTCAAATCCCAACTATTGATTCGCGGGATTAGTTTTTTCGATTTCGGGGTTTAGAAGAGCGAAACCTCCTATAAACTTTTTAGGAATTCCTTAGACCACCCGCGGTTTTTATAACGCCGCCCGAGCCAGGAGTATGAAGCTGTTCAGTTCACTGACTCTGTTTGCGGCCGAAGAGGGCGGTTTCAAGCCACCTTCGATCATGGAGTTCTACCCAGAGATCGTTGCCTTCGAGGGAACCCCATTCGCTATCAACCGAATCATGATGATTCGTCTGATTGTGCTGGCAGTGCTATTGGTTTTGTTCTACCTCTGGACCCGCTCTTTCAAGAAGGCGGTCCGTTCCGGAAACGTTGTTCCTGGTCGCTTCCAGCTGCTGGGCGAGATGGCTCTGAACTTTGTTCGCAAGTCGATCGCGCACGAACAGCTGGGCGAAAAAGACGGCGAACGCTTCCTGCCGCTACTAACCACCATATTCTTCATGGTTCTGGGTATGAATATCACCGGAATCATCCCGTTCGCGAACATCGCGGCCAGCTCGGTGGTTGGACTTCCGATGGTTTTGGCTGCGGTCGCATACGTAACCTTTATCTACGCTGGTATGCGCAAGCACGGCATGAGGTTCTTCTCTAACGCGTTGTTCCCAGCGGGTGTGCCAAAGCCTTTCTACGTGATGGTAACCCCAATCGAGTTCCTCTCGACCTTTATTCTTCGCCCTGTGACCTTGGCTCTTCGTCTTTTGATGAACATGGTCGCCGGACACTTGCTACTGGTGCTTTGCTTCTCGGCAACTCACTTTTTCTTCTTCCAGGCAGACGGGTTCTTCAAGCTTTTCGGAGCGGGAACCCTGCTATTTGGATTCGCCTTCACAGTGTTTGAGATCTTGGTCTCAGTGCTGCAGGCATACGTATTTACACTTCTGACCACTGTCTACATTCAGTTGGCATTGGCAGACGAACACTAAATAAACCCCACGGAAGGAAATCAAGTGGACGCAGTTAACATCGCCGAACTATCCGGCAACATCGCAGTGGTTGGTTACGGCCTAGCCGCAATCGGCCCAGGAATCGGTGTAGGTCTTGTTGTATCAAAGACCATCGAGTCCATCGCTCGTCAGCCAGAGCTAGCAGGCAAGCTCCAGGTCACCATGTGGCTAGGTATCGCCTTTACCGAGGCGCTAGCGCTTATCGGTCTAGCTACCCCATTCATCTTCGTCTAAGCAAAAGGTAAACGATGATTTCAAGGATTCTTGCCGCCGCAGCGGCGGAGGGCGAAGTGCCTAACCCGCTGATTCCGGCTGTGTACGACATCGTCTGGTCATCGGTTGTCTTTGTTGTTCTGCTGACCTTCTTCTGGTTCAAGGTTCTCCCTGGATTCAAGAAGATGCTCGATGAGCGTGCTAAGGCAATCGAAGGGCGCTTGGCTGAGGCCGAGGCTGCCCAGCGATCCGCTGAAGAGCGCACCGCATTCATCGAGGCCGAGCAGGCCAAGCTGCGCAGTGAGTCATCTTCAATCCGCGAGGAGGCACGCTCCGAGGGAGCTGCCATCTTGGCGGAGATGAAGGCTCAGGCAGCAGCCGAGGCAGAACGCCTACAGCAGACAGTCAAGAGCTCGCTCGAGGCAGAGCGTGAGGTCGCCCAGCGCGTCCTTCGTGCCGAGATCGGTGAGCTCGCGATTGAACTTGCTTCTCGCATCGTCGGACAGAAGCTCCAGGAGGACGCCGTCGCCAACAAGGTTGTCGACGACTTCATCGCTGAGCTCGAGGGTAAGAGGGCGTAACAACAAGTGGCATCCAGTACCAGAGCAGCCAAACTAGCGGCCGAGCAAGCGCTCGGAGCACTATCAGGCCTGACCCTTCAAACCGCGAATGAACTATTTGCGGTTGCCAATGCCCTGCAGGAGAGCGCACAGCTGCGCTCCCTACTGACGGATCCTTCCGCCGCAGTAGCAGGCAAGGAAAAGGTAATCAGGTCGGTCTTTGGCGCCAAGCTATCGGATGTTTCGCTGAACCTGACCATCACCTTGGCCAAGCAGCGCTGGTCTGCCACTCGCGACATTGCGAAGGTGGCAGAGCAGCTCGCGGTGAGGATCGTTGCTTCAGTTAGCTCTGACATCGATGCTCTCCAGGAGGAGCTGTTCGACCTTCAGCAGGTGATTGCCGGAGACAACGAGCTGGAATTGGCACTTAGCTCTAACCGGGCGACAGCAGAGCAGAAGCAGGCGCTTGTAAAGTCCCTGGTTTCCGGGAAGCTTTCGGCGGCAGCTGAGCTTCTAGCCCTGCAGGCGGTACTGAGCCACAGTGTCAAGCGTTACGCAGCAGTGCTAGAGAACTACGGCAGCTGGTTGGCGCAGGTGGCAGGGGAGTCGGTGGCTTTGATCACCGTTGCCAAGCCACTGAGTGATGACCAGCTCACCCGCCTAGGTAATGCCCTTACCGCAAGTTTCGGCCGCAAGCTTCAGCTCAATGTTGAGGTTTCGGCAGATGTAGTTGGTGGCGTTCACGTCGCCGTGAACGGTGAGGTCATTGACGCCACCGTTCTCACCAAAATTAACCACGCAAGATTGCAACTGAACTAACCAAAAGAAGCAGAGGAACCAATGTCAGAGCTCAAGATCAACCCGAATGAAATTCGGGATGCCCTGAAGGACTTCGTTTCGTCCTTTGAGCCGCAAGGTGCCGACAAGCAAGAGGTTGGCTACGTCATCGACGCAGCCGACGGTATTGCTCACGTCGAAGGCTTGCCAAGCGCGATGGCGAACGAGCTATTGCGTTTCTCGGACGGCACCCTGGGTCTAGCACTGAACCTCGACGAGCGCGAGATCGGTGTTGTAGTCCTCGGTGAGTTCACCGGCATCGAAGCTGGTATGGAGGTTTACCGCACCGGTGAGGTGCTCTCGGTTCCAATCGGTGACGCCTACCTGGGTCGCGTGGTCAACCCACTTGGCGCTCCTATCGATGGCCTTGGCGAGATCAAGAGTGAGGGTCTTCGTGCCCTAGAGCTTCAGGCTCCTGGTGTTATGGACCGCAAGAGCGTTCACGAGCCACTACAGACCGGTATCAAGGCAATCGACGCCATGATTCCAGTTGGTCGTGGCCAGCGTCAGCTAATCATTGGTGACCGTCAGACCGGTAAGACCGCAATCGCCGTTGACGCAATCATCAACCAGCGCGAGAACTGGCTATCTGGAGACGTAAACAAGCAGGTTCGCTGCATCTACGTAGCAATCGGTCAGAAGGGCTCCACCATTGCTGGTGTGAAGGCCGCGCTGGAAGAGGCCGGAGCCATGGAGTACACCACCATCGTGGCTTCTCCTGCATCTGACCCAGCTGGTTTCAAGTACCTAGCTCCTTACACCGGTAGCGCCATCGGCCAGCACTGGATGTACGGCGGCAAGCACGTACTAATCATTTTCGATGACCTCTCCAAGCAGGCAGAGGCCTACCGTGCCGTTTCCCTACTACTTCGCCGCCCACCAGGCCGCGAGGCTTACCCAGGTGACGTCTTCTACTTGCACTCCCGCCTACTAGAGCGTTGTGCAAAGCTGTCTGACGCCATGGGTGCCGGTTCGATGACTGGACTTCCAATCATCGAGACCAAGGCAAACGACGTTTCTGCATACATTCCGACCAACGTGATTTCGATCACCGACGGCCAGATCTTCTTGCAGTCCGACCTGTTCAACGCCAACCAGCGTCCAGCTATCGACGTGGGTATCTCCGTATCCCGTGTTGGTGGTGCCGCACAGGTAAAGGGCATCAAGAAGGTTTCCGGAACCCTGAAGCTAGAGCTAGCTCAGTACCGTTCCCTAGAGGCCTTCGCAATGTTCGCATCTGACCTGGATGCCGCTAGCCGCAAGCAGCTGGCACGTGGTGCTCGTTTGACTGAGCTGCTAAAGCAGCCTCAGTTCTCGCCATACCCAGTTGAGGACCAGACCGTTTCGATCTGGGCCGGTACCACTGGCAAGTTGGATGAGGTTCCAGTTCAGGACATCCTGCGCTTTGAGCGCGAGTTCTTGGACTACCTCAAGCGCAACACTTCGGTTTTGACCGTGATTCGTGAGACCGAGAAGCTTGAGGATGACACCATCAACGAGCTTGAGAAGGCAATCGAGCACTTCAAGAAGATGTTCCAGCTTCACACCGGTGAGCCGTTGGTGAAGTCCGGTAAGGAAGACGTGAAGGCTCTAGCTGACGAGCAAGTCGGCCAAGAGAAGATCGTCATTCAGAAGCGATAAGAACAGGTAAGGGTCTAGGTTATGGGTGCGCAACTTCGCGTCTACAGGCAGAAGATTAAGTCTGCCAAGACGACCAAGAAGATTACCCGCGCTATGGAGCTGATCTCGGCATCGAGAATTCAGAAGGCACAGCAGCGGGTCGCTGCCTCTACCCCGTACACCCGTGCTGTTACCCGTGCTGTTTCTGCGGTGGCATCGCACGCCAACGTTGACCACCCGCTAACTCGAGTCAATGACAAGCCAACCCGCGCAGCGGTGTTGATTTTCACCTCGGACCGCGGTTTGGCCGGCGCTTTCTCCTCTGGTGTCCTCAAGGAAGCCGAAGCGCTAACCGTGAGGCTGAAGGAGCAGGGCCAGGAAGTGGTTTACTACCTGGTTGGTCGCAAGGCTGTTGCTAACTTCAACTTCCGTCGTCGCCCCTTTATCAAGGAGTGGACCGGAGGCACTGACCTGCCACAGTTCGAGACCGCAACGGAGATCGCAAACGCGGTTTTGGAGCTCTTCCTGACCCCTAAGGAAGATGGCGGAGTAGATGAGATCTACCTGGTTGGAAACGAGTTTGTTTCCATGATGGTTCAGGATCCAACCACCACCCGCTTGCTACCTCTTGAGGTTGTTGAGCAGCAGGCGGTTTCGAGCGCCGAAGTGTTCCCGCTTTACGAGTTCGAGCCTGAGGCTGACAAGGTGCTGGACGCCTTGCTACCGGTTTACATCGAGAACCGCATCTACAACGTGATGCTGCAGTCCGCTGCCGCAGAGCACGCTGCTCGTCAGAAGGCTATGAAGAGCGCAACCGACAACGCAGACAAGTTGATTTTGAACTACACCCGCTTGGCAAACGCAGCCCGCCAGGCAGAAATTACCCAGCAGATTTCGGAAATCGTTGGTGGAGCAGACGCTCTGCAGACGGTTGACGAGGACTAAGAGAAAGAAAGCACAATGGCCGAGAGCACTAAGACAGCAACGGGTCGTATCGCACGCGTGACCGGACCGGTGGTTGACATCGAGTTTCCGCACGATGCTATCCCTGGAATCTACAACGCCCTGACCACCGAGGTCGCTTTTGGTGACCAGAAGTACACGCTTACCCTTGAGGTTGCGCAGCACCTTGGTGACGACCTGGTTCGTGCCATCGCGCTAAAGCCAACCGATGGTTTGGTTCGCGGTGCGATCGTGACCGACACCGGTGCTCCGATCTCTGTGCCAGTTGGTGATGTCACCAAGGGCAAGGTTTTCAACGTTATCGGCGAGGTGCTAAACGGTGAGCCAGGCGAGAAGATTGAGATCACTGAGCGCTGGCCAATCCACCGCACCCCACCAGCCTTCGACCAGCTTGAGTCCAAGACTCAGATGTTCGAGACCGGTATCAAGGTCATCGACCTTCTAACCCCTTATGTTCAGGGTGGAAAGATCGGTCTATTCGGTGGTGCCGGTGTTGGTAAGACCGTTTTGATCCAGGAAATGATTTACCGTGTGGCAGAAAACCACGACGGTGTATCGGTATTCGCCGGTGTTGGTGAGCGTACTCGTGAGGGTAACGACCTAATTGAGGAAATGAAGGAGGCCGGCGTTATCGAGAAGACCGCGCTGGTCTTCGGTCAGATGGATGAGCCACCTGGAACTCGTTTGCGTGTAGCGCTTTCTGCGCTAACCATGGCGGAGTACTTCCGTGACGTGCAGGGCCAGGACGTGCTGTTGTTCATCGACAACATCTTCCGTTTCACCCAGGCAGGTTCCGAGGTTTCCACGCTGCTAGGCCGTATGCCTTCCGCTGTGGGTTACCAGCCGAACCTAGCTGACGAGATGGGTCTGCTTCAGGAGCGCATTACCTCGACCCGTGGTCACTCGATTACCTCGCTACAGGCAATCTACGTTCCTGCTGACGACTACACCGACCCAGCTCCAGCAACCACCTTCGCTCACTTGGACGCAACCACTGAGCTAAGCCGTGAGATCGCTGCTAAGGGTCTGTACCCAGCTGTGGACCCACTAACTTCGACCTCTCGAATCCTGAACCCTGCCTACATCTCGGCAGATCACTACGCGACCGCAATTCGCGTCAAGGCGATCTTGCAGAAAAACAAGGAACTTCAGGAAATCATCGCCATCCTAGGTGTCGAGGAGCTTTCCGAAGAGGACAAGATCACCGTATCTCGCGCACGTCGTATCCAGCAGTTCCTATCGCAGAACACCTACATGGCAACCAAGTTCACCTCGGTTCCAGGTTCGACCGTTCCGCTGAAGGACACCATCGAGGGCTTCTCGATGATTGCTAACGGTGACCTAGACCACGTTCCAGAGCAGGCGTTCTTCAACTGTGGTGGCATCGATGACGTAATGAAGGCATACGACCGCATCCAGAAGGATCTGAAGTAGTGGCAAGAGAACTCAACGTAGACCTAGTCGCAGCAGATCGTAAGATCTGGTCCGGCACCGCAACCATGGTGGTCGCTAAGACCGCCGAGGGTGAGATTGGTCTACTCGCAGGTCACGAGCCGATGCTTGCCATCATGGCTGCCGGTCAGATTCGCATCACGCTTGCCGAGGGCAAGCCTGTTATTGCCGAGACCACCCAGGGTGGCTTCTTGTCAATCGAGTCTGACACCGTCACCTTGGTGGTCAGGGACGCAACCCTGATTAGCTAATGCTTATTCTGCTGCCGCCGTCGGAAACTAAACGTTCCGGCGGCGTTGGCATTTCTATCGACAAAGCGGCGATCATCTGGGCCGCTTTGGA
>CAZKLA010000018.1:0-23232 GCA_964553455.1 uncultured Aquiluna sp. | reverse complement strand
TGAGACTCCTAAATTTATGAACCAGAACCGAAAGTGACCTTCGTCTTTCGCTCCGAGAAGAGCGGCATACGCGGATCATTCTCTCGCATGAAATTGTTGTCGACCGATTCCATCTGAGCCTTGTTTT
Organism: uncultured Aquiluna sp.; assembly: GCA_964553455.1. Lineage (GTDB taxonomy): Bacteria > Actinomycetota > Actinomycetes > Actinomycetales > Microbacteriaceae > Aquiluna. Next base: position 23,105 of record CAZKLA010000018.1, on the reverse strand, counting down.
GGTTCGCGTAGTACTCTGCGCGTTGCTTCAAGAACTCTTCCGGGATACGGCAGAGCAACAGACCACCCACTTCAATGTTGCCTTTAAAGCGACCTTCAGTGGTAGCGTGCATCATCATCTCAGGATATTCCTCGGCTTTGCAGGGCTCATAACCCTCACGCAGCTTGGAGGAAATGTTGCTCGGATCGGCCGTACCCATAGTGCTCAACCGAATGTACCGGTGGACCCAGCCCGGACGTGGGTCCGGTTGCGGCAGGGTCTCAGGTGGACGCCATGCTGCGGGTCGTTGGGCTCGCTCTCGAGATTCGAGGGCGCGGGGTTGGCGGTTTTGTGTTTCAGCCATGATCAAGCTCCATTCCTAAGTTCAGCAACCTTCTTCGCATACAGTTCAAGCGGGATTCCCAATCGTTTGGCGATTGCGACTTCAGACTGCTTCAACTTCACGCGATTAGGCGGGGTGCTACGTGTGGCAGGAGCCACAACAGCAGCGGGTTTAGTTGCACGGCGTGGGGTTTCATCCTCATCAGCCGGTTCCGAAACATTTTGAGAAGTCGTTTCATCTTCTTTGCTCCCGAAAGCTTCGGGGAATTTCTTGCGCATTGTACGGTCAATTGCTTGGTAGTACTCGTCAGAGTTGGGATTGATGCCCTTCTCTTCCACAAGTTCTGCGTGCAGCCCAAGGGCGAATGCAGACATTGCGCGATTCTTACCAAACCATTTGTTCCGCTCTTTCCACTCTTCAGCACGAGTGTCAACGCGTTGTCGTGGTTGGAACTGTACATCTTTTTCTGGAGCTGGTAAAGGCTTCATCGAAGATGCGCGATCAATTTTCAACGTGGCTTTTGAAATGGCCTCTTGTGCAGCGACCAAAGCGTCAGGATCACCAGCGTCGTATGCCTCACGGTACTTGCGCTTAGCGGTCTCGAGTTCACTTTCAGCGACCAGTTTGGCCTGCTCGATGTACTCTTGGCTGCCAGACGACAACTTGGCCTGCAGCGCTTGGTTCTCTTCGAACAGCTTTTGCGCCAGAGCCTCGGCGGCTTCACGCTCACGCAAGGCGGCTTCTTTGGCGCGACGCTCATCGTGGTAGCCACGGGTGAACTTCTTGATGCGCTTCTGGACCTTTTCGTCGTAGCTGGCCAACTCGTCGTCGGTCACCTCTTCTGGAGGTTCAGCCGGTGCGCGGCCACGGTCTTCAGCGGGGGTGTCATCCTCGATTTCAATCGCGAGCTCCTCTTCCTCGGGTTTACCCTTGGCCTTGGCTTTCTCGTCAACCTCGTCGGGGAACGTAAATTCGTCGTCAAATTTGGGCATGATCGCTCCTTAGTTTCCTGCACGTTGAATGCCGCGGGGGTCTTCCACCACAGCTTCGACGGAATCGTCGTTGATGATGCGCCACTCGGTGCCATGAATCTTCAACCGGGTACCGGTGTTGGGACGCACGATCACAAAGTCGCCTACCTTACAGCTCGGGCCGTTCGGGAATCGCGTTTTGTCAGCGAAAGCATCAGGGCCCATTTTGGCCACAAACAGGACAGGGGTGAGCACCTCTTCATAGTGCATCACGTTGCCAGCTTTCACCAAACCGCTCTCGTACTCCTCCTCTGCTTGGGGAACCATGCAGAGTAAGTGGTACGTCGACGGAGTAGGAATCTGGGTGGCTTTCTTTTCAGCCGGCTGGTCCAAGATTTTGGACAGGTCGACAGCGAGTGCCGGGTTGACGTCAGTCATCAGATTTCTCCAGTTTTTGCACAAGGTCGTTCACTATGTTTTCTGCGAGAGTCAGACCCCGGATGACTCCACAGACATGCCGATACTCGGCATGATCAGCAGCGCGGCCCCCAGTGATGTGGGTTTCTTGGCCAGCGCGTATTTCTTGCAGCTCTCGCACGATCAGTGCGAGGGTTTTGTAGTCGTTCATTGAGCTCCTTCAGGCTGAGCACCGGACTGCCCGGTGGTGTTGGTGGCGTTCTCTTGACGAACCATCTGAGCCAGTTGGATGGCTTGCTCGCGATCTTTCTGGAGCACCGCGGCATCGGCCGACCGACCCATGACACCAGCGCGGAAGGCGTCGACCTCCAGACGGCGTTCGCCCAGCTCTTCGTTCGCAACCTGTTTGCGGTTGGCCAACAAGAGGTCCCCACCGGCCTTGTCCTGCTTGAACTCCATCTCGTCGACTTTGTATGCGGCATCTGCAAACATGCGTTTCTCTTCGATGTCGAGCTTGCGGTTGCCTTGCTCAATACGGGCCTGAGCTTCTGCCTCCTTAATGGCCAACTCGCGTTGCTGCATCTGTAGCACGGGGTCTTGTGCTGCAGCTTGGGCTTGCTGTTGAGCAGCTTCTGCTTGATTTTTCTGCAGCAGGCGGGTGGCTGCTTGAGCGGCCATCTGGGCAACCTTGGCTGCCACTGCTGGGTCCATGTTCTCTTCTTCCTCTTCGGTGGGAAGCGCCACGCCCAACTGCTCTTCGATCTGCTTGCGGTACGCGAAGGCCAAGTGCTCGTTGATGTGAGCCATGGCCGCGGCTTGAATCTGCTGGGCCATAGGGTTCTGGCCAATCATCGCTGCCATCTTGGGGTCTTGCATCGCAGCCATGTGCACCGCGATGTGCGCTTCGTGATCCTGTTCGATGAACGCCTTGACCGGCTTGCCGTTGATCAGGTTCATGTTCTCCTGAACAGGGTCGGTCGGCTTCTGGTCGTCCTCGATCGGCACCAGCTTGTTGGCGTTCTTGATGCCCAAGACCTCGATCATCTGACGGTGCAACAGGGGCAAGTTGTACAGCTGGGGCGCGGACTGCGCGAGCTGCATCACTGCTTGGTACTGCACGATCTTCTGGGCCATGGTGGCGGCGTTGGGGTCGCTCACCGGCAGGACTTCGACCATGTCGTAGTCCGACTTCTTGGCCATGCGGCTGCCTTCTTCAGGCTCGTAGCTGTACTCCTCTGGGGTGTAGTCAGCGATGATGACCTTCAAGAGCTTGAACTCTTGGCGCATCGAATAGTGCAGGCGGGCCTGAACAGCCGACATCACTTTCAAAGTGCGCTCGAGCAGAGCCAGCGTGGTGCCCACAGGGGCGTTGGCCGACATGTCGCTGACGCTGAGATCGCCGGCCGACACGAAAGCTCGGCCTTCTTGGACGATATTCTGGAACAGCGAGTACAGAACTTGGCTCGGCTCTTTGTAAGGCAGAGGCAAGATGTTGTCGCGGATCGAACCCGATGGAACGTCCACGTCGCGGAACTCGCCGGGAGCGATCGGGGTATCGTCGCCCTTGATGCGCAGACCACGGGACTTCAAGCCACCGGGCAGGTTGGACAGCGTACCGGCGTCGACCAGCTGGCGAACCAGCATCGTTGCGCTCTTGGTGTAGCCGCCGATCAAGTGGATCAGGCCGTAGCCGTAGAAGCCAAACCCGGGCACGTATTGGTAGTGTACGAAGTGCTGGCGCTTGAGCTTGAGCGGGTCATCCTCGTACCAGTTGCGGCGGATAGACAGCACTTGGCCAGTGCCCTTCTCCACGGTAACCACGTAGGGCAGCGCGATGCCGGTCTCTTCGCCCTTGTCGTTCTTGTCTTCGAAGCCGGGCAGGTCCAAGTTGACGTGCATCTCAAGGACGCGGAAGCGGTTATCCTGTGTGGCGGACATGCCGTCGTCTTTGGCTTTTTGCTTCTCGATGTCGTCGAGCTCCGTGCTGGGCTCGCCCAAGTCCACGTCGGTATAGAACCCAGCGGCCTGCAGCTTGGCAATCTCGTTGGGGGTTTTGCGCATGACGTGAGTCACACGCTCGGCACTCTCCAGACTGGACGCGCCATAAGGCACCACCATGTCTTCGGCCGTGATGAACATAGCCACCTGACGGCCCAAGTTGGGATCGTAGTAGACCTTCTTGAACGCAGAGCCGGTGATCGGCAGCGACCACAACAGCTTTTCCTGCTCTGGGCGGTATTCCTGCATCACTTCGGTGAGCTGGAAGTTCATGTCCTCACGGACACGGGTGGCGGCTTCGGCCTTGTTGGGTGTCTCTTTGCCGATGATCTGGGTCTTGACTGGGCCTGCAGCGGGGAACGTCTCCATGATCGCTTCGGACTGGAAGCGCACAACGGCTTCAGTCATCATCGGATGGAACACGCCACAAGCGCCTTCCCATGGCTCGGTACGCTCTTCGTACTTCAGGCCCAACAGCTTCAGGCCGTCAACGTAGGTTTGAATCCACTCTTTGCGGTCGTCGACGTCTTTCTCGAAGTCACCGATCAACTCGCTGCCAAGGGACTCCACGTCAGCGTCGGACATGTACTCGACCAAGTTGGCGTCGAAGTCCTCTTTGGTTTCTTTGCGGGGCTCGAGGTCAATCTCGATGTCCCCCATGTCGATGCCGATGCGATCAGCGCCCTCGATTTCAATTTCGATCTCCGGCTCTGTGCTGGGTGCGAGACCTAGGGGAGCGGCGTACAAGCCTTTTTCGATTGCCATGTGGGTTCCTTAGACGGTGTACGCGCCCCGCCGGCGCGTGTGGAAAGATACGTCATTATCCTCGTGGTCGGTGTTCAAACGCAACAGGCCACCGGTGCGAGCTCGGCGCAGTGCAAGTGTACAGGCATCCACCTCGTCATCGTGCTCGCCCGCGGGGAACGCAATAATCTCCTCGACCACCGCCTGCGCCCACGCCGTTTCTGGGAACCACACCTGCCCAGCACTGAACATGTCGGCCACGGCGTTGAGGCGCGCGATCTTGTCCTGACCCTTGCCGGGACTGAAGTCCTGCACGAATATCCCAGACCTGCGCATCTCATCTATTAGGGGTTGGCCCGACGCCTTGGCTTCCACGATCACACTGTCGGGCTGCCACTCTTCGAACTGCATGTGGGCCATGCGTTTGAGCTCCGGGAACTCCCATTTGCCCTTGGCCGAGTTCAGCAAGATGAGGTCTGTGGTGTTTGTTTCTTCGTTGTTGAAAACCCCCCATGTGTGGCACACCGACCAGTCCGAGCGTTCCTTGGTTGTGAGGGCCGTATCCCAGCTCTGGATGATGTAGTCCACCGGCGGGGGCGCTTCTTTGGGCCACCACTTGATCCACTCTCTTTTAATGATTGCAGAGTCTGCTGCAGTCGGGTCCTGCATGTACTGGGCGTTCCACTGCCACAGCGGCATAGACGCTTTCGTGCGCTGCAGAGCCTCCAGAGACCACTGTTCTGGCCAAAGTGACTTCTCTTCCTCCGTGCCTTCGTTGAGAATGGCCGGAAACTCGAACATGGCGTACTGATCTGCGTCTTCGTTGAGTGCAGAGTCCTTGAGAAGCCGTCCGATCAGGTCCCGTTGGTGCCAACGGGTGTGGAGGATCACAATTTTGCCCCCGGGCATCAGACGAGTACGCAAACCGGAGCGATACCACTCATAAGTGACGTCCAGAGAGGTGAAATTGGAGTTTTTGATGTCCTGTTCCGACAGCGGGTCGTCCACAATGATCAAATTACCGCCTCGGCCGGCCAACGCACCCCCTACACCGACGGCATAGTACTCGCCACCCTTGTTGGTGTTCCACTTTCCGGCCGCTTTGGCGTCGGACGCAATGCTCACCTCGGGAAAAATTGACCGATATTCGGCCGTCTGCATCAAATTTCGCACTTTTCGGGCCATGTCGACGGCCAAATCGGCCGTGTGCGACGCCACAATCACCTTGTGGTCCGGGTGTTTGCCCAAATACCACGCAGGATAGAAGATCGAGATCATCTGGGACTTACCAAAACGCGGTGCCATCGACACCGCCACCCGGTCTTCGACCTCGGCCTCCACATCCATGAGTAGCGCGCCCAGTCTTTTGAGGTGCGTGCCGAATTTATACGTCCGATCGAGCATGGCGATGAACGCCAAGAAGTCCGTCTGGGCCAGTGAGATGCGTTTTCGGTTCTCGAGCTCGTCAAGCATAGCCAGCATGTCCGCCATTTGTTCCGGCGTCATGTTCGAGACCAAGGCATTGACGTCAAGCTGGCTCAGGTCCATCTTCTTCCACGTCGGTTATGTCTTGCACGGGGGTCATGTTGGTGACCACGCGGGCTTCTTCGGGGTTGATCACTCGGGTCAGGCGCTCGCGCAGCAGTTGCTCCAGCTCCTCCGTCGGCCGGTGACGCATCGTCACCTCGGTCTTCTCCGTGAACAGGCCCACATCACTGATCTTGCCCAACATCTCCAGCGCGCGCAGGCGAATCCGCGGGTCCGGTGACTCCGTCTCAAGCAACAGTCGGTTGGTTACGAACGTCCGAATCTGCGCAGCAGACTCCACGACGACTTTGTCGTACTCGCTCAGGATGGCCTTGATATGCACCACCACCCCGGGGGAAGACAGTGCGACGTCGTTCGGCTTTTTGGAGCTGGCAATGATCTTGCGCGCATTTTCGATGTCGTCGTCCGACACCGGGATGTCATCCCCCAGCTCAGCCAGCGACGCAAACGCAGCATCCACCCGCGACTGCAGGTCGTTGAAGGTCGGCGGATAGTCCGCCAGCGGAATATCAGTCTCTATGCGTGGTGTGTACATTGTGCAACCGGGAACGGTGATGGCCGGAGTGTAACTCAAAAATTTTGTGTGCGATATTTTTTGGCATGCCCTTATTTTTTGGTACGGGGGGTGTTTCTGTATGGAGGGGGTGGGGGTCTTGGGGGATGGGATTTGACTGTGTTTAATTAAGTGGTGTGGGGGTGTTTGAGGATTTGGAACTCAGTACAGTGGACGGCGCGGAGTCCCAATACCAACAACGGGGGGTCGGGGGGTGGTGGGGGTCTAAGATTAGCGAACTATTGACAATTTACAGTCAATCGGTTACATTTCAATTGTCGATTCAATTCCGAACGACATAACCTTATCAAGGACTAATGAAATGAAAAACGCAAACGTTAAAACCGTGACCAACAAAGCCCCTGCCATTGTCGCATTGCCTGAATTTGATTCAAGCGCAAAGACAATCATTAAAGCGTATGAGGCGTTCGACAAGGCGAGCGCAAGCCTGACCGATACAGTCAATTACACCATGCAAGGTTACATTGACAAATGCGCCGCCGCCGGTTTGGGCAAAGAACAAGCTGACGTGAACCGCTTGGGCAAAATGATTCGTGAATCGCAAGCGGTTTTGGATATTGTCGCAAGCGGCGCGATGGAGAAGAAAACGTTCACCGAATACGCACAGTCGGCCATGCGTGCGTTCTTCCACGGCGTGCCATTCTCTGCATCATTGAAAAACGACAAGGATATGGGTTTGCCTTGGGGCGGCGCTAAGGGCGACAAGAAAAACGCAAGCGGCACAGTCGTATCGACAAGCCGTGAGGCCTTGGACAAAACATTGTGCAAAGCCTTGGAACAGGCCCGGCTTTTGGGGCTGACTGAATTTGCCGCCGAAATGCTTGATCTTTGCATTGATCGTTTGGACAGCTTCAAAGAGTAATCAACCCGGCCCGGCGCAAGCCGGGTCATTAAACCAAGGTGCACAAAATGAACACAAACGAATGGGGCGATCCGGTGAACACAGTTTACATTGTCATGTTGGAAAACACCGTGGCCGTGCTCTACAAAAACTGGAAAACGGCAAACGAATACGCCGACCAGAAAAATATCGAACTGCTCAAACATGGCCACCCTGAAAGTTACTGGGTTGCCGTCCACGACGTGATCTAACCCGCCCGGCGCAAGCCGGGCTTTTTTTCGCCCAAAATTTTTTGGTGACAGTACCCGATTGATTGCGAGCGCTTGCGAGGGAGGGCGGGCGAGGCTGCCGCACAGGTCGGCGAGCGAGCGCGGGGCGCGCACAGGCGTGGGCGAGCGGGGAATACCACACAGGCTAAGCATAGGGCGTGGGCTTTGCGCGTCGGGCCGTCTAATATTAGACAAAGTTCAACAGGGCAGCTCGGGGCGTCTAAGATTAGACAGTGTTTACCGGGTGTTTGTGCACTCCGGACAGGGGTTCGGTCACCTTCTCGCGTTACGGTGTTACGCAGCATAACGGGGATTGCATGTAACGAAGCAAAATCTAGTTTTAAGCATAGGCTCTCCAGAGAGAACGCAAGTGAAACTCTAATAAACTAATTATAATAATATGTGTGTTACAGTGTTACGAGGATTTCCAAGGCCGTCAGGATTTTTGGGCGGGCACTAGACTACCTAGTTCAATTAGCTATGTGGAGGGGGGTCATTTTTTCTGGGAACCTTACCCTCTGTAACAAGGTAACACGTAACCACAAAACCCTCCCCGTTGATTTCATTGAACTTTTTCCCACCTCGCCGTAACCCTTCCGACCCCGTGTAACGTAACATCCCCCAAAAAATCTAGGTCGTTTCTACCTCGCACTATCATTCCCCTACCATTTCGCCCCAAACCATAACCCTAGTCACTCCCCGTCTAATCGTAGACGCCAAACCCACCCCGACCTTCAAAACTATCTCGTTTCTAGGGTATTTACAAATCCCCCGCACTGCTTTACACTCTACCTCGCAACTACCTAGAAAGGATTTCTCATGGACCCCATCGCCCGCCTCAACAAGGCACTGATCGACCTCGACAACTTCGCCAAAGAGCTGCACCGCATCCGCGACGCCCTGCTCCCCAAAGACGGGGCCACCCCCCACCGACCAGAACTTACCCTGCGTGAGAAAGAAGTGCTTGAGATGCTCGAAGCCGGCGACTCTCGCAAGGCTGTCTCTCTATCGTTGGGTATTCACCTCTCGCGTGTTGGGCAGATCATCGACAACCTACGCCTCAAGGGGGTGCGTGTGCCTGACGGCTCGACTCGGGTCAGACTGCGCCGCAACAAAGAGCTGGAGGTGGCGCGCAAGGCACTGGCCGCGCGAGAAGCTGTGCTGGCCGATTGGTCATCTGAGGAAACCCGCCAAGCCACTGTCATGGCCCAACGTGCACAGGCCGCACAGCCAACACCCAAGCCCGTCAAGACAAGCCTACCCCCCGTGGAGTTCGGCGACGTGGACGACGAGATCAACAATGCCTTCGGAGGTAAGAAATGAACATCCTACGCCTACGCGGTGCGCTCGATGAAGCCATCGAAGCCCTGACCAAAGCCCGTCTAATCTTAGACGAGGAGGCACACTACACACCCACCAGTCGGGAGAACACATTGCTTGCACTGGCCGCACAGGGGCACGATCGGTCGCAGGTAGCCAAGCTGATGGGGTTATCCGTGCCGCGCGTGGCGCAGATCGTGGCCCACCTGAAAGCGCAGGGAGTGGATGTGCCGACACCACGCACGAACACCCGCAGGGTCAAGGCACGGCGTGAGGCCCAGAGCCGGGTGGATTACCTACGCGCCAAGCTGACCATGCTTGAGGTGGCAGACGACGAGAAGAGCCCGTCACAGGAAACCATCGACGCCACGCAGGAACTGGAACAGGCAGAGGAATACCTGCGAAGCCTCTGAGGTACGGTCACAGGGGGGCGTCAAAACCCCCCAATCACATAAACAGTTGACACCTAAAAACACTTGACATTACCCGGCTTTTAAGGTATAATTGATAACATCAAGTCGAGTAACGCCTCGCTCCTCTCACCCACCTATCCATACAGGGTGACGTTCATTAAAAATTCATGGTGTTCTGCAATCGCCGTCTAATCTTAGACAAACGATTAAGGGAACAGCAAGCTGTCCGCTGGCACAAGCCAGAAACCACTAGGATACCAAGTAGCGCGCCGCAGAGTGTGTAAGTGTTTTCCGCAAGATGGTGAAAAGGACAACTCGGTATCCAGCCCGAGCCGCTTTGTGGTGTATTGAGTAGTGAACCGTGCTGGTTCCGAAAGAGATAGCAAAGCGTAAAGCGTTCGCATAGTGCCTAAATGGGTGCGTTCCTCTGCACTAACCCTGCACGAACGATTGGGATGTGGGACTGACAAGATCAGGATATATCACACCGACAAACCCTATCGCACAGAACATAAACAACTGACGCAGACATGCGTAACAACACACGGCCCCTCACGGGGCTGTATCGAGTAGGGGCTTGGATGACAGGCCCTCTCTCGATGCACAAGCATCAACAACCCATCTAATCTTAGACCTAACCAAGGAGCATTGACAATGACAACAGCTTATGGGAACTTATCCCTCTACCACAGCCGACACGTTTACAAGCGAGGTGCATACAAGGGTGACGCACCTGCTGACAGCTCACGCCGAGGCAAGTCTCACTTCCGCATCATCAAACCCAACGACGCATACCCATCCGACCCATACTTGGTGCGGTTCTGGTCAACCAACATCCTCACGGCCTATCCCGATGGGCGCATCAAGATCAACTGCAACGGGTTCGACGACCGACCAACGACCCGCACATCCATGAACCTCGCACTGAGTATCTGCGGGTTCCGTGGGGGTCTCTACTCCCGGCGCATCGGCACATTGAGCCAGACAGCCATAAGCATCAACGGCAAGTCGTATCGCTACTACGACGTGATGGAGTTCGACGCCGAGGGCACACTGCTGACCCCACCGCACTCATGGGAGGCCGTGGTCACGGACACCGACAAGACCAAAGCGTTCCGGACACAGACCAAAGAGTTCTGGGCGATGTTCCCCGTGCTGTTCGCCACCCGTAGCCGAGAGCGTTCGAGGACTGATGAGATTTACAAAATCGTCCATGAGCATGGCGGATACATCGGCAGTCCACGGGCATCCATCCTCGACAACCCCGAGCACTGGCCCATCGTTGTGAACCACTACACACGAAACTTCGACGACGGCGACACCAAGCAAGCCCGTGCCCACCTCATGCGCATGTTCACCCAACACATGACCAAGCTGGTTGACCGAGGTGTGGAATGAGCAGACCAACCCGACGACGCACCAAGAGCAACCGACCCGAGCCACGCCCGGTCAACATCGGAGGCCACTACTGCCTCTACCCACCAGAAACAAAACGCCCGTCTAATCGTAGACAAACCATTAAGGAAAAGTCATGATCTTTGAATACACCAAACACCGCATCGGCCAGCAGTTCCTTTCCGCACTCATAAACGATGACGCAACGGGGCTTGATTCGTATGAAGAAGCCGCGCTCAATGACTGGCTTGCGACTGTGGGTGGGCCTTGGACGGATGCCGATGGCAACCGATGGGCGTTCGCTCACATCTCTACGTTGGACAACACCGAGGACGAGTTCGCCTTGTGCGAGGTGACCAACATGCGCGGCGCGACCATCGACGTGCTGATGAACTTTTACAAGGAGAGCTGAGATGGAAATCAAACTGAGTTACGACGAGCGCATGGCGTTCGCACTGGTTCGCAAGACCATCAAGCGCAGACCCGAGGTAGCCGCCATGCTGCTCGAAGGCATGGCCAAGGAAGCTGCTGTTGCGGTCATGCTCCAGATACGCGACGAGCTGCAAGTCATGCTCGACGTAAACCGTGCGTTCAGTGAAGCCGCAGCCAAGCTCGCGGCACTCGACAAGTCTAATCTTAGACCGGAGCAACCATGACCCACTACCACCAACCCATCTGCCTGTCCTGCTACGCCGAACGTGTGCCGCCTGCACGAGCCAAGCTCGGATACAAAACCTGCCTATCGTGCGGCGAGACAGCAGCCAAGCAAGTCAAGCACACCGTGGCACCTATCAACAAGAGCAACTACATGCTGTTCACCGACCCATCCATGCTCAAACAACTCAACCCTAAGAGGACAACATGAACATCACCATCACAGAAATCTTTTTGCTCTGCGCGTTAGGTCTCGCAATAGCCTACGCCCTGCGCGTCAGGGAGGAGCGTGATCGACTCATGTTCGTCATGCGAGCCATCGTGGCCGACGAAGCCAAATACAAAATCCTGCGCGACGAACACATCGCCCTGCGTAAGGAACTCGACAGCAAGCGTGTCTAATCTTAGCCCAACCATTAAAGGAAACCAAAATGAAACTCGCAATCAACCTCTCTCAAGCTACCACCCTGATCGAAAACTGCGGCGCACACAACACCATCCTGTTGCGTGGTGCACCCGGCGTGGGCAAATCCTCCATCCTCAAAACGCTTTCCCAACGCATGCCGGACTACATGCCATGCTACATCGACGTGGCCAACCTCGACCTTGGTGACTTGGCTATGCCTGTGATCGACCGTGACAGCATGACCACAAGCTACGCACCCAACGCACGATTCGGTATCGCCAAGGGTCAGCGCAAGCCTGTGTTGCTCATGCTCGACGAGTTGGGTAAAGCCTCGCGCCCTGTGCTCAACATGCTGTTGCCTGTGATTCTCGAACACCGACTGGGTGACGTTGAGTTGCCCGTGGGTAGCGTGGTGTTTGCCACTACGAACTTGGATACGGATGGAGTTGGAGACAACATCCCTGCACATGCATACAACCGCATGACTGTGGTCAACGTGGGCAACCCCACATCCGACGAGTGGTTGCACTGGGCGTCGGCCAACGACGTGGCCCCCGAGGTCATGGCGTTCGCCAAGCAATACCCGCAGGTGTTCGACAGCTACACCGACTTGGATGACGGCGACAACAACCCATACATCTTCAACCCACGAGCCGGTCAGATCAAAGCGTTCTGCTCACCACGTTCGCTGGAGAAAACCTCCAATCTAATCAAGCGTCGTGACGTGTTGGGTGATGCGCTCATCCCTGCACTGGCTGGCACCATTGGCGAGTCGGCTGCCCGTGACATGGAAGCATTGGTGCACTTGGCCGATCAGATTCCTACGTTCGAGGCCGTGACCACTGCACCCGACAAGACCCGACTGCCCGAAGGTGCAGGTGCTTATTTCCTCATGGCGTTCATGCTGGCTGGCCGTGTCAAGGAGGACACGATGGATGCAGTCATGACCTACGTGGAGCGCTGGGAACAGTTCGAGGCGCGCACCCTGTTCGTCTCTACGCTGGCAACCAACGCATCCAAGGTAGGTATGGCATGCAAGAACAAAGCGTTCACCAAGCAAGCCTCGGCCTTGGGCAAGTATTTCTAATCGTAGATGGAGGACACAATGGCAAACGCATTTGACGCAGTGCGCGACCTGCGCACACCGGGGCTTGTGATTGGCACAGCCTACATCGACCCGCAACAAGTTCCTACACGCATCAAGAAGTCAACCCAACGCATGCTACGCAACCTCACGGCGACTGGCGGTTGGAGTTCCAAGTCACGCAAGCTGTTCGAGATGATCATGCGTGACCACGGACGAGACACTGTGTGGATGTGCGACTGGGGCACGGTCTACAACATCCACCACACATCCCAAGCCTTGCGCGATCAGTGGTGTGAGTATCTGGAGCTGGACTACACCATCAGGGCATCAAAAGGTCAGTTCGACGGCGCAGCAAGGCCGGAGCGAGCACGGGAGTATATGGAGGAGGCAGTATCCCGAGTGCGTAAGGGTAAGAGCAACTACACCGACTTCTCGACCGACTTGAACCGATGCGGTGGGGAAGTAGCCCCGCTGATTCGTGAAGCGTTCCAAGCGCACATGCTGCCTGAACACAAGACCATACGTGAGGCACTCGCCGCTCGGCTCGACGGCACTGCGCCCATCCCCGTGACTATCTACGGCATCTAATTTTAGACGGAGCACACAATGACACCAATCGACAGAATCAAGAAAGCCCACGTCAGTATCATGAGACACAAGCGCTTCTGCGCTTTCTCTGGTGTGCTGGCCTGTGGCGAGACAGTGATCGACGACACCATACCAACAGCATGCACCAACGGTTGGGACAAGCGATACAACTCGACGTTCGTCTCGACTGCGCTGGCTGACGACAAGTGCTTGCGCTTCGTTGTGTTGCACGAGGCCATGCATGCATCCTACAAACACATGACTGTGTGGCGCGCACTGTGGAAAGAGGACGCACAGTTGGCCAACATCGCCGCCGACCACTTCGTGAACCTTGCTCTGCAAGACATGGACAAGGGCGAGAACTTTATCGTGATGCCCGCTGTGGGTGTGCAGCCCGAGGCCAAGTATCGTGGCTGGTCAGTCAAGCAAATCTTCGACGACCTCAAGCAACAGCAAGAGCAGAACCCACAGCAAGGCCAAGGTTCCGGCAGCGGTGTAGACGAGCATGACTGGGAGAGCGCAGGTAGCAAGGATGCCAAGACCCAAGCGGCACAAGCCCAAGAGATTGATCGTGCACTGCGTCAGGGTGAGGCACTGGCCCGCAAGCGTGGCGAAGGTTCAGGTAACAGCGACGGTGTGCTGGGTGACTTGCTCAAGCCACAGGTTGACTGGCGCGAGAAGCTGCGTGAGTTCGTGCAACAGACCTGCCAAGGCAACGACGAGAGCACATGGCGCAAACCCAACCGACGCTACCTGACACAGGACATGTATATGCCCTCCATGCACAGCGAGACTATGGGTGAGCTGGTCATCGGGTTCGACACGTCGGGCTCTTGCTTCTCGGGTACGGTCCTCACTAAGTTCGCCAGTGAGATTGCGGCGATCGTTGGCGCGGTGCGCCCAGAGAAAACTCGCGTGGTCTATTGGGATTGGAACGTGCAGCTTGAGCAGGTGTTCGAGAACGGTGAGTTCAGCATGAGCAGCCTGACACCACGCGGCGGTGGCGGCACTGACGGTTCCGTGCTGGCCGAGTATCTCAAGGAGAAACGCATCACACCACAAGCGATCGTGCAGTTCACCGATGGCTACGTCGGTAGCTGGGGCGACGAGGTTGCACCAACACTGTGGGCCATCACCGAGAACCACATCCGCGCACCGTTCGGCCAGACGTTGCACATCGACGTCTAATCGTAGACAAGGAGAACATCATGGGATACAGAAGCCAAGTAAAAGCATTGATCTACCCGGACGCGCCGGAGGACCCGATGAGTGTCACAAACGTGCAGGACTACTACACGGAGAAGTATGAGCTGCTCAAGACGCTGATGAAGACGACGTTCGGGCACCTGACAGATGACGGCGCGTGGTTAGCAAACGGCTTTGAGTTCGACGACAAGCGCGATCGCTTGATCTTTGCCGCAGAGGATGTGAAGTGGTATGAGAGCTACTCAGAAATAGCAGCGTTCCACAAGTTTCTCGACGACGTTACCGAGCTTGGCTACTGCACAGAGTTCATTCGCATCGGAGAAGAGACAGACGACATACAACAGGACTTCACCGGCACCAACATCGAATATCGACTGAGTGTGTCGCGGTCCATTGAGATCGACTAAACGGAGAACATCATGACAACACGAGAAGTTAGTGCAGCCGAATTGCAAAAGCTCGACCCGAAAGCGTTTGAGCGTGCGTATTGGAAGTGGGTGGAGCACCACTACTGGGATGGCGACGACACAATCGCGTATTTTATTGAGAAGCTAGACGAGGAAGGCATCTTCTCGGTGGGGCCCAACGACGTGCAGTGGTCGGGGTTCTACTGCCAAGGTAGCGGCGCGGCGTTCGAGGCCCGAGTGGACCTGCTGAAATACATGCGTGACAGAGGATACGACGAGTCGCACCAAGCGTTGTATCTGGACATGGAGAACTACGGGGTGACGTGCAAGATCAGCCCCACCGGATACCGCAGCTACTGCATGCCAGATCATGCGGACATCGACTACACCCCGGGCAACTGCTTACCTGCGGGCATCTACTCAGACCTGCCACAAGAGGCGTGGGACCGACTGTTGGAAGAACAGTGGGAGGAGGTATGCACCACCTTGGAGGTAGATGTGGCCGAGCTGGCCTCGGACAAAGCCGACGACCTATACAAGGACTTGAAGTCGGACTACGAATACTGCACCAGTGAAGAACAGTTCATTGAATCGTGCGAAATCAACGACGTGACATTTGAAATTGAGGAGGATGAAGAATGCGAGGCTTGATCAAGATCGGTGGGCGTGACGTGGTGCTGACCGAGGCACAGATGGCAGCGATGGTAGACCTACTGCGTGACGCGGTGTTTATCAAAGACGAATACATGGGTAGCAACAAGGGTGACAACGGCACCAACTACAAGAAGCTGGTGCGAACAATCCCGGTGGAGGAGCTGCTTGGCGTGACCCTCATGCCAGACGACTACATCGACACACTGATTTTCAAAACCAAACTGCACGACGAAGCTGCAAGTTCCAAGTAAGCAAACCCGTCTAATCTTAGATGTAAGGACACCACAATGACACAACAAAACGTAGCTGGCGTGGCGCGCGCCGCCATGCTGGTCTCTCTCAACATCAGCACCTACTCTGGCCGCAAGCAAGACAAGCGCACACAGGGCGAGGTCACTGCATCCAAAGGCTCGGGCTCGTCTCGTGCTGCATCGGTCTACAAAAACCTGTTTGCTGACTGCGCTGAGCTGGATGCCATCGTGAAGTTCCAAGCCCGGGCTCGTATGCGTCACTACCAGATGACGCTGCCTTGGGATGACATGGGCCCACGACTGCTGTCGACCGCGGCTTTCATGGACTACAAGGCGGACATGAACCGCTATGAAGATCAGTTCCGTTTGCTGGTCGATGCGTTCCTCGACAAGTATGAGACCCTCGTGGCCGCTGCTGCGTTCAAGCTGGGCAGTCTCTTTGACCGTGATGAGTATCCTGACCGTGCGCAGATCGCCAAGAAGTTCCGCTTCGACCTGACGTTCACACCCCTGCCTACCTCTGGAGACTTCCGACTGGACATTGAACGTGAGGTACAGGACGACTTGGTTCGTCAGTATGAGGACCGGATGCAAGCACAGGTTGCGGCCGCACAGCAAGACGCATGGCGTCGTATGCACGACGTGTTAACCCGCCTCAAAGACCGTCTAACTTTAGACGACATGGGTAAGCGCAAGACGTTCCACGACACGACGGTGACCAACGCGCAAGAGCTATGCAGTCTGCTCACCCAGCTCAACGTGACCAACGACCCGGCGCTTGAGAAAGCCCGACGCCAGCTTGAGGAAGCGATGGCTGACGTTGACCCTAAAGAACTCCGCAAGGAGGAGAGTGTGCGCCTCGTGACCCTGCAGAAAGTTACCTCGACACTGGACGCATGGGACTGGGGCGTTGATGAAAGCACCACAGATGAGCAAACAAATTCTTAACGACGTTGAAGAGTTCCGACACCGGCTGGACCATGCATGCCGATACACAGAGGATGTGGATGGTTCGTGGCGACTGTCTATGTTCTCGGTATCCAACCCCAGAAAGGGTGAGCTTAGTGGCGGGGAGCATGGGACTCAACCTGCGTGGCTTCAGAAGATCGTGGAGGTAGCTGTGGTTGCCGATGCGTTTCAGGTAGTGCCGCACCCACCACCGGGGCGCGTCTTGTGGTTCGAGCTGGACGACCACGGCGAGCTCAGCAAATTCACCAATCCAGAGTAAGGAGTATTCGTGTACGAAAATTTCAGTGACCAAGAACTGCTGCGCATGGCGCAGCACGAGACCCACCCGCTGTTGGTGGCCATTGCAGAACGCCTCGACATGAGGATACGTGACTTGGAGGACTACGATGCCGTCTACAAACCCCACCACCCCCAGCAGCTTGAGCTCGACTTCGGAGGAGACAGCAATGGTTGATACCCTGACATACGTGCACCCCCGCACGATGGAGCAAGCCTTTGGCCCCGGTGAGCGTGGCCCTGTAGAAGAGACAGACGCCCCGCCAGCAATGGACTGGCAGGACAAGATTGTTTTGTGGTTGGCCCCTGTGGTCGTTGTGTTCGTCATCGTATTAATCGCCTTGGAGAAATAACATGCACGCTATTCAAAAACGTGAACTCGTCCGCGCCATCGACCTGATCAAAGCATTGGGCTGCACATACAAAGTCATCACCCCTGACGGCGAAGAGTTCGGAGAACTACAAGTCGCCGCGCCCAAGACCGGCAAGCGCGCGCCTCGCAAGCATCCCTATGGTGCGGTGGTGGCCCACGTTCGCAAGCGCCTCGACATGGACTCCGCTGTTGGTGTCGTGCAAGAAGTGGAGTGTGGAGTATTGGACCCCGAGGTTGTGCGCTCGTCGATCTGCACCGTGTTGACTGCAGCATGGGGCAAGGACACGTACACCACAGCAACACAACCCGGCACGGTTGAGGTGATGCGCACTGCGATGGGTGCCTTATGAAAAGACTACTCGCACTGGCTGTACTCACGCTGAGCACGGCGGCATCAGCTAACTTCTACACAGGCAACGACCTGCTGGAGCGCCTCAACGACCCGGCACGAGACTACTTTGCGATGGGCTACATCGCTGGTGTTTCTGACTTGGGTCTGCGGGAATATCACTGCCCACCATCAACCGTGACGTTGGGCCAGATGCGCGACATGGTTTATCGCTCGCTCACCAACAACCCATCCAACCGACACATGGGTGCGGCTCTGCTGGTGACTTTGACGTTCATGGAGAAGTGGCCATGCGAGAAGAAAGGCGGCAACCTATGACCTTTTGGAACTTTTGGGCAGTACCACTGTTCGTGCTATTCGCATGGCCCGCATCAGTGACATACACGGCCTACCTGTATTACGACGAAGGTTATGTGCAAGGGTATTCGGATGGGCAGGAGCAAGCACTGATGGCACCGGCGGCACTGGAGACCTGCACAAAGTGGTGGTTCGATGGCAGTGAGTCACGAGCCAAGCAAGCAATGAATCAATACTGTGATCGGAGAAAGAAATGAGAAAGACCAACAAATACACGCCACGCACCAGCGCAGGACTTTGTGACGCGCTGTTTCAAGAGTTCGACCTTCTGCGAAATGGACGTAGCGACCCCCACCGAGCGTCCGCTGTGGCGAAGCTGGCTGTGCAGATCATCAACACAAAGAAGCTGGAGATTGAAGCGGCGGCTTTCCACAAGGCTGGCTTGCGTTTCGAACCGCTGGCACTGACGGCCAAGGGCTTGCCCATCGGAGAGATAAATGCTTGACGCACAGACGCGCGACAAGATACGGGCGCTGTACCAAGAAATTGATGCGCTTTACAAAGAGTCGGTTGCGCGTCCCTCGGGGCATGTGTGTGACATTTGCGGCGCGGGAGACACTCTCGGCAAGAACGGATATCTGTACAAAGTGCGCAGTCCTGTACATGGATACACCCACAGGGAGTCTGTGTCACCAACACTTTGCTGGCGACACGCAAGTGGTTGGGCGCATTCATATACCAAGTACGACTGGAACAACAAGCGAACCGGCGAAGAAATCGACCTGCACTTTGCCAGATTCCTTGCACACAACCTCAACAAAGCGGGCAATCAACAAACCGCGAAAGCGAGGGAAGCATGACCCCAAGAGAGCAATTCGAGTTGGAGCACTTCGGCATCCAGCCAGCACGGGTAGGCCGCAGGTATCACGCCGCAGCCGCACTGCCACCGATGACGTGGCGCAGGTCTTTGAAGGGCTGGGTGGCACTGGCCTTGGGGTGGGTGCTGGGCACGTTGTTTGGTGTTGTGTTGGTGCTTGTTTGGGAGATGAGCAAATGAACGGCGAACTGAGGTCCAGCATAGTTCCCGAGCGAGACCCTGACTGGCAGTGCTACCTGTTCGGCAACAAGCCGGGAGGCATCGGCATCGTCTACGTACCCACCAAAGGCCAAGTACCCAACGGGTTTGTGCGCTGGATGATGAAGGTCTGCCTTGGTTGCACATGGGTGAAGAAGGAGAAATGAAATGAGCAAACAAATTGAAGCAATGAAGCTGGCGCTTGCACGACTGCAAGCTCGGACAGATACCGCCGACTTGGACGCTATCGCTGCGCTCAATGAAGCACTGGCAGAGCAGCCAGCACAGCAGGAGCCACTGACAGACATCTACCGCAGCTTTGAGCAGTGGAAGAACGGCAACGTGCTGGAGCATGGTATGCCACGCACCGAGTATTACAGCGAACAAGAACTCAGTCTGGTTGAGATGGGCTGGAAATACGGATATGACGCTGGACTGGCAGAGCAGCCAGCACAGCAGGAGCCGGTGGCGAAGCCTTATGCCTACGAGTACGGTCGAGACAATGGTGATGGCACTTATTCTGTGGTCATTGAGAAGGGCGACTTGGTGCAGACAGCCCCCGCTGTTTACAACTATGTGCGCCCACGCAACGCACACAAAGACTGGCCCATCAAAGAGCTATTCGACCGCCCACAAGCACAGCCAGCGCGTGAGCCGCTGACGGATGAGCAGATCAAAGAGATTTTTCTACGTGAGCTGGGTGACTTGGCTGTACGCATTCCGCCGGGATGGAGGAAGGTTGTGAACGCCATCGAATCCGCCCACGGCATCACGAAAGGCGGTGCCCAATGATGACCGTGAAAGACCTGATGGAAACCGAGTGTCAGTCATCGCCTGATGGGAAGCATTGGGAGCCTGCGCTGCCGGAACTTTATCGGCTGTATTGGCGCAATCGACTGCGCGACGCTTGGGCCGTGTGGAACGGCGAAGCAATCGCCATTCGCCAAACGACGAAAGCAGACATCACGAAAGGAAACACATGACCACACAAACCAAAGCCGAACGACTGGCTGAGATTTTAGAAAATACAGACAAGGTAATTTCCATGTCGGCAGACATTTCTGTGCTTGATTTGGCCGCCGAACTGCGCCGCTTGGTGTCGTTCAACCAGCAACTGATGGACGAAGTGGCACGGCTGAACAAAGCCCTGACATGGGAACAGAACCGCTCAGAGCGCATCGGCACACACGGCCCCGGATGCCACACATGGGGGCCAAGCCACTACGAGTGCCTGTTGCGTGAGCTTGACCAAATCATCGCTGATGAGCGTGAGACGTGTGCAAAGGTGTGTGACGACCATGCCACCAAGGACGGCTTTGAGGGGTGCTACGCAAATGCATGCGCCGAATCTATCCGAGCAAGGGGGAACACATGAACGACTGGGACCAACTGCAAACCATCAAGGAGAACAAATGTTTTTAATCAAACCGGCAACGATAACAGTCGATTTTTTTACGTCTAACGCAGCCATTGATGGTCCGACTGCGCCGGACATGGCTGCTAAGTTCATCCCAGCTTGGTGGCGCAATCTGCCAAAAGAATCCGCAAGTCAAAGCTTCGGCGGCGGCACAAGCATGAAAAGGTGTCCGGGTTTTGTGGATTACTTCAGGCGCAGCATCATGCTTCCAATGTGGTGTGAGTTGGCCGTGTGGGTAGGTGAAGAGAATAACCCAAACTACAGGTATCAGTATGCAGACCAAAAGTCCAGCGCCGACTGCCACCCAAATACGCAAAGAGGGGAATACCTGCCTGAGGAAAAGTACCAGCACTTAAAACTGATAAACCCATGGCGCGCAAAAACAAAACACAACGTAAATTGGGTGTTCAGCCAACCGACGTGGTGCTTTGAAACCCCAGAGCAAATTGTGGTGCCGACAGGTATGCTTAATCTTGAAGAGCAACACGCCTTGCACATAAATCTTTTTATTCCGAGGCACGCTCATGAAGCGAGAACAGTAATCCTAGGCGCGGGTCAGCCCATGGCAGCACTAACACCCGTGTCGGATAAAAAAGTAGTGATCAAGCGACATCAAGTCAGCCCGCAGGAGATCGAAGCGTTAAATCATGCGCGAATTTTTTTCTTTGGTGACATCATGAAAACCCGCGCTCTGCGCAAAACAAGAGGGAACACATGAACGACTGGGACCAACTGCAAACCATCTGCCTGTACATCATCTACATCACCATCGTCATGGGCTTCGGCCTGTTGGTAGCTTTCTGGATAATGGCATGAGAGTCAGATACGTCAACAAGAACACGGCGCTCAACCCTGTTGCCCGTGCCGTGGCGCAGAAGAAGCTCGCCGGAGAGCTGCTCAACCGCAAGCTCAAGCTCTACATGATGCAGGACGGAGACTCGTGCTTCCAACTGCTGGAGAACGTGGCGCTGATGCTGGCCGTGGTGGGCGTGGCCTCTGAGCTTGACCCCAAGATCGGCGGCGATGACGTGGGTGTGCGCATCCTGCGCGGTGGTATGTCCGCATGCCAAGCCCTGATCAACACCGACAAGTGGGACTCTACCCAAGCGGTGGCCATCGAACGTGCATTGGAAGAAGCCGAGGCGCTGAACAAACGGGTTCACCCCAAGTACATCGCCCAAGCCAACGCCATGCAGACACAAGTTTTAGACGAGGTAGTACGCAACCATGAAAATAGATGAACGACTCTGGCCACTGCCCAACGCATTCAACATCCGTGAGGGTAGTCCATTCGGCCGAAGCGACAAGATGATCAAAGAGCAGGAGCAAGCCGCCAAGGCATCCCGCGCAGGGCAAGCACATCGTGTAAAGACCAATGACAAACGCTTCAGAAACAAGGTAAAGTAAACATCCCATGCTACGCATCATCTTTGCGGACATCATCCGCCTACTGCAACCGCCAACGCCACTCAAGCTGGCTGAGGACGAACTGCTACACGCACAGCGGGAGCTACTCAAAGCACACAGCGCCGAAGAGTATGCACACCACATGGGCAATTTCCACGCAGAGCGCATAGAACGTTTAAACAACTTCATCAACCAACAGAAAGTAACCTCATGTCAATCGAGTCCATCGAACTCTGGCACAAGCGCGCCCGCCCCAACCCAACAGCTGAGAACTTCAACGTCCAGCTCGGTTGCCACTTTGAAGAAATCGTGGAAATGATCGAAGCCCTACGGTTTACACACAAGAACGGCACAGGGGTGGAGATGCCCGGTAAGAACAGTATGCTCTACCAGCAGATCAAGGACTTCGCTGATGGCCTCAAGAGCGGCCGCATCATTGCCGACGTCGCCAACCGCAAAGAACTCGCAGACTCACTGGCCGACCAAATAGTCACCGGCGTGGGTGTTGGGCACACGGCCCACATGAAGATTACCCGTGCTGTGGATATTGTGAACACCAGCAACTGGAGCAAGTTCAGCCCCGAGGGTCAGCCCTACTTCGACCAGAACGGCAAGATTCTCAAAGGCCCCAACTACGTGCCACCGGCACTGGAGGATTGTGTATGAGCGCCAAGCGCGAGTATCTGTGGGATGTGTTTAAGGACACCGACCAAAGCCCTCAGCTGGTTGAGGCCGCGCTCATCTTCTACCACGCCGAAGTGCCCGTTGAACAGGCCCGCGAATACATCCGAGTGTTAGCCATCAAGATCAGAGGAAATTTCCATGAACGAACGTGAACTGGACCTGCTCGTAGCAGACCTGCAATATGAAAACAAAC
>CAZKLA010000017.1:0-24438 GCA_964553455.1 uncultured Aquiluna sp. | reverse complement strand
AGGGTAGACCCGAAGATTTTGGAGGCACTCCACCGAGCCACGAAGACAAAGCGTCTTACTGATAACCACAACCACCTTGGAGAAGCACTACTATGACAACACAACCATCGGCACTCGACGTGCAAGTGTCCGGCAACCACTACAAAGACCAAGCCATCCAACCTGTTGAATACATCCATGCCAACGGCATCGGTTACTTTGAAGGCAACGTCATCAAGTACGTTAGCCGCTGGCGCAAGAAGAATGGCATCGCCGACCTTGAGAAAGCCAAGCATTACATTGATCTGCTGATCGAACTCGAAACCCGCAAGGCTGAGTGATGGCTGATACCCCAGAGGTCAAAGTCAAGAAGAAGATTCACGCCATCCTCAAGAGTGCCGGTGCCTACGCGGTGAACTACATCGGTGGGCAGTACGCGACCAGCGGAACCCCGGACATTCTGGTGTGCATCAACGGACGGTTCGTAGGCATCGAAGCCAAGGCTGGGAAGGGTAAGCCCACCCAGCTCCAACTCAACAGCTTGCGTGACATACACCGCGCTGGGGGCGTAGCCCTCATCATCAACGAAGCAAACCTGCACACACTTGCCGGTGCGCTGACGGCCACAGTGGCTGGAGGCCAACCCTCCAACTACACAGACTTCTTACCCAAAACAGAAATAGAGAACACCGATGAGCCGACTTTGCGTATTAGACCTCGAGACGTACTATGACCGCGACTACTCGCTGACACACATAACCACCGAAGCCTACGTGCGTGACCCGCGGTTTGAGACCATCGGGTTGAGTTACACCTTCGGCGACAAGACCCAGTGGCTGCCAAAGCCGCAGGTCAACGAGTTCTTGCGCGACACCGACTGGAGCGACACCATGATCGTGGCGCAGAACACTGCGTTCGACGGCTCCATCCTGAACTGGCACTACGACGTGCAACCCAAAGCGTGGCTAGATATCATGGGCATGTCTCGTGCGCTGTTCCCGCATGAGAAGTCGCACAGCCTCAAGGCGCAAGCTGAGCGCATGGGTGTTGGTGTCAAGGGCACCGAAGTGCTCAACGCGTTGGGCAAGAGGTACGGTCACTTCTCTGCTGACGAACTTGCGCGCTACGGCGAGTATTGCAACAACGACGTGGACCTGACGCACAAGCTGTTCACGATGTACATGGGCATGAAGTTCCCACTCCAAGAGCTCAAGCTGATCGACATGACCCTGCGCATGTTCATTGAGCCCCGGCTAATCTTAGACGTGCCGTTGCTCCAGCAGCATCTGGCCGCGGTGCGCGAAGCCAAACTCACCTTGCTCGAACGGGTGCGTGACAACATGCTGCGCGACTACACCGACCCAGAGGCCGTGCGGGCTGTGTTTGCGGATGGCACCGAGGGCATCAAGACGCTGCTCATGTCCAACGAAAAGTTTGCACAGGCACTGCGTGACCTCGGCGTAGAGCCGCCTACCAAGATCAGCACGACGACCAAGAAGGTCACATGGGCGTTTGCCAAGACCGACGAGGCGTTTAAAGAACTGGCCGAACACGAGAACCCGGACGTGCAAGCCTTGGTGGCTGCGCGCCTTGGCAACAAGACCACGCTGGAGGAGACCCGCACGGAGCGCTTCATCAACATGGCTACTCGTGGTGCGTTCCCTGTGCCCCTGCGCTACTACGGCGCGCACTCGGGCCGTTGGTCTGGCCAAGACTCCGTGAACATGCAGAACCTGCCAAGCCGCGGGCCTGACGCGGGCAAGATCAAGAAAGCCATCAAGGCACCCCCCGGCCATGTGGTGATCGACTGTGACTCCGCGCAAATCGAAGCCCGTGTGCTGGCGTGGCTGGCTGGGCAGGATGACTTGGTGCAAGCCTTTGAAAGGAAAGAGGATGTTTACAAACTCATGGCCTCGAAGATTTATGGCGTTCCTATTGACCAGATCGACAAGCAACAGCGCCAAGTCGGAAAGACCGTTGTTCTCGGAGCGGGTTATGGCGTTGGACATGTCAAGCTTCAGGGTTTCCTCAAGACCCAAGCGGGTGTCGAGGTCTCGTTGGACGAGGCCAAGCGCATCATCGACACGTACCGGAGTTCTGCGTACCGCATTGCGGACCTCTGGAAGAAAGCCGGCTCGGCTCTTCAGTACCTCATCGCAGGACAGGAATTTACTATTGATACGCCCGGGCTCGTTCGTGTCGTACCCGGTAAAGGACTGACGCTTCCAAGCGGCCTGTTCATCCAATACCCCAACCTGCGCTCCGTGCGCAATGAAGAGGATGGCAAGCAAGAGTTTGTCTACACCTCCAAGGGTCTGCCCGTGCGTATCTACGGTGGGAAGGTGGTGGAGAACTTCACGCAAGCCATTGCCCGCTGTGTTGTGGCCGAGCAGATGCTGCGCATCCAGAAGCGCTACCCCGTGGTGCTGACGGTGCACGACGCCGCGGCGATCGTTGCCCCCATAGCCGAAGCCAAAGAGGCACAGGCGTTTGTGGAGGAGTGCATGAGTTGGGTGCCTAAGTGGGCCACGGGCCTACCGCTGGCGTGTGAGTCTGGCATGGGAGAAAGTTATGGCGACTGTTAAGCACTACAAGCCGTTGTATGCGCGCATTGCTGATGGTGAATACGACGTACAACCCGGTCCGGAGGGGGTAGGTACGCTTCGCGTCCCCTACAGTAATAGGCTGCGCAATGATGGCGTGGAGATATTTGTTCTGTCTGATGAAGTGGCGTATTCGGCGCAGGTGCTCGCCGGGGGGCTTACGGGAGTCATACCTGACGATTTGACAACGCTGCGCCTCCCATACCCGAAGGTTGCATTCGAGTTTTCCATAAACGCTGAGTTAGCTGCGCTGCGTAAAAAGCAAAATGCGGCGGCATTCGGCGTCGAAGAAGACCCGACGCTGCACACTATAGATTTGGTAGGGGTGTATGCAGAGGCGCTCCCAGACGGGGCTACGTTGCTGCAACCCTATTGGAGATTTGGCAATACTGGGGCCGTCGAAGTTTGCCCGCTCGCACTCGTACTTAATTGGAACCAAGAGCTCCCGTTGCCCGTGCGTATGATCGAGATGCGGCACCCCAGCTACCCAGACCTTAGCGTGCCTTTAGCTGCGACACCATCACCTACTTGGCTGGCCGCACTCGGCGACGCTGATGCTACCCGGCTACTAGAGGCAATGACTAACGAGACCATGTTTGCTACTATGGCCAAAGAGTCTATAGACGAACTACCAACGACGTTGTTCTCCGCATTACTGCTTATCAACTGTAAGTCTGGGGTATCGGTTGCGCGGATTCCCGCACGGGTCGCACCGTCTGGATACGGTAAGCGGTTGAAGCGAAAACACTCTGCCCCGGCGTACACAGTGCTGGCACTGTCTGAAGTCGAGTCAGTGTCGCCAACGGGCCTCGTGTCACGAAAAGCTGATTTGTCAGCACACTACGTTCGTGGGCATTTCAAAGCGCGTAAGCATGGGGTGTACTGGTGGAACTCTTTCATTCGGGGTAGTGGACCGATACGCAAACGCGCCGCTTATATTGTCAAGGGGTAAACTTGGGGCTCCCAAACCAACCAAGCCATCCTATGACACTCGCCCATTCCTATTCGTCCATCAAGATGTTTGAAAACTGTGGCCGGCAGTTCAACGAGGTCCGAATCCTCAAAAAATTCAAGTCCTCGCCTACCGAAGCCACCATGTATGGTGAGCGTGTCCACAAAGCGTTTGAAGAATTTATCCGTGATCGCAAACCCCTTCCTGAAAATCTTGAGCACTACCGCGGCTTTGTGGAACCTCTCGCCAACGTGCCCGGTGACATTCGCTGTGAAGAGAAACTCGGCATCCGTGCAGATTTCTCCCCGTGCGGGTTCTTCGACAAGGACGTATGGTTTCGCGGCATTCCTGACTACCTTGCCATCAACCCAGCAGGAACCATTGCCCGAGTGGGCGACTACAAGACCGGCAAGTCCAGTCGATACGCAGACACAGGCCAGCTAGAGCTGATGGCCGCCATGGTCATGGCACACCACCCGAAGGTCGAAAAGGTCAAAGGGGCCTTGATTTTTGTGGTGGCAAAGGACATCATTCAGGCTGAATACACCCGCGACCAACTGCCAGATATCCTCTCGCGCTGGGCCGGTAAGGTAGCGCAAATTGAAGCCGCCGTGGAGAACAACGTCTGGAACGCGCGTCCGGGCCCTCTGTGCGGTTTCTGTCCCGTAACTGAATGCCCCCACCACCGGGGCTAAAGGAATCCCATGCCACGCAATCCCCGTGACTACGCCAAAGAGTACGCTGCCTATGACGGCAAGCCCGAGGTCAAAAAGAAACGTGCCGAGCGCAACCGCGCGCGCCGCCAGATGGAGGCCGAAGGCAAGGTCAGCAAGGGCGACGGCAAGGACGTGCACCACGTAACCCCGCTGGCCAAAGGCGGCATGGGCAAGAGTAAGCTGGCTGTAATCCCGGCGAGCAAAAATCGGTCGTTCGCCCGCACCAAGTCGGCCAAAATGAAGTAAGCTTGAGGCACCGGGAGTCATTGCCCCGGTGTTCTCCGAGGTAAGGTTGCGCCGGGTAGTTCTGCTACCCGGCTCTTTTTCATTTCTATTCTGTCTGTTCCATGCAAATCCTTGAAAATAAAGCCTTGGTCTTCGTGACCAAAAAAGCCGACCAGATCAGCGCCCTCATACCCAAGAGCAAGGTGCTGGCCACCCGGGAAGACAAAGCCAAGATCATGGTGCACTGGGGCATCGACGAGTGGCAGGTGCTCAAGAACCTCGGCATCAAAGACCCACCGCACCCCATCATCGGCCGCTACAAGTGGCCCGGCGTGTACACCCCATTCGACCACCAACGAACCACCGCTGCGTTCCTCGCGGCCAACCCAAGGTGCTTTTGCTTTAACGAGCAGGGAACAGGCAAGACCTCTGCCGCGGCATGGGCCGCCGACTACCTGATGACCCATGGCAAGGTCAAGCGCGTGCTGGTGGTGTGCCCAGTGTCCATCATGGATACGGCTTGGCGAGCTGATTTGTTCCGCACCGTCATGCACCGCACAGTGGGCATCGCTACCGGGGACCGCAAGCAGCGCGAGAAAGTCATCAACAGCGGCGCAGAGTTCGTCATCATCAACTTCGACGGTGTGAAGGTGGTCACCGAAGCACTGGCCAACGGCGGGTTTGACCTCATCATTGTGGACGAGGCCAGTCAGGTCAAATCGACCAGCACGGACCGCTGGAAGGCGCTCTCCTCTCTTGTGCAGCCAAGCACCCGCGTGTGGGCCATGACAGGTACCCCGGCAGCCCAGTCCCCACTGGACGCCTACGGGCTGGCCAAGCTGATCGCCCCGGCTTCGGTGCCTCGCTTTGCTGGTGCGTGGCGAGACAAAGTGATGATCAAACTGACCCAGTACAAGTGGGTGCCGCGCGCCAACGCGCAGGATATCGTGCATGAGGTTCTGCAACCTGCCATTCGGTTCACCAAGGAAGAGTGCTTGGACTTGCCCGACCAGCTCATCACCACCCGCGAGGTACCGCTCACCCCGCAACAGCAGAAGTATTACGACACGATCAAAAAGCAAATGGTGGCCCTTGCGGCTGGTGAGGAAATCACCGCGGCCAACGCCGCGTCCATGCTCAACAAGCTGCTCCAGATCAGCCAAGGCGCGGTCTATACCGACACTAGGGAAGTGGTGCAGTTCGACATGAAACCAAGACTCAACGAACTGCTCGATATCATCGACGGCACCACGCACAAAGTGCTGGTGTTCGTGCCGTTCCGCCACGTCATGGAGACTTTGTATGACGAGTTGGTGAGCCACTTCGGCGACGCCAACCAAGTCGAAGCCATCCACGGCGCAGTGTCCGCAGGGGCGCGCGCTGACATCATCAAACGGTTCCAAACCGAGGACAGGCCCAAGGTATTGCTGCTCATCCCACAGGCCACAGCGCACGGCATCACGCTCACCCGCGCTGACCAAGTTGTGTGGTGGGGGCCCATCCCGTCAACCGAGACCTACCTGCAAGCCAACGCCCGTGCGCACCGTGCTGGGCAGGTCAACAAAGTCACCGTCACGCACCTGCAAGGCAGCCCAGTGGAGAAGCGCATGTACACGATGCTGCAAGGCAAGATCGACATGCACCACGACCTCGTTGAGCTGTACCGCCAAGAAATCGCTTGACGATGATGTTAAACACTGTATGATTCACTTACCAAGGAGAAAGCAATGACACAAGAATCCCCGCAAGTCGATAAGCTGGTGCAAGCTTACATCAAGATTCGCGACGCCAAAGAAAAAATGGTGCGTGAACACGAAGATGCAGTCAAGGTGCTGCAAGCCAACCTCGACACGATCGAGCAAGAGCTGCTGGAGCTGTGCAAGTCCACAGGCCAAGACGGCGGCAAGACGCAGTACGGCACGTTCACCCGCACCGTCAAGGAGCGCTACTGGACCAACGATTGGGACAGCATGTACCGCTTCATCAAAGAGCACGACGCACCAGAACTTCTGGAGCGCCGCATCGCCCAAGCCAACTTCAAAGAGTTTCTAGCACAGAACCCAGATAAGTTGCCCGAGGGCATAAACGTAGATTCCCGGTATGCGATCACCGTGCGCCGGGCCAAATCATAATCGGAGAACGCAATGACATTCAAAATCGAAAAAGGCATCCCCCTGCCAGACAAGGCGCGCCGCGCTGCAAATGCCCTGTACCCATTCGACCAACTGGCCGAAGTCGAGGACAGCTTCCTTGTACCCTGCGCTGAGACTGAAACCAAAGCAGTGCGGGCTCGTGTTTCGTCGGCTGTGGCGCAGTTCCACAAACGACACAAAGAACTGGGAGTGCGGCTTGCTGTTCTCCCCGTACCCGGCGGCGTGCGCGTTTGGCGCACTGCCTAATTTCCTATCCTTCCAATCGAAAGCAAATCATGAGTAACCTGACTCTCTTCAAATCCGGCAACGTTGCACTCCCTGACTACCTCCGCGAAGTCGATGAAACCACCAAGGCACTCGCTGGCAACGGCGGTGGCAAGCAAATCTCCATCAAAGGCGGCGTGTGGCGCATGATCGTCGGCGGTGAGGAGGTGGCCAAGAACGAAGACCGTGCGATGAATTTCGTCGTGCTGGGCGCTGCACCCAAAGTGTCGCGCACGTTCTACATGGGCAAGTACGAAGAAGGCAAGGACGTGTCCCCCTCCTGCTGGTCGGCAGACGGCGAGCGCCCCAACGATGAAGTCCCCGCAGAGACCCGCCAAAGTGCGACGTGTGCCAAGTGCCCACAGAACATCGAAGGTTCCGGCGAAGGCAAATCGCGTGCATGCCGTTACAGCCGCCGTCTGGCAGTGGCTTTGGAGAACGACCTCGAAGGCAACATCTACCGCTTGCAACTCCCCGCCAAGTCTTTGTTCGGCAAAGCCGACGGCGAGAAGATGCCTCTGGACGCCTACGCCAAGTTCTTGGCTGGCCACGGTGTGCCTATCACGGGTGTGGTTACCGAAGCACGCTTCGACACCGCTGAAGCAGTCCCTGTCTTGAAGTTCCGCGCCGTGCGCCCATTGACTCGCGAAGAGTGGGACGTGGCCAAGGAAGTTGCGCAAAGCGAAGAAGTTCGCCGCGCAGTCGAGTTCAAGATGGTGGTCAAGCCCAAGGGTGACGACGGCGGTGCCAAGGAGTACCAAGAACCCGCAGCTAAGGCAGCCCCAGCTGCTCCAGTCGATGAGCCTGTGAAGCGTCCCGCAAAGGCCGCCAAAGCAGCTCCCCCGGCTGAACCCGCTGCTGGCTCCGTGGAAGATATCCTGAAAGATTGGGGCGGCGACGATGCCTAATCACCGTGGGTTTTCCATGCGGTTTGTGGAGGCGGTGTATGCCGCAGACCAGACGCACCCTGCAGTCGAATTGGCCTCCCTGTGCATCGAGCACGGGGTCTCGGTCAAGGATGTTGCAGAAAAGCTCGGGGTGACCCGGGCTACGGTGTACGGCTGGTTTGTCGGCACGCGCAGCCCACGACCCGAGGTGATGAGCAAGATTGTCCGAATGCGTGACAAATTGCGAGCCATCCGGCCTCGTGCATAATCCGCGGTCCGGAGCTAGATTCGGCTGATCCCCGAATGACGAGGCGGTACACGGGCCCGCCGCTCCGGAACTTTCTGCCCCCCTTCACCCCGTGAGGATACGTGAACCTATTCCTAGAAACCGTGCTCCCCTCCGGAGGCACTTACTGTGTCGTCGGCATCGGGTCTGGACGCACGAGACAAAAATTCTTTACCTCTCTGGACGCTGTTCAGGAGGCCGCTACCCAGCTCGACAACAATGGCGTCGATGCCTATTTCGCGCTGGCTTCATTCAACACCGACAGCCGCAAGGCTGACGATGCCCGCGAGCTGCGTTCGTTCTTTGTGGACCTTGACTGCGGTGAGGGTAAACCCTACGCTACCGCGGCAGATGCCGCTCAAGCGCTGTCCGTTTTCGTGACCGAGACCAGCTTGCCGAACCCCATCGTGGTTCACTCTGGTGGCGGTGTGCACGCCTACTGGCCATTCACCGAAGCTGTACCAGTTTCCAAGTGGTTGCCCGCTGCGCGCTCTTTCAAGGCACTGTGCGTTTCCCACGCGCTTGGTATCGACCTGTCGGTCACGGCCGATGTGGCCCGTATCCTGCGCGTGCCCGGCACCAACAACTACAAGCTGGCCAACAACCCACGCCCCGTGCAGATCGCTGTGTGGGGCCCACAGACGCCGTTTGAGACCTTGGTGGAGCTACTGCCTACCCCTGCGGTAGATTTGAGCGCTGCCCGTGCCTACGGCAACGATAACGTGACCTCCGCGCTGGCACAAGGCGACCTGCCCCCATGTAACTTTCAGCGCATCGTTCGCAAGAGCGTAAAAGGTAGCACTGGGTGCAAGCAAATCGCGATCGCCATCAAGGACGCGGCAACTCTGGACGAACCCCTGTGGCGCGCGGCCCTGTCGGTAGCGTGGAACTGTGAAGACGCCGAGACTGCCATCCACGCACTGTCGAAGCGCCACCCGGACTACACCCCCGAGAACACGCTGGAGAAAGCCCAACGTACTTCGGGTAAACCCTATACCTGTGACTGGTACCGCCAGAACAACCCAAGCGGATGCGAAGGGTGCGCCCACCGCATCACGAGCCCCATCGTGCTTGGCAAACGCATTGAAGCGGCTGTGGCTGAAGACGGCGTGTACTCGCTGGAGACCGTGATCACCCCAGACAACGAAGAGGTGCAGACCCGCGTGTCCATCGAGATTCCCGCATACCCCTTCCCGTATTTCCGCGGGGCCAAGGGTGGTGTGTACCGCAAAGACGTTGGGCCCGAAGGTGAGCCGATCGAGGTTGAAATCTACCCACACGACCTATACGTAACGGCACGGTTTTACGACTCCAACGAGCATGGTGACGGTGAGGGGGAACTGGTGGGTATCAACCTGCATCTCCCACACGACGGCGTCCGCCGCTTCCATGCACCCGTAGCGGCGCTCATGACCAAGGACCGCATGCGTGACTTGCTCGTCAAGCACGGTGCGATTATTTTCGGCAAACAAGTAGACACTCTCATGGCATACCTCGCATCTGCTATCCGCGGGTTGCAAACCCGCCTCGCATCAAACCGCACCCGCAGCCAAATGGGCTGGACCTCAGAGGGCACCTTTGTGGTCGGCGAACTCGAATACACCGGCAACGAAACCAAACTGGCACCCCCCGCCAGCGGTACGCGTGAACTGGCCCCCCTGCTGCACAGCAAGGGCTCACTGGACGAGTGGCGCAAAATCGTCAACTTCTACGACCGCCCCGGTCTCGAAGGCCATGCGTTTGCTTTGTTCGTCGGCTGGGGCTCTCCCTTACTGCAACTGTTGAACAACCCCCAAGTGCGCGGCGCTGTGCTGAACTTGGTATCCAACGAATCCGGCACGGGTAAAACCACCGTGCAGATGGTCATCAACTCGCTCTTTGGGCACCCCTCTGAGTTGCTCATGGGCCAGCGCGACACCACCGCGTCGAAGTTCCACCGTCTGGGCACGCTCAACAGCATCTGCATGACGATTGACGAGATGACCAACGAAACCCCCGAGGGTATCTCCACCATTGTGTACGGTGCGACAACTGGCCGCGGTGCACACCGCATGGACGCCCAGACCAACAAGTTGCGCACGAACAACACCACATGGTGCTCGTTCACTGTGACCTCCAGCAACGCTGTGATGGCCGACGCACTCTCTACCTTCCGCTCGGCGGTGGACGGAGAACTCAAGCGCGTGATCGACTTGGGTATCAGCATCCCTCCCGGTGTGCCCAAAGCAGAGTCCGACGAGGTGTTCGCCCCTCTGGCTGACAACTACGGCTTGGCCGGCCCGGTCTTCATTCAGTACGTCATGAACCACCGTGACTGGGTGGAGAACATGCTGCAGAAGATGCAAGCCAAGGTCGATGCCGAGATGGGTCTGGTGCGCGGTGACCGCTTCTATTCCGCTGTGTTGGCCGTGGCGTTCACCGCCGCGCTGATCGGACGCCGTATAGGTCTGCACAACATCGACATGGAGCGCGTCTACCAATACGCCATCGCCACGGTGGGCAACATCAAGCAAGCCAACAGCACGACGGTGGGCAATACCGAGGTGCTGGCCCAAGAGACGCTGGCCAAGTTCATCAACGAGAACATCAACAACACCCTGATCATCAACGGCAACAAGGGCTCGGAGATTGCAGCCCCCGTTCAGATGCCGCGTGGCGAGTTGCGCATGCGCTATGAGCCGGACACCGGGGAGCTGGTCATCGTGGCCCAAGACCTTCGCAAGTATTTTGTGGAGCGCCGGGTAGACTTCCGCTCAAGCTTGCACGCACTCAAGACCTCGGGTGTGCTCAAAACGCCCCCCAAAGAGACCGAGTGGACGTTCGTGCGCCGCCCTGCCGCGGGTGCCATCGGAAACTTGACTGGCTCACCAACCCGCTGCTACGTGTTTGATGGCGCGAAACTGGGGGTTATGGATGCAATCAACGCCGAATCCGGAACCGACGTCAGTTGACATCATCACGCTGAACGGGTCGGAGTACCTGATCAACTGGAAGCGCCTCACCCGGGGCGCATCTTTCTTCATGCCAACCACGGCCACACCGAAGCAAGCCGAGGAGGCACTGGCTTATGCAGCAAAAGAGTTGAACATGGAGTTTGCAGTACGCGCCCGGTGTGAGTACGGGCGGTACGGCGTGCGGGTCTGGCGGGTTTACTGATTGCGCAGCGAGGCGCGGGCTTCCCGCAGCCAACCGACCAACTCCACTTCCACGCGGCGCACTTCCTCCAGCTGGGCTTTGCGCTCTTCCATGCTCATGTCGGCCGCGGCTTTGCTGTTGAGGAAGTTCTTGTACCCACGGGTGTCCGAGAGCTGTGCCAGCGCTGCGTTGATACTCTGCGCCAAAATCAAATCCTGCTCATGCACCTTCATGTACTCTTCGGCGCGCACTGGGTCGTACTTGGCCAATTCCCGCAGGGTGTTGAGCTTTGGCACAACCTTCTCGCGCAGCTCGTAGAACTCGTTGACCCGGCGCGTACCCACGGGGTCGTACAGGAAGTTGCTCAGCATCCAGTATTTGTTCAACGGACGGTCGATGCGGTCCGGGTTGATCAACTGGTCGGTGGCCATCGTCAGCATGCCTGAGACAGAGCCGAAGTAGCCTTGCAGGAAGTTGTCGATCTTGATCGGAGAGATGGTTGCCCCTTCGCCAAACGTGCTGCTGGTGAAGTTCGCGATCGCCTTGGCCAACTCGCTGGTGTTCGAGCGCACGCGCTGGCTGGAGACCAACTCTTGCTGGAAAGTGCCTTCGAGCTGTTCGCCGGTGAAGAACGAATGGTTGGTGACGGCTTCCAACACAGGCTTGATAGCTGCCGGGATAGGCACCGTGCGGCCGAGGTACTGCTCAAACGCATACTTCAGAGCCGTGATCGACGCCTCGGAAGCCTCCATGTCCTCGGGCGTTCCGTTGCGGCGGAAATACTCCAGTGCCATTTCGACGGGCACCTTGTAGATCGCAGCCAATTCTTCAGGCACCGGCAGCTTGAACCCGCCGGGCAGCAGCCAGTTGTTGTTGCGCGTGCGCAGATCGGCTTCTTCGTACTCGTCATCCCCGCTCATCATGATCGAATAGATGGCAGCGAACGACGCCATGGTGGCCACCTTGCTTGCGAACAAGCGACGGGCTTGGGCTTTACCCACCGATGCACTTGCGCCCTTGCCGGTTGCAGCACG
The DNA here is from genome assembly GCA_964553455.1 of uncultured Aquiluna sp. Taxonomy (GTDB): domain Bacteria; phylum Actinomycetota; class Actinomycetes; order Actinomycetales; family Microbacteriaceae; genus Aquiluna. Next base: position 12,204 of record CAZKLA010000017.1, on the reverse strand, counting down.
GTACAGCACGTCCATACCTTGGATGTATGCGTTGAAGAACGGGATGGTGGCGGTCAGCGCGGGCATTGCTGCACCTGCGCCACGGCGTCTGAAGTTGATGAACTCGCGGGCCCGGGTCTGGGCCAGCAAAATGTCGTCCGTTTCAGCTTTGGTTTGCTCGTAGATCGCTTTACGCACAGCCAAGTCCGAAGCCCGGGTAATGCCGTCGAGTCGGTGCAGTAGCCCGTTGAGCGGGCCGCGCGCCTTGAACCCCAAGTCGTACATGATGGAGTCCATGGGGTTGCGCGTGTTGAAGTCGTAGTCGCCGGTGATGCCCATCTTGCCGAACTCTTGCACCGAAGGATGCCGCTTGCCCATGACCTCATACGCAGAGATGGTCACGAAATTGCGCAGCGCCGGCAAGATGATGGCATAGGGGTTCTGCACACCGGACGTAGCGAACGCACGCTGAATGTCGTTGATCACCTGCCGCACAGCGAAGGGTGGCATTGAAGTGATGGTCTTGCGCAGCAGGTCCGATGCCCCGGAGAACAAGTCGACGAAGAACCCTTTGGGTTGCGCCATGTCACGGAATGCCAGCACATCCCAGCGAGATGGCAGCTCGAAGAACACCTGCTCACCATTGATGTAGGACTGCACGCGTTTTTCAGTGGGCGTCGACCCGGCGCTCTTGCCCAAGAACTTGGCGTAGCCCATGTCCTCCAGCATACGCAGTGTGGTGAGCGTAGCGTCTTGCTTCACGACTTGGTTGAGCATCCAGCCAGCAGTCTTGGTGAAGTTGTTCAACACGTCGCCCACTTCTCGCTCTTTGGTCGTGACGAGTTCAGGCAGTTTGCCCAGTTGTGCGATACCGCCGCCCGTGCGTTTGGCTGACCGGAACTTGGTCGCAAAGTCCTCTATGCGATCGAATGGCACATAGTCGGTGGCTTCTCTCCACTGGGTGCCTTCTTCAGGAGTCAAGCGCCCCACGGCCACCATCTGGTCGATCAACTCCACACGGATTTTGTCCATCTTGGCTTTGATCAGGGCCAGTTCAGGATTGGCGTCGTATTCTTTCAGCGCAACGTCGATTTGCTCGTCGGCTGTGCGGGAGTCCTTGAGCGACAGTTTGTTGATCGAAAAGTTGGTCGTACCCGCGGCGTTCGACTTACGCAAGGCGTCCAGACGCAGTGCTTCCAGCATCTTGGAAAACTGAGCCATACCCTTGTCCAGCGGGATGCCCTTGTTCTTGGCCCACGTTTGCACGTCGGTCAGCACTTCCTTCATGGAAGGCACGCCTTCTTTGGTACCAGTTCGGTAGGTGCCAGTGAGTAAGTCCTTGATCAGGGAGCCATCCTCAAACCATGTCAGCAAGAGTTTGCTGGTGTCCTGTGCCTGACGATACAACCCCATGGGGTTCAAGATACCCTTGGCACTGCGCACAGCGCCGTCAAACAGCAGGTTGAGCTTGGTCTCCATCGAAGCGCCAGCGTCGGCGGTCAAGGTGCGGAACCGATCACCAAAAGTCACGCCTTCGGCCGTTGTGAATGCCTCAACCAACTGCTTACCGGCTTGCTTGAACATGCCGGGCTCTTCTTTCATGAGCTCACTGGAGTCCACGATTTTGTCGAAAGAATACGAAGCTTTGAACGCTTGCGGAGTGCCGCCCGTGGGTGTATCCGCGCTCAGCCACGCGTCTGCGCTAGACGGGCCCATAGCGTCCAAAAACTTGGCCACTTCCTTGTTGGCCGCATACGATTTTCCGACTACCGCACTTACCAGCTTTCGAAGTTGCTTTGCCAAATCTGCAAAAAACTTCTCCACAACCCCAACGGGCTTGTCCGCGGTAGTCGCCCAGCGAGATACGTTGTCTGCAAACCACTCATCAAACGAGCGCCAGTAGTTGCTCAGCTTAGCAGCGTCCATATCAGACGGCACGTCGGTGCTTTCAGCAGTCTCACGGTTACGCAAGGCGTCAATCCATTCCCGGGCGGTTTTGCCTTTGTTGGCTTCCAACCACTTGTTGAACTCCGCCTTGATCGCAGCTTGGGTTTCTTTGGGGGCGTTCTTAAACGCCACCTTCTCGATGACGTGCCCCAGCTCGTGCGCTAAAACTTCCACGGTTTTAGCAGGAGACATACCCGACTTGACCGAAATATAGAAATCTTTGCGGCTTGGGCCGTATAGGCGCGCACTACCTTGTTCGTTGGCATCCAGCCCGGCCGACATGGCGGAGTAGTAGTCTCCGTAGAGCCCGTACTTTGCTTGGGCACCGGGCATGTCTTCAGGATGCACCAAGAACACCCGGACGTTGCCCATGCCCAGCGTATCCATGAGACCCTGCAAGTAGCCCGCGTACCGCTGATCTACTGTGTCCGACTTGACCACGTTTGTCTTTGCGCCTTTGAACGGGCCGTCAGGGTTCTTGGCGAACGCTTTGCGGTCTTTGGCGACCTCTTTGGCTTTGGCCTCCACGAGGGTGGCCAGTTCAGCAGGGGTGATGTCCTTGCCGGAATAGTTATCTACGTCGACTCGTGTGCGACCGACACCGCGTTTTGCTGCGCTATACACAGACTGCCCGTTGAGCGCACTGAATCCGCGGATAAGCGCCAAGTCGTCAGTGACGGGAATCACAGTGCCGCCAACATCCTTAGCCAAGCCCTCTGCCCAGCTCGAGTCCACCTGCTTTGCTTTGGGTTTTGCGGGTTTTGTTTGCTCCTCAGCAAACAGGTCCATCGTGAGGGTGTCGACGGGCGGCGTTGGCGCTTCTTGTTTCTGCGCACGCGACGCTTTTAGCGCCTGTGCCTGACGGGCTACCACTAGCTTGCGGGCCTCCGCGTCTGACATGGGCTCGATCATTTGTTGCGCGCCGCGTGCGGCCCCGCCGCCGGGCAAGGTCCCAATAGGCTCTAACCGAGTGCGGTCTACTGGCTGCGCTGCTGGAGCCGGCCGGGCGTCAGCGCGACGTGGAGGCATGCCCTTTGGCGTTTCTGGGAGGGGGGCCGGTACTTGTTGGGCCACCTCCTGCTGGGGGATACCTTGCAGTCGGCGCACGGCACGATCGTACTCACGCAAAAACGCTGGGTTGTTGCGGTTGGCTTCCAAAATCTGACCGGCTTCGGCGTAATCTGGCGAAGTCTCGTCCTGCACGGCACGTGCCAATGCGTCGAAGGCCGCTTCCTGCTGAGTTACTGTAGGGGGAGCAGCTCGCGCAGCTGTAGGTTGTGGTCCAGCATCTCGCCCAGCAGGTACCACTCCGGCTCCGTCAAGTGTTTCAGTTCCTGCGGTACTGGCTCCAGAGGGTTCCCCCACAGGTGCGCCCACGCTAGGCTCAACTGGCTGTCCGTCAGTCTCTCGCTCAGGTCTACCACTAGGGGCGGCTTTCGCATCTTGTGCCTCCACAAATTCAGCTGGCTTGGGTGCGAGAATCTCGCGCAACACCTTGGCCCGGTCGCCCTTGCCTTCGATCAGCTTGGGGTCCGCGTCGACCATGGCTTGCACTTGCTCAGGAGTCTTGCCCACCACGTTGGCCTCAAACCAGCTCTTGGACGACCGCATGGGTTTGCCGATGCCTTGGAGTTCTTCCATGGTGATGGCACCGGGTACGGTCTCTTCTTGCTGCACGTCGGCGTCTTGGCCAAACATGAGCGGCATCTGCATCGTTGGCACGCGAGCTTTGATCGCTTGCTTGAGCGTCATGTCTTTGGGCGCGGGCGCTGCACCCGCTTCAGTCGTGGCTACACCCGGTTCGGCCGCCGCTTCGCCAGCGAACTCGCGCATCGTCAACTGCTGATCTTCTTGGGAGAACGCGCTTTGCGCAGCCTTCTCGCGGTCCGTAATACTGGTGGTCAGAATTTCTTTGGCCCGCTTGTCAATCTCAGCGATCTTGGCTTTGACTTCGGGAGTCTGCCGCAGTTCGCGCAAGCGCTCCCGCTCCAACACAAGCTCTTCATATGCGGCATTTGCCGGCAGGTCCTCGGGCAGCACTGGGGCTTTGCGCTCTTCCCGCGCCCCCAACACGCGCTCCTCAAGCTGTTTCTGTAGCTCGCTCTCTTGTGCCGACCCGCGGGCCCGGCGGCCGATGGCCAAGTCCAGCAAACCTTGCACGATCGCACCAGTGGCACCGCCGTAGGCAGCTTGCTCGCCCAGACCTTCAATGAGTTCTTGCTCGGGCTTGTACACCCCACGGGCAATCAGGTTCTGGGCAAAGCCCGATGCGGCTTCCTGCGCCGCTTCTTCGCCGCCTGCCACAAAGGCACGTTTAACCGCTTGAACCCCAGTGGCCGTAGCTGCGTCAGGCAGACGACTCAAGATTCGGAATGGTGCGAACACCTCGGCCGCGCCGGGGATGATACCCAAGGCAGTTGCCGTACCGCGCTCGTCCGCGGTAGCTCCACCCTCTTCTGCACGGGTACGTGCTTCGCCAGCGCCAGCGCCGACACCCAAGCCAGCCGCGCCAATACGACCGGCCAAGCCCAACGGACCCGCGGCCAAGAATGGCACTGTGGAGCCCACGGCTTCACCCAGCTTACGCCCGACGCTGTCCTCATACCCTTCCGCTGCAGCAAACGGGGTTTTGGCCGATGTGGCCACGGACTTGATGGACTCCCGGGCGGATTTCTCCATGTCCTCGGGCAGTATCGCAGACGCACCAATGGCGGCCGACTCAAGCAGCCCAACAGCACCGGGCACTAGACCCTTGCCGAACTCCTTGACTTGACCCAGCGTGGTGGTCTCCACGGGGGCTTTGGGTTGCGGACGCTGCGCAGCCTCGGGGAACTGCGCAATAACCGCACGGGCTACGTCCGCATCGCTTGCCCCCGGAGGGCCCTCGATCTGATAGGTTTTTCCGTTGGGGGCAGTGATGCGGTACGTGGTCATAGTGCGCTTAGTTTACAGCCTGTGCTTTGCCCCATCCAGTTAAATCTGGTGCGCTGGTTGCACTTGCGCCACCTGCCGCGGCCAACAGTCGGTTCAGCTCCAAGTCCACCAATCGGTTAAATTCCGCTTCAGTGGTTCTGTACTGTGCTCCGGGGGTCTCTTTGAGCTTTGCCCGGACGTTGTCTGCGGCTTTATCGGCCAACTCGGCGCGCTTGGCTGCGGTCAAACCTTCACTTGCAGTCGAGCGGATGCTGGCTGCAGCCAACGTAGCCTGACGGTCCAACTGCTTGGTGTAGAGGTCCACAGCCATTTTCATGTCTTCGCCCGTGACGGCAGCCAGTGCGGCAGCGGTTTGCTGCTTGGCCTTGTTGACGGCTGCTTCGCCGTCGCGCAGCTCCTTCTTGCTGGCTTTCTTCTCGCCATAGCGCAGCTCGTCCAGTGCCATCACAGCTTCGTCCAGCTTGTCCTTGCGATCTTGGATGCGGTTCATGCCCGTGGTGTAAGCCTTGGTGCCCACCATTGCGCCCTTGCCGATGTTCTCAAACGCATTGGCAGAGTTACCAGCCATGATAGCCAGACCCGCTTCGATCAGCGCCATGTTGAGGTTCTTGTCCTCGGCACCTTTAAGCGATTCTTCCTGTGCCTTCAAACGCTTTTCGCGCTCGGCACCAATCAAGCCCATCTCTTCTTGGTCGCGCTTGAGTGCGGCAAGGCGGTCTGCTTCGATCTGCTCACCTGCTTTTCCTGCGGCTTCGACTTCGCTGCGGTACTTGGCCTGCAAAGCTTGGAGGCTTTGAGGTAGTGCTGCAGCAATACCGGTAGCGGCTGCGCCGGGGGCGCTTGCAGTGGAGGTTCCGCGGTCTGCAACAGCGGGCTGCTTTTTGCCGGCAGGAGGTTGGTCAGTGATGCCCATTGCCACGGGTTTACGTGCAAAACGGTTGTCCGAGCCGTCGGCAACGGCAGCGATGCCGGAGGCAGCGGGTTTTACCTGCGCAAACACAGCTTTCTCCGCTGCAGTCAACGGGATACCCTCTGCTTGCTTTCGTTTTGCGCTGGCTATCAATGCATCTACGTCGTCACTTTTGGTCAGCGCCCGTGTAATACCACGGCCTAACGCGCTGCTTTCTTGTGGAGGCTCTTGCAGACGCTCCAGTTCTTCTTCCCACCATGTAGAGCCACCGCTTTGGAAAGCAACAATGCCGCCGCCAGCCATACCTTCGTCGCCGACCAGATCGTCAGGCACATCCAGACCGCCAATGCCCTGCTCGATCGCAGCCATCTGCTCTTCTGCCACGGTGCCTTGGGGTTGTTGCTGGGCCATGGACTGCTGCATTGCTGCTTGCTGACGCATCTGAGCGCGTTGCTGGGCTTCGGCCGCCAAGGTCATCTTGGCCAGCTCGGTGATGGAAGGCATCTGGGCGGTTCGACCCAACTGCTCGTCGCTCATGCCGCCGGCCATCGCAGCCAGTTCAGGCTGGTTCAAGCTGGCAATACCACCCGCAGCGTAACCCTTGACCTCACCGCCGGCAGCGGCACCTTTCCCGCCTGCATACGCACCATACGCGCCTGCGGCAGCGGTACCCAGACCAATGAGCTGAGACGTTGTGCTCGCTGGAGGCTGGTACAGGGTCGTGGTCTGGCCCATGGGGGTGCCACGAATGATGCTCGACATGAACGACAACTGGTCGTAGGGTGCACGCTGCTGGTTCAGGAAGTCCTGATACTGCTGGCTCAAAATGTCCTGCGTGGCTTGACGCTGGATGCCGCCAAACTGCTGCTGCTGGCCCGTGATGTCCATCTGCTGGCCAAACTGCTGCTGACCCAACTGCCCCAAAGCCTGAGCTGCAGCCAAACGGTTTGCCTGCTCTGCATTGAACTGGGCCTGTCCGCGCTCGAACGCTGACTGCAAGCCCTGTGCCTGAATCTGACCCTTCTGGGAGGCCAAAGCACGAGCAGCTTCTGCGTTCTCAATGGCCTGACGGGAGCCGCCAAAAGCACCAGCACGCACAGCCTGAGCCCCGCGTTGGGTAGCTGCAATATCTGCCTGACGCTGAGCCGACTCCATCTGTTGGTCAACTACAGCCTGCATGTAGGGTGACATGAAACCCTGTGCCGTGCCGGGGTCTTGGAAAGAACTGATGCCCGACAGTGTGGCCAGACCAGAACCCAAACCGACTTGGCCTGCAACTTGCTGCTGACCGGCTTGCTGGAATGCTTGCTTCTGCAGGGGGCTGAACTGCGCAATGCGCTCACCACCGTAGGCTTGGTATGGGGTACTCGTCAGAGCTGAGGCTTTGCCCAGAGATTCTTTGGCATACGGCTTGGCCCAGTCAGGGATGTCAACGACTGTGGTTTGCTTCTCGGGAGTGCTATCGCCACCGCCGCCGTAAATGATCTTGCCACCGACCGCACGGCGCGTAGCCCCATCGCCCAAAGGCTCGCCCATAGCGTACAACTGACGACGAGAATAGCTCATAGTTTCACTCCAACAATTCTGTATTTCTCTTCGAAGCCGAATCGGCCGAGGAGGCGGGTCATTGACTCTCTGGCAGCACACTCAAGTGCGGTTGCGCCCAATGCACGGGCGATATTCTGTAGCTGCGAAAACGTGTCGGGGTCCACAATGAACTTGCCGCCAGTAGTCGTAATGAACGCCACACGGTCAACCGGCCGGTTGAAACAGTGCATCGTCGCGGCTCCGTGTATTTTCTCACCATCCACCGCCACAAGCAACATCCATTGCCCCGTGGAAATAAGCGTTCGGACATGCTCGATGTCGTAGTCGCCTTTGGCGTGCTCCAATGCGTCCCGAATGAACCCCTCAACTTGGGGCCATGTGTGGTTTACCCACTCAAGCGGGACGTGCTGGATTTTCATGCCATCACTTTAGCAGGGTTGACTGGGCGCTGTTGGCTGGTTTTGCCGTGGGCTTGGGCACGAATCTTGTCCATCATGGCGTAGAGCTTTTTGGCACCACCCACACGCTTGACCGTCTTGGGGTCGATGTAGGCTTCGCCGTCTGCCACGCGTGCAGGCTGCTTGCCGTCGATGCTGGTCTTGATGGAGTCGGACAGGCCGTCGCCTTTACCCTTGATCGGCTTGATCTTGCCCAGCATGGCGTAGAGCTTACGCAGGCCAGCATCGGTGCTGCCGTTGCCCAGAGCGCTGACTACATCGGCAGGGACCACAAAGCCACCGCTGGCCATGCCACCTTTGGCGAGGGATGTGATGCCGCCTTGCTTCCAGCCATAAGCGCTCTCGAACGAATTGGAGTCGGAACCAAAGTCGCTCATATCTGGAGCACTGTCGCTGTAGCCGTAGTCAGAGTACCCGGCGTCAGAAAGCGCTGTGTCCATAGCCGAAGTAGAGTATCCGCTGAGATCGCTGCCCGAGGCAATACCGTAAGTGATGTCTCTCTGTCGCTGTGCAAACCCGGGGTCCATGTATTCTTGTGCGGCAAGTGCGGCGCTTGCACCGGGCAAGTACCCGAACACAGTTTGAGCGCCTCGCGTGATCGCGCCCATGGTTGGGTTTTCGGCGTAGTACGCAGCTTTCTGGGCGTCAGACATGTTCGTCCAAGCGGGATTTGGGTCCACGTAATCGCTACCACCGCTGCCAGCAAAAGATGTGCCGACACGCCCCTGAACCGCAGGAGAATTAGCACCCGCCACGTATGGGTTACGCAAGAAGGTGCCAGTAGCTGGGTCGAACGCATACATGTTGTCGCCACCAACGCCGATGTTGGACGTAGGGGAGGCAGGTGCTTGTGCAGCCAAAGCAGGCAGGCCAGCCGAAGAGCTGGCGCGCTCACCCATCAGATAAGCCAACGCGGTTTCGGAGGCAGACGGAGCTGGAGCAGCATCGGCAACAGCCTCGCCGCCTTCGGCAAAACCATACTCGCTTGCACGAATCTTGCGCATTGGAGAGTAGCGACCTTCAAAATACTTGCGCTCGGAGCTGGTGGCCAACGGACTGCGCTCTGCACCGGTACGGCCCACGTCGTAGGTGTACGAATACATCTCATCATCCACCGGGATGTCCGCTTGCTTACGCTCTTCGGCGAGCATCAGAGGGGCGGCTGCCATACCGGCGGTCTTCATGCCCACTTGGCCAAGGAATGCGTCCCGACCGGGTTGACCCGCTAGTGCTTTAATGCCTTGACTGAATTGAGCACCCATACCCTGAGCGGCGAAATCTTTTGCGGCTGTTTCTCCGGCTTGGTTTATCAGCGTTGCGCCAGCTTCACGACGCGCCATGTCAGCCGCAGCTTCTTGGGCCAACCTTTCTGTCGCCAACTGCTGTGCTGTTGTCTGCGCAGCTTCCATTCCAGCGAGTTTTGCGCCTTCAGATATAGCTGCTCCCTGAGCAGTTTGCGCCGCCGCTTGGTTGAGCGCCTGTTGAGTAGCTGCCCCTTGCATAGCGCCAGCTTGGGCTGCCGTAGAACCCGCTGCTTTAAGCCCCGCGCCCAGACCTGCACCGCCGTAGCCGCCCAAGGCACCCATCAAGAGGCCCATCTCGCGCTGTTTTTTCGGAGCAGTCAGTCCGCCAACCAGAGCACCAGCGGCCGCACCCGCCATGGGACCACCAACCGCGCCAGCAGCAAGACCGGCAGCAGTTGGCAAGAGCCCTTTCAGGATGCGCTTCAATACGTTTGCCTCGACCAGACCCGTCTCAGGGTTGATCGTCAGAGTTTTGCCCATGGACTCTGCAAGCTTTTGTAAGCCTTCAACTTCGTCTGGCGTCATGTGCACCAGCATCGAGTCGCCCTTGCGGCCCTTGGCTTCCATCTGTTTGGCTAGTAATTGCAGGCTCATGTTTGGTACCTCTATGCGGGGATTTTATGCTGTTCGGGCGCTTCAGGGAAGCCGTGAAACAAAGTTGATCGTCATGATCACCGAGGGGATTTCTGGCCGGGTTGGACTGGTCCCGGCGGCGTAGTGCTCCAAGAACACGTCCGTGCTGCTGGCCCACCATTTGATGGTGAGGTATTCCGTGTCAGGGTTCTCGACCGTGAAGATGCCGGTGATTGCAGGAACAATGTGCGCCCAGACTGATCCGCTCTTGCGTGCAGGGATGTCAAAACGGGTGTTGGATAGCGGATAGTTGGTGCCGTTGTAGCCCGCCCAGACCTCAAACTCCTGAGCCGCGTTGCCCCGGTTGGTTACCTGCAGCGTAAACGTCACCAGATACTGCCCCGGCTGGTCGAACCAAATCTCGTCGGTGTTCTCGACCCGGATACCCTGCGTGATCACAGGCTGATTGAACGTCAACTGGTTGGCCACTGTCGTACCTGCGTTTGCCTGATCCTGATTGCTCATCAGCATGGCATGGGGGTTTTGCAGGTAGACACCGCCGTTGGTGCCAAGAAGAGTTCCGACCACGCCGGATAGCCGAGCAAAGTACAAGCGCAGCACGTTGTTGAACGTTGCCAATACCCCAGAGTTGTACACCGGAGGGTGGTCCGGCAGGCGGGGTGGTTGCGGGTTCTCCAGCTGCATCACTTCTTCCCGTCAGGACGGATGTCGATACGGGGTGCGCCGAGCTGCCATGCCACACCAAGACCGGTGGAGCTGACCTTAAAGGCCATCTGACGGCCGCGCAAACGCACGTTGACCTGTGGGGTGAACTGTTGCACGTTGTACACACGCTGGGTGTTGTAGTTGTTCACGCTGGTCACAGCCGGGTTGTTGGTCGCGCCGTAATTGCTGCCGGGGAACTGACGAGGGCGCACAGAGAAGTCCACCGAAGGAGCGGGGGTGGTAGAGCCGTCAAAGGTCAAGTCCGGGATGATGCGCCAGACGAAACCAAAGTTGTGGCCCTCACCGATGTCGAAGTCGGAGGACTGGATGTATGCATTGATGGGAGCAGGTGGGTTCACCGAGCCGTCGTCGTTGCCGGTCTCGTGATACAGAATCTGACCGCCGTAACCTGCTGCCGTTGGAACATCGCGCAATGGGCTGTCGATCCAAGCCGTGCGGGCCATGGTGCCGTAGTACCAGTTGTTCTCGAGGTAGTTGTACACCACGTACTTGTCGATCGTGTCCGAGTTGGCCGAGCAGTAGAACCACCAGACCTCACTGAATGCGTCGTTGATGCCGGCATGAATCTGAAACTGCTGGGACAAGTTGATGTCATCGAACACATACTGACGAAGCTCGCAAGGCAGCGTTTGCACGCGGCCGTTGTACACATAGAACTTGTCGATGCCCATCCAGTAGGTGATGTCGTGCACCGTGACTGCGGCATTGGGGCTCATGATGGATGTGTTGGACGCCAAAGGCTGGAAGCCCCACACAAATGGAGGCCCTTGATACTGCATGGAGTAGACAGCCGCGTCGGTCCAAACCAAAACCTCTTGACGAGTTTGCTGGGCGCAGATGATTTCTGAGCCAGTGCTCAGGCGATAGCTGCCGGCTTGGTTGGTCGCAGCAGGCTCCCAAAGGGCATAGTTTTCTTGGTCAGACCAGCGCACCAGCATGGGGTCTTGTGTTGAAGAGCCGTAGTCGTTCACCCCGAAGGCCAGCACAAAGCGCGAAGCGTCGGAAACCAACACGAAGTTACACACCTCAGGGCAAGCGGTATCGACATCAAACGGTGGCGGGCTTGCAGGGTCCAGCAGAACAGCGCGGTCAAAAACAGTTGGGTTCGCGTTGTTGGCCCAGTAGTACAAGCCGCCGCCACGGGGGTTGATGATCAGGTCTTCGCCGTAGTTTGACTGGCTCCAAGTGCGCAGCTGGATACCAAAACCCAAACCACCCGCTACACCAGCGCCCCAACCTGTGCTGGCGTAGCCAGATGTTACGCCACCCCAACCACCAGCGCCCCAACCCACGCCGACCGTGTAAACGTCCGAGCCACTGTTGATTTGGTACGTAGCGACGACTGCCGCACCGCCATCACCCGAATCACTTGCGTTCGCCGTAGCGCTCACTTCAATGGTGTACGAGCCAGAGCTGATGTACGAAACTACTTGATGCTCTGCGTTGAGGATGCCTGCGGTGATGTTGCCGCCCAGTGAAACTGCGCCCGAAAACGTCACGAAATCGCCGACCACCACGTTGCTGCCGGCGTCAGTAACCGTGATCACGTTGGAGCCATCGGTAGCTGCAAAGGTCGTATCTCCTGCGGTGGACACCAACCGGATCGGCGTGACGTCGTTAAACGCGCCGCCAACCGTGTTTTGGATGTAGTATTTCAGGTTAGTGCCGACAGCCAATAGGTTAGAGCCAGACAGGTTGGTCCAGTTGTACAGCGAGCGGGCCACGCCCCAGTACGACCCCTCTGGGGGCGCGAGCGTAGCAGACACCGTGCCAGAGTCCTTCTGCCAACCGCCGATCTTCTCAG